>NZ_JBFEFT010000031.1:0-41216 GCF_047229225.1 Bacillus sp. 179-C3.3 HS | reverse complement strand
TTTCTCTATTATAAAATGAGGAGATGGGAATTTTAAGGGAAAAAATAAGGCTGTCAAGATTTTCTCGACAGCCTGAACCTTTCCTCATTCAAGAGGAAAGGTTTTTTATTTGTGTCCATTTCCCAGGAAATGAACGGGAGTGAATAGTCATCTTCTTACAATTGAAGACAGAACAATGACCGCTTCTAGTTAATAAGGCACATGTGATTCTTTATTTATTTTTGTAAGATGAAATCAATCACACAATTTTATTCCAAAGGGGATGGTAAAATGAATGCGGTTACAATCGTCATAGGGTCTATGTGTATTTTAGCGATTGCGTATCGTCTATACGGCACGTTTATGATGGTCAAAGTATTGAAGGTGACAGATGACCATCCTACACCAGCTCATACACTTGAGGATGGAAAAGATTATGTGCCAACAAATAAATGGGTCACTTTTGGTCATCACTTTGCTGCCATCGCAGCAGCTGGTCCGTTGGTTGGTCCAATTTTAGCGGCACAATTTGGATATTTACCAGGTCTTCTTTGGCTATTAATAGGGGCTGTCATCGGAGGCGCTGTGCATGATTTAGTTGTGTTATTTGCATCTATGAGAAAGAGGGGGAAATCACTATCAGAGGTGGCAAAAGAAGAATTAGGGCCGGTTGCGGGTTTTTGTACAGGGCTCGCGATGCTCTTTATCATTACCATTACGATGGCAGGACTATCGATGGTCGTACTTCATGCGTTAGAACGAAACCCTTGGGGCACATTTGCGGTCGGTATTACCATTCCGATTGCCATGGGGGTAGGACTTTATTATAAAAAGACTGGCAATTTAAAGCTTGCCACATCTGCTGGCTTTATTCTCCTCATGGTAGGTGTCTTTCTAGGACCGAATATTCAAGGGACAGCACTTGGAGATCTATTCACTCTTGATACACAAACGCTTGCGCTTGCTTTACCGATTTATGCATTTTTTGCAGCGGCATTGCCAGTGTGGTTACTGTTGGCACCGCGTGATTATTTAAGTAGTTTCATGAAAATAGGTGTATTCATTGCCCTCATAATCGGGATTTTTGTCGTCAATCCGTCCATTCAATTTCCAGCGTTTACAGAGTTTGTGAATGGAGGAGGGCCGGTTTTAGCTGGGCCTGTATGGCCTTTCATTTCAATCACCATCGCCTGTGGTGCGATTTCTGGATTTCATGCTTTTGTTGGATCAGGGACAACACCTAAAATGCTCGATCGATGGAGCGATATGAAACCTGTAGCCTTTGGTGCGATGCTTGTAGAATGTTTGGTCGGTATCATGGCATTAATCGCAGCCACCGCACTTCACCCAGGTGACTATTTTGCGATTAACAGTACACCAGAAGTGTTCAAAACGCTCGGAATGAGTGTCGAAAACCTTCCACAGCTAAGCCAAGAAATTGGTCTTGATTTAGAAGGGAGAACCGGTGGAGCTGTTACGTTAGCTGTAGGAATGGCTTATATCTTTACGGGGATTCCTTTCTTTAGCCATTTGGCCTCTTATTTCTTCCAATTCGTCATTATGTTTGAAGCGGTCTTTATTTTGACCGCCATTGATGCAGGGACACGTGTGGCTAGATACTTGATTCAAGACTTTTTTGGGGAAGTATATCAACCGCTTAAGCGAAGTGATTGGGTACCGGGATCAGTGTTTGCGAGTGCACTTGCCTGCTTTATGTGGGGGTACTTGCTTTACTCAGGGGATATTGGGTCGATTTGGGCGTTGTTTGGCGTATCAAACCAGTTAATGGCTTCAGTCGGATTGATCATTGGGGCAACAGTTGTTTTGAAAATTGCCGATAAAAGACGGTATATGCTGACATGTTTAATTCCGCTCGCTTACTTATATGTGACGGTGAATTATGCGGGATACTGGATGGTGGCCAATGTGTATCTTAATCCACATGCATCTGGCTACAGTGTGCTGAATGCGGTCTTATCCATAATTATGCTTGTCTTAGGATTTGTGATCATTGTATTTGCCATCAAAAAATGGGTGGAAATCTGGCGAGATCCAGCGCTCCGATTGGAGACGCCAATCTCTGGATAAAAGCACAAAAGCCGGTTTGCTCTATCGTGCAGCAAACCGGCTTTTCTTATTGCTATTGTCCAGGCTTTAACCCTTGTTCTAACGTTTCAAGTATTTCATTTTTTTCACTTTCTGAAGCCTCTTGCCATAACACCTCGAACAATACACCAAGACCCGGCAACATCTTTTCCTCACCACTCTGAATGGCGTCTAAAATCGTATGTTCCAACTGCTCCTGGCTGTGTCCAGTGATGTTCTGAATGACGGCACCTCTTAAATTGAAGTCCATTTGCCCACACTCCTTTTTTGATGGTAATAGCCCTATTCTGTCTCAAAGACAGGTTTATTATGTAGTGTGCATGAGATATAATAAGTTCATGATATTTAAAGGAGTTAAGGACGCTTGAAATATATTGAATCTGCTAAGAATACAAACGTTAAACAATGGAAAAAGCTGCACACAAAAAAAGAACGAACAAAGACAGGACGATTTCTTGTCGAAGGAAAGCATTTAGTAGAAGAAGCATTAAAAAGCGGGATTGTGAAAGAGTTAATGGTGACCTCACCACAAATGCTGCCAGCTGATATTGAGTCTAGCGTAGAGCTTTATGAATTGAGTGAAGAGGCATTTTCGGCGATGACAGAAACCGAAACACCTCAGCACATCGCAGCGGTTTGTACATTTCCTGCATTTGAAGAAAAGAAGTATGAGCGGGTTCTTCTTTTAGATGCAGTACAGGACCCAGGTAATTTGGGGACACTCATTCGGACCGCAGATGCCGCTGGTCTTGATGCTGTCATCTTAGGAGATGGAACTGTTGATGCGTTCAATGGAAAAACGCTTCGCTCAGCACAAGGCTCACATTTCCACTTGCCTATCTTAAAGCAAACACTACAACAAACGATTCCAGCATTCAAAGAGCGTGGTATACCAGTGTACGGAAGTGCCTTAAAAGAGGCGAAAGAATATAGAAGTGTCACAGCAGAAGGCCCATTTGCGTTAATTGTAGGCAACGAGGGAGCAGGGATTGATCCAGAGATCCTTCAAATGACAGATCAGAATTTATACGTTCCGATGTACGGAAAAGCAGAATCATTAAATGTAGCCGTTGCAGCTGCAGTTCTTGTCTATCATTTGCGTGGATAGTGTTGCATCATTTGTGATATTTCACTATAATGAAACTAATATTTTAAAAACCATGATAGAGGAAGATTGTTTCGATAAGCGACCTTAAAGGGAGAATGCATCGTAGACTGGAAGTGCATTTAAGGGATGCTGAAGCAGGAATTCACCTCTGGAGTTGTCACCGGGACCGCAATATTGCGTAAAGGTGAACCGGATTCGTTTGATTCCGTTATGTCAATGAAGCTTATTCGCACTTTATTTGTGCTTAACAAGGGTGGTACCGCGACCACAACTCGTCCCTTTTTTGATTGGGGGCGGGTTTTTTTATTGTCTTTAAACGATCAAACATCCGTTTATCCAGGCGGTTTTGTATATCAAAAGGAGGATTACACTCATGCAAGAAACGTTAAAACAGCTTGAACAAGAGGCGATAGCGAAGGTAGAAGCAGCAGGCTCGCTCAAAGAGGTAAATGACATTCGTGTGCAATATTTAGGGAAAAAAGGACCGATTACAGAAGTCTTACGCGGAATGGGTAAACTCTCCGCGGAAGAAAGACCGAAAATGGGCGCACTCGCAAACGAAGTAAGAGAGCAGATTGCGAATGCCATCGCTGAAAAAAATGAGCGACTAGAAGCTGAAGAAGTGAAAAAGAAGCTAGCGTCTCAAACGATTGACGTTACATTGCCAGCAAGTCCAATTAAAATGGGCGCTAGACATCCACTTACGATAGTTGTAGAAGATATTGAAGATTTATTTATTGGAATGGGTTATACGGTTGAGGAAGGTCCAGAGGTTGAAACGGATTACTATAACTTTGAAGCATTAAACCTTCCAAAAGAGCATCCAGCACGTGATATGCAGGATAGCTTCTATATTACTGAAGATACGTTGATGAGAACACAAACATCACCAGTTCAAGCGCGCACACTGGAAAAATATCAAGGAAAAGGTCCTGTGAAGATCATCTGTCCGGGGAAGGTATATCGTCGAGATAGCGATGATGCGACCCATTCACATCAATTTATGCAAATTGAAGGTCTTGTGGTTGACCACAATATTAGTATGAGTGACTTAAAAGGAACGCTAGAGACAGTCGCTAAAAAAATGTTTGGTGAAGATCGTGAAATTAGACTGCGTCCAAGCTTCTTCCCATTTACAGAACCTTCTGTTGAAGTTGATGTGTCTTGCTTTAAATGCGGTGGGAAAGGCTGTTCTGTATGTAAAGGAACAGGCTGGATTGAGATTTTAGGTGCAGGAATGGTTCACCCGAATGTATTGAAAATGAGCGGATTTGATCCAGAAACTTATCAAGGCTTTGCTTTTGGAATGGGTGTTGAACGTATTGCCATGCTGAAATACGGCATCGACGATATTCGTCATTTCTACACAAATGATATCAGATTCACGAAGCAATTTAAGCAGGACTAAGAGGAGGAAATCAACATGTTTGTTTCATATAAATGGTTAGAAGACTATGTCGATTTAGAAGGCATTCAGCCAAATGAATTGGCAGAGAAAATCACAAGAAGTGGAATCGAAGTAGAGGCTGTTGAGTATAAAGGAGAAGGCATCAAAGGAGTCGTCATCGGTCACGTGATGGAGCGTGAACAGCATCCTAATGCGGACAAGTTAAACAAATGTCTCGTTGATATCGGTGAAGATGAGCCTGTCCAAATCATTTGCGGAGCGCCGAATGTGGATAAAGGGCAGTATGTAGCCGTTGCGACTGTTGGGGCAGTTCTTCCTGGTAATTTTAAAATCAAAAAAGCAAAATTGCGCGGCGAAGCGTCTCATGGAATGATTTGCTCTCTACAAGAATTAGGTGTGGAAAGTAAACTCGTACCGAAAGAATATGCAGAAGGGATTTTTGTCTTCCCAAATGACTTGAAACCTGGTGAAGATGCGCTACAGGCATTACAGTTAGATGATGCTGTACTCGAGCTTGGGTTAACGCCAAACCGTGCAGATGCACTGAATATGCTTGGCGTAGCGTATGAAGTGGCAGCGATTTTAGGAAAAGACGTCAAACTACCTGATACAACACACGAAACCTCTGTTGAAAAAGCAGCAGATTATATCTCTGTAAACATTGAAGATCAAGAGGCAAATCCACTTTATGCAGCAAAGATGATCAAAGATGTAAAAGTTGGACCTGCACCATTATGGATGCAAACAAGGCTAATGAATGCAGGGATACGTCCGATTAACAACGTTGTTGACATCACGAACTTTGTTTTGCTTGAATACGGTCAGCCACTTCATGCCTTTGATTACGACCGCTTTGGTTCAAAGCAAGTCGTCGTGCGGAAAGCAGTTGATCATGAAGTCATCCAAACGTTAGATGATCAAGAACGCACGTTGTCATCGAAGCATCTTGTCATCACCAATGGGACAAAAGCGCATGCTGTAGCCGGAGTGATGGGTGGTCTTGAATCAGAGGTGCGCGATGAAACCACAACGATACTTTTAGAAGCAGCATATTTTAATGGTCAAACAGTCCGTCAAGCTTCTAGAGACTTAGGATTACGTAGTGAATCAAGCACACGTTTTGAAAAAGGATTAGACCCTCAGCGAGTGAAAATGGCAGCAGAAAGAGCGGCACAATTAATCAGTATGTATGCGGGTGGTACAGTGCTTGCTGGAACGGTGGAAGAAAATCATATCGAAGCACACATGAATGTCATTCAAGTATCAACTGAACGCGTCAACAAATTGCTAGGCATGAGTATCTCAAAAGAAGAGATGATCCAGATTTTTAATAAATTAGGCTTTACAGTCGGTGAATCTAACGATGTTCTCGTTGTCACAGTTCCTTCTCGCAGAATGGACATTACGATTGAGGAAGACTTAATTGAGGAAGTGGCACGATTATATGGCTACGATAATATTCCTTCAACCCTTCCGTCAACAGCTGGTACAGTTGGCGGTTTGACGCCATACCAAGTAAAACGAAGAAAGGTGAGACGTTTCTTAGAAGGCGCAGGGCTTTCACAAGCGATCACATATTCGTTAACGAATCAACAGAAGTCCACGACTTTGGCGTTGAATACAGCCTTTAAAACGAGACTGTCACTACCGATGAGTGAGGAGCGCAGTGTGTTAAGACAAAGCCTTCTACCGAATTTACTTGACTCAGTCGCTTATAACTTGGCGAGACAGGCAGATTCCATTGGATTTTATGAAACGGGTTCAGTGTTCTTAGCAGAAACCGAAGGAGCAAAGCCGGTTGAAAAAGAGCATGTTGCTGGTGCGATCACAGGTTTATGGCATAAAAACCTTTGGCAAGGTGAGAAAAAAGCAGTCGATTTTTATGTAGCGAAGGGAATTGCAGATGGTCTGTTTGAAAAGCTTGGTGTGTCAGAGCATATCACGTATGTTCAAGCAGAGCGTGAAGGTCTACATCCGGGACGTACAGCAGAGGTTCATTTAAATGGAAAAGTGATAGGGTATGTAGCTGCACTCCATCCAGTCGTTGAAAAGGAACTCGATCTGAATGAGACATATGTATTCGAGTTTGATTTAACGGATGTGATGACAGCTGAAACAGAAGATATGAAATATACAGCCATTCCGAGATTCCCAGGTGTCACAAGAGACATTGCGCTTGTGGTCGATCAACATATTTCAAGTGGACAATTGGAGCAGGTCATTTATGAAGAAGGTGGCCATTTGCTAACAGACGTCTCTGTTTTCGATGTATATGAGGGAGAACATATGGAAAAAGGCAAGAAATCTGTTGCATTCTCTCTTCATTATTTAAACCCGGAACAAACATTGACAGAGGAAGAAGTAACAGCGGTTCATACAAAGGTATTACAAGCATTAGAAAATACGTATCAAGCCGTCTTACGCGGTTAAAGAAAAAGAAGCTGTGGCCTCATGTGCCGTAGCTTCTTTTTTAGCGTAGTAATTTTTTTGCCTTTTGTGTGTTGGCAAAATGCAATTTTGTAAATTGACGTAAAGCGTCTTCTCCGTGTAGCTTGATTAGCTTGGCAGCTGCTTTATCCACGTGAGCGCCAGCCCCTTTTGGTATCTCAAATCCGGCTTTTTTTGATAATTGATCCATTTCAATTAAAAAGGCATACCTTGCGATAATAGACGCTGCAGCAACTGATAAGTGAATTCCTTCCGCTTTTGTACTAAAATAAGTACGCTCTTGAATGATTTTCTTCCCAGCAAGATGCCTGAAATAAATTCCGGGTTCGGCGAATTGGTCAATTAAGATCGCTTCCGGTTTTTTGCCATCTAGTTTCTCTAAGACAGAAGTGATTACTTGATTATGAAGCAGTGCCTTCATTTTTCCTTGGCTCATACCCTTTTCCTGCATGGTATTGTACTTTTCATTTCGCAGGACAAGCAGGCTGAACGGAATGGTTTTGATAAGATCTTTGGCAATATTGATAATTTGAGGATCTTTGAGTCCTTTTGAGTCTTTGACACCAAGCTCTTTCATCAGGGCAAGCTGACTTGAGTCAACATAGGCTGCACATACCGTAATGGGACCAAAATAATCACCAGTCCCTACCTCATCTGATCCAATGACTGACATAGAGGCAATGTTCGGAGGCGGGCTGTATTTGGTGACTGAAGGTGTCTTTTTACTTTTGATGGTATCAGCTGTTGTTAGATGGCTAAACTGACTTGCTTCCGCTTCCGCCTGTTGTCCTTGAAAAAGGACCTTTCCAGAGCGATAAGCTGTAATCGTACAGCCAGGGATCTTTGCTTGAAAGACTGCGCCTGGCGGTAAGGTGTCAGTGAGATGTTGTTCGTACTTGCTTTTCATCTTTTTCATGTCTTCTGATGTTGCTTTTAAGACGGATTGGGGCACAGTGGAAAACTCCTTTTACCTTAATATCTTTGATTTCTAAAGTGTACCATAACAGGGAAGGGCTCGTCTTTCCAATCAATGTCTAAACGTGTTATGATAGAAACTAGGATTCTCGTGGAATGGAGGAGAAACGTTGTCTGACGGCGGTAAAACAAAAACAACAGTTGAGATTTACGGACAGTCCTATACGATCATCGGTCAAGAAACGAAGATGCATATGCGACATGTTGCTTCAATTGTTGATGATAAAATGAGAGAAATAAATGAAAAAAATCCATACCTTGATATAAACAAATTAGCTGTGCTGACAGCAGTCAATGTCGTCCACGACTACTTGAAATTAAAAGAGCAATACGAAAAACTAGAGCTTCAGCTTAACGAAAAGGAATGAATGGAACTTTGATCGATATCATCATTTTGATTTTGCTTCTTATGGGAACGCTTGTCGGTCTGAAACGCGGGTTTATTCTTCAATTTATTAAATTGATTAGCTTTGTTGTTTCTATTTTAGTCGCTTCAATGTTTTATCAATCACTAGCACCACAGCTTACGTGGATTCCTGCACCTGACTTTAGCGGTGGTCAAACGCAGCTAGCGTTCATTAGTGGGAATATAGAGACAGCTTATTATCATACCATTGCGTTTATCATTCTGTTTATCTTGACCAAAATCCTGCTTGCAATAATAGGCGGATTGCTCACCACCATTGCGAGTATACCTGTGATTAAACAGGTAAACAAACTACTCGGCGGTGTTTTAGGATTTCTAGAAACGTATCTATTCGTGTTTATCCTATTATTTGTCGGTGCATTACTTCCAGTTGATGCACTCCAAACAATGATGAGCCAATCAATTTTAGCAGATATGATCGTAGGCAACACCCCTTATCTGTCCAGTCTTGTAAAAGACTTATGGTCAGCTTATGGAGTTTAAAAACTTCTCCTTTTTGGAGGAGTTTTTTCTCATTCCATGACGAGAAGTTGTAGGGGGAAGGAAAAGTTTGTATATTTAAAAAAGGAAGATGCCAAAGCGGCTGGAGGAATGAGAGATGAATAAAAAAGATATTATCAAACTTCTTGAAACAATTGCAGTGTATATGGAGTTAAAAGGAGATAATCCTTTCAAAGTTTCAGCTTTTCGTAAAGCAGCAGCGGCACTTGAACAGGATGACCGTAGCCTTTCTCAAATAGAAGATCTCTTGGCATTGCCAGGAATCGGGAAAGGGACTTATGCTGTGATCACAGAGTATATGGAAAAAGGGCAATCAGAAACATTGGAACAATTGAAAAAAGAGGTGCCTGAAGGACTTGTTCCGTTATTAAAACTGCCAGGATTGGGCGGGAAGAAGATCGCAAAGCTATACAAAGAACTGGGTGTGCACGATGCACAATCTTTGAAGGAAGCCTGTGAAACGGAGAAAGTACAAGCACTCGCTGGCTTTGGCAAAAAGACAGAAGAAAAAATTCTCGCAGCTCTTGAGGAAGCAGGGAAACAGCCAGAAAGACTGCCCATTGGTTTTGCTTTAGATGTTGCAGAACAGATAGATCATGCGCTGGAACAGATGGAAGGAATCATCCGTTTTTCAAGAGCGGGAAGTTTAAGACGCGCCCGCGAAACAGTCAAAGACTTAGATTATATCATTGCAACAGATCACCCTGAGAAAGTCAGAGAACAGCTCATTGCCCTTGATCCTGTAAAAGACATCATTGCGAGCGGTGACACTAAAGTATCTGTCGTTCTTGCCCTAGATTTTGAAATTAGCGCCGATTTTCGTCTTGTGACATCAGAGCAATTTGCCACAACGCTGCATCATTTCACTGGATCAAAAGATCATAATATTAGAATGCGCCAAATTGCAAAAGAACGTGGAGAGCGGATTAGCGAATATGGCGTTGAAACGCTTGAGACTGGTGAAGTAAAAACATTCGAAGACGAAAGTGCTTTTTATGCCCATTTTCAACTTCCTTTGATTCCGCCAGAAATTCGTGAAACCGGAGCAGAGATTGATACGTATAAAGAAAGTATGCAATTTATAGAAGTGAAAGATATCAAAGGTGACCTTCACATGCACTCGACATGGAGTGACGGTGCGTTTTCAATTCGTGAAATGGCTGAGGCTTGTATCGCAAAAGGGTATGAATACATGGCGATCACAGATCACTCGCAATATTTAAAAGTCGCAAACGGTTTAACAAAAGAACGACTGCGACTGCAAGCGAAGGAAATTGATCAGCTCAACGAGGAATTTGAGCATTTCCACATTTTTAAAGGGGTCGAAATGGATATACTGCCAGATGGATCGTTAGACTATGATGATGACTTTTTAGCAGAAATGGATTTTGTTATTGCATCAATCCATTCTAGCTTTTCTCAACCAGAAGAAGTCATTATGAAGCGTCTTGAACAAGCCCTTCAAAACCAGCATGTCGATTTAATTGCACATCCAACTGGACGCTTGATCGGCAGACGAGATGGCTATGCCGTGAACATTGAGCGGCTCATTGAGCTTGCCAAGAAAACAGGTACTGCACTAGAGCTCAATAGCAACCCATCAAGACTTGATTTGAAAACAGAACATTTAATCAAAGCAAACGAAGCAGGTGTGCCTATCATGATCAATACGGATGCACACAACATCGCAATGCTAGAACATATGGATGTCGGTGTAACAGCGGCAAGAAAAGGCTGGACACCGAAAGCAAATGTGTTAAATACACTCTCACTCAAAGAGATGAAGACGTTTTTAACGCGAGACAGGTAGTCGTTAGGAGGTTGTACGATGCTACAACAAAAAGTATTAACACCATTAGAATTTCATAAGGTCAAAGAAAAAGTCATGTCATATGCGGCATCGACATTAGGCAAAGAAAAAGTACAAGATTTAACGCCGCTCACAGATATGGATACGATCAAACAACTGCTGGATGAGGTAGCAGAAGCACAGGATGTTATTCGCCTAAAGGGATCTGCACCGTTTGGCGGGATCACGGATATTAGACGTGCAGTAAAACGGGCGGAAATCGGCAGTACATTAAGCCCTTCAGAACTGATGGAAATAGCAGGACTATTATATGCTGTAAAGAACATGAAACACTTTCTCATGTCGATGTATGAAGATGGTGTAGACATCCCGCATCTTCACACATATGCTGAAACACTTATTTTACTGCCTGACATCAGAAAAGAAATCGAAAATTGCATCGGTGATAATGGTGAGGTGCTTGATCACGCGACTCCTGCGCTTCGCACGATCCGTACTCAGCTACGTACATTAGAATCGAAAGTACGTGATAAATTAGAGTCGATGATTCGTTCGCAATCTGCTTCAAAAATGTTGTCAGATACAATTGTGACCATCCGTAATGACCGCTTTGTGATTCCGGTTAAACAGGAGTATCGTTCGAACTATGGCGGGATTGTGCATGATCAGTCCTCGTCTGGAGCGACACTTTTCATTGAGCCACAAGTTGTGGTTGATTTGAATAACACCTTGCAGCAAACCCGTTTAAAAGAAAAACAAGAAGTCGAGAAAATTCTTCAAATGCTAACTGAGCGTGTATCTGAGCATATTGAGGAACTGCTTCATAATGTAAAAGAACTTCAAACATTAGATTTTATTTTTGCCAAAGCAAAATACGCAAAGGCGGAAAAAGCAACGAAGCCTACCGTGAACGATCAAGGGGAGATTTATTTAAAACAAGCAAGGCATCCTCTTTTGCCTCGTGAGCAAGTCGTGGCAAATGACATCGAGCTCGGTAAGGATTTCACGACGATTGTCATCACTGGACCAAATACAGGTGGAAAAACAGTCACATTAAAAACGCTAGGTCTCCTTACCGTTATGACGCAGGCTGGTCTTCACATACCGGTAGATGAAGGGTCAGAGGTCGCGATTTTCGACCAAGTGTTTGCTGATATTGGAGATGAGCAATCGATTGAACAAAGCCTGAGTACGTTCTCCTCTCATATGGTCAACATTGTGGATATTTTAAAACATGTGACCTCTCATTCACTTGTGCTATTTGACGAACTAGGAGCAGGAACAGACCCTGCTGAAGGGGCGGCACTTGCGATGAGTATATTAGACGAAGTGCATCAAACAAATGCGCGCGTCATTGCGACAACGCACTATCCTGAGCTGAAGGCATATGGGTATAACCGAGAAGGGGTCACGAATGCGAGTGTAGAGTTCGATGTGGAAACCTTATCACCAACGTATCGTCTCCTCATCGGTGTACCTGGACGCAGTAATGCGTTTGAGATTTCCAAACGCCTCGGTTTGTCAGACCATTTAATTGATCGAGCGAAAGCGGATATGCATGCAGAGCATAATGAAGTCGATCAAATGATTGCATCATTAGAAGATAGCAAGAAACAAGCGGAAGAAGAGCTGCATGAGACAGAGTCTTATAGAAAAGAAGCCGAAAAGCTTCATCAAGAGCTTCAAAGACAAATCCTTGAATGGCATGAGAAAAAAGACAAGCTGCTGGAAGAAGCGGAACAAGTAGCGAAAGAAAAGATCGATCAAGCAACAAAAGAAGCAGAAGGCATCATTCAAGAGCTGCGGTCGATGAAAAGTGAACATCGTTCGTTTAAAGAACATGAACTCATTGATGCAAAGAAACGTCTGGAAGAAGCGATTCCTGAATTTGAGCGGAAGAAAAAAGCGCAGCCTGCGAAAAAAGCCGAAAGACAGCTAAAACCAGGCGATGAAGTCAAAGTCCTCACATTCGGTCAAAAAGGAACCTTGATTGATCAAACAGGTGAGAAGGAATGGAGTGTCCAAATGGGCATTCTCAAAATGAAAGTAAAAGAAAAAGATATGGAATTTTTAAAATCAGCTCCAGAATTTAAACAAGAAAAAGCCATTACAGCAGTCAAAGGTAAGGATTATCATGTATCGCTTGAACTCGATTTAAGAGGCGAGCGTTATGAAAATGCTTTAAGCAGAGTCGAGAAATATTTAGATGATGCCGTATTGGCTGGCTATCCGCGTGTCTCAATTATTCACGGAAAAGGGACAGGGGCTCTTAGAAAAGGAGTTCAAGAACTATTAAAACAACATAGAAGTGTGAAAAACGCTCGTTTTGGAGAACAAGGCGAGGGAGGATCAGGCGTCACCATTGTCGAATTAAAATAAAAGGAGAAAATGCATGAAAGCCTTTTGGGAAAATGAACTTGTGGAAATTGCCGCTTATTACAGTGTGGCCGTCCTATGTCTTGTCTTATTTTTAACCATTTTTGAACTCGTGACTTCCTATAAAAACTGGGAGGAGATTCAGAAGGGGAACCTAGCAGTTGCAATGGCGACAGGCGGGAAGATCCTTGGAATTGCGAATGTATTTCAACATTCCATTGCACAGCATAACTCCCTTCTTCAAATGATTGGATGGGGTGTTTACGGCTTTGTCATGCTGCTTGTGAGCTACTTCATTTTTGAATTTTTAACACCAAAATTTAAAGTAGACAAAGAAATTGAAAATGATAACCGGGCGGTCGGGTTTATTTCACTCATTATTTCAGTTGGGCTGTCTTATGTAGTAGCAGCCGGCATTTAAGGAGGGCGACATGGAAAAGCTAGCAAAAGTATTAATTGTAGTTGCCTGCACTTTTGCCGTCATTGGCGCCGTTTATATGTTTCTATAACACCAAGTTGGAAAGCTGCCAAGGAGTACCTCGGCAGCTTTTCTTATGAACAGAGTACTGGCTATAAACAATTGGAACAAGGATGATATGAAAAAAGCAAACTGCCATAAGGAAATGTTTGCTATAATAAATTAGTACGAAAGTTCAGGAAGGAGGGATTTTATGCAGTCAGATAAACGATGGCTTCTGCATTACCCAAAACAAATTCCCCACGAACTCACCATCCCAAATGAAACGTTACAATCTTACTTATTCCGCTCCGCAGAAGCAACACCTGAGCATACAGCCATTCATTTTTTAGGAAAAACCATCACCTATGACCAGTTATATGAAGACTCATTAAAACTCGCCAACTATTTCATAAAACTCGGCGTGAAAAAGGGAGATCGGGTGGCCATCATGCTACCAAACTGCCCGCAATCAGTTATTTCTTATTATGCCGTATTAATGGCGGGGGGAATCGTTGTTCAAACCAATCCGCTGTATACGGAGAAAGAGCTAGCGTATCAGATGGAAGACAGTGGTGCAAAGGTGTTGATTACACTCGATTTATTGTATCCGAAGACCTATAAAATGAAAGCGTTGACAACTGTAGAACACATGGTGATTACCAAATTACAAGAGTACTTGCCGTTTCCAAAAAATATTTTTTTCCCGATTGTTCAAAGAAAGAAAAACAAAATGGTCATCCAAGTGGAGGAAAGTGAAACGATTCATCTTTTTTCACAGGTGATCAAAGAATCACCTCGAGAGCCAATTTCGCACCTGTCCTTTGATCCAAAAGAAGACGTTGCTGTCTTGCAGTATACAGGCGGAACCACAGGTTTACCAAAAGGGGTCATGCTCACACACGAGAATATCGTAGCCAATACAGAAATGTGTGCCGCCTCGATGTATCAAACAACCCGTGGAATGGAGCGAATTCTCGGCGTGATTCCATTTTTCCATGTGTACGGGATGACGACCGTATTGAACCTGGCTGTGAAGGAAGGACATCAAATGATTCTACTTCCACGCTTTGATGTGTCAGATACGCTCAAAACCATTGAAAAACAAAAGCCGACGTTGTTTCCGGGAGCTCCGACGATGTATATCGCCCTGCTTCATCACCCGAACATTGAAAACTATGACCTGTCATCTATCCGTGCTTGTTTAAGTGGATCAGCACCGCTGCCGATTGAAGTCAAGCAGAGCTTCGAAAAAATAACAGGAGGCCGGTTAGTGGAAGGGTATGGTCTTTCAGAAACCTCACCTGTGACCCATTCCAACTTCTTGTGGGGAGTGAACAAAACAGGCAGTGTGGGTTGTCCTTGGCCCAATACAGAAGCAGGCATTTATTGCGAAGAAACGGGAGAGCTCAAAGAACCGTACGAACATGGGGAAATCGTTGTGAAAGGTCCACAGATTATGAAGGGGTATTGGAATCAACCAGAGGAGACAGCGGCTGTTTTAAAAGACGGCTGGTTTTTCACTGGAGATATTGGATATATGGATGAGGACGGATTTTTCTATATCGTCGATAGGAAAAAAGATGTGATCATCGCCAGTGGCTACAATATTTACCCTAGAGAGGTCGAAGAAGCCCTATATGAACATGAACTCGTACAGGAAGTAGTCGTTGCAGGTATACCGGACCCGTATCGTGGAGAAACGGTGAAAGCATTTGTTGTACCAAAGAAAGATGCCTTTTTGACGGAAGAGGAGCTAGACCGATTTGTCCGTACAAGAATCGCCTCTTTTAAAGTACCACGTGTCTATGAATTTAAAGAGTCGTTACCAAAAACAGCTGTAGGTAAAATATTGCGTAGAGTCTTAATTGAGGAAGAAAAAAGAAAGCATACGTCTTCAGCAGAATTGACGGTCGATCGATCAGAGAAATAACCGTACATCATCCGGTCTACCACTGGCCGGATGATTTGAATTGTCACTAGTTCCTTTGTTATGCTAGAGATCGAAAAGAAAGAAGAACATGACTTGACAAATGACTCGTTTCTTTTTAACATAAAGTTATGAATGAATGCTCATTCAATTCAGAAGGGAACGAAGCACATTGAAGCAGAAAAGACCGAAGTACATGCAAATTATTGATGCAGCAGTTGTGGTGATTGCTGAAAATGGCTATCATCAATCTCAAGTTTCTAAGATTGCGAAGCAAGCAGGGGTAGCGGACGGAACCATTTATCTTTATTTCAAAAACAAAGAAGATATTCTGATCTCTTTGTTTAAAGAAAAAATGGGACAGTTCATTGAACGGATGGAAACGGAAATTCAACAGAAACCGTCTCCTAAAGACAAGCTCCTCCTGCTCATCCAAGAGCATTTCCGGCTGTTGTCCCAAGATCATCATTTAGCGCTTGTGACACAGCTTGAACTAAGGCAATCGAACCTTGAGCTGCGGCAGAGAATCAATGAGGTGCTCAAAGGGTATTTAAATATGCTCGATGCCATTTTAACTGAAGGAAAGAAAACAGGAGAATTCAAGCAAGATCTCGATGTCCGCCTAGCGAGACAAATGGTATTTGGCACGATAGACGAAACCGCCACAACATGGGTGATGAATGATCAAAAGTATGACCTAGCTGCACTTGCAGAAAACGTACATGATCTTCTTTTAAATGGTATCCATCAAACTGAAAGATCAGTTAAAAAAGGGTGATTGACATGGAAAAAATACTGAGTGTACATCATGAAGGACAGACAGCGCTTATCACGATACAACATCCACCTGCAAACGCACTATCCTCCCAATTACTTATGGAGCTTCATGATATGTTTGAACAGCTTGAACAAAATGATGAAGTGCGAGCCATTGTGATACATGGTGAAGGTAGATTCTTTTCAGCAGGTGCTGATATTAAGGAATTTACGACATTACAGGAGGAGTCGGATTATGCAGCTCTTGCAGACCGCGGACAGCAAGTATTCGAACGAATCGAACAATGTCCAAAGCCTGTCATAGCTTCCATTCACGGAGCTGCTTTAGGTGGAGGTCTTGAGCTCGCCATGTCTTGTGATATCCGAATTGCCACAAAAGATGCAAAGCTTGGGCTCCCTGAACTAACTCTTGGCATTATTCCAGGATTCGGTGGAACCCAAAGGCTACCCCGCTATGTTGGTGCGGCAAAAGCACTTGAAATGATGGGAACAGCTGAACCGATTACTGGGGAAGAAGCATTTGCTTGTGGTCTCGTTTCAAAGCTTGTGGAAACAGAGGAAGAAGCTTTGAAAGAAGCCAAAACACTGGCGACGAAATTTGCTACAAAAAGCCCTAAATCGCTTGAGTATGTACTAGAGCTATTGAATGCTGCAAAGGTCTACTCATATGATGGTGGAATGAAGCTAGAAGCCAAAAGGTTTGGTGAGGTATTCCAATCAAATGATGCCAAAGAAGGCATTCAAGCCTTTATTGAAAAGCGGAAACCGAATTAAAGGGGAGTAACGAATCAGTACGACGACACAAGGGGGAGAAATGAATGAATATTTTTGTTTTGATGAAGCGTACGTTTGACACGGAAGAAAAGATTTCTATTCAGTCTGGTGCTATTCAAGAAGATGGGGCGGAGTTCATTATCAATCCTTATGACGAGTATGCAATTGAAGAAGCGATCCAGCTTCGAGATGAACATGGGGGAGAAGTGACGGTTGTCACAGTTGGTCACGAGGATGCTGAGAAACAGCTGAGAACAGCGCTTGCGATGGGTTGTGACCAAGCTGTGTTGATCAATGTGGAGGACGATTTAGAGGAATGGGATCAATTTTCAGCTTCCACGATTTTATATCACTATTTAAAGGACAAAGATGCGTCATTGATCTTGGCTGGAAATGTCGCCATTGACGGAGGCTCTGGACAAGTAGCTCCGCGTCTTGCCGAATTACTAGGCTTTCCATATGTCACGACCATTACGCGTATTCAAATAGAAGGCGACGCTGCTTCCATTGAACGAGATGCTGAAGGAGACGTTGAAGTCATTTCCACTAAGCTTCCACTTGTTGTCACAGCGCAACAAGGACTAAATGAACCACGCTATCCATCTCTTCCAGGCATTATGAAGGCGAAGAAAAAGCCTTTAGAAGAATTAGAATTAGATGATTTAGATCTGGATGAAGACGATGTTCCGTATAAAATCAAAACAATTGACCGTTTCTTACCGGAGAAAAAAGAAGGTGGCAAGGTGCTAAATGGTGATCTTCAAGATCAGGTCAAGGAGCTGACCGATTTATTGAGAAATGAAGCCAAAGTCATCTAACATCGACGTTACGATATCACGAGAACAAGGGGGAGTTTGAGAAGATGAGTAAAAAAGTTGTGGTACTTGGAGAAAGTCGTGACGGTACATTAAGAAATGTGACATTTGAAGCGATTGCTGCCGCTCGAAAAATGGCAGATGGCGGTGAGGTAATTGGCGTCTTGATAGGGGATGACGTCAAAGATCAAGCAAGCGAGCTGCTTTACTATGGAGCAGATCATGTCATGATTGTGGAACATCCGCATCTTTCATATTACACGTCAGATGGTTTCGCGCAGGCTCTTCAAGCCATTATCGATCAGGTCGAGCCGGATGCAGTACTCTTTGGTCATACGTCTATAGGGAAAGACCTGTCACCGAAAATGGCAGCTCGCTCACAAACGGGTTTGATTTCAGATGCAATTGATGTAAGCGTTACCGGAGAGCAACTCGTCTTCACAAGACCAATTTATTCAGGAAAAGCCTTTGAACACGTCATTTCGACAGATCGCTTACTGATGGCAACAATCCGCCCGAACAACGTCACACCGCTTGAGCGAGATGCCTCTCGTGGCGGAGACATTATACCCGTTTCTGTGGACATACAGAATTTGCGAACCATCGTCAAAGAAGTCATTAAAAAAACATCAGAAGGTGTAGACCTGTCTGAAGCAAAGGTCATCGTCGCTGGAGGGCGAGGGGTGAAGAGCAAGGAAGGTTTTGAACCATTGAAAGAACTTGCCGAAACCTTAGGTGCAGCAGTTGGTGCTTCGCGGGGCGCCTGTGATGCGGACTACTGTGATTATGCGCTCCAAATTGGTCAAACCGGTAAGGTTGTCACACCTGATCTTTACATTGCGTGTGGAATTTCAGGGGCGATTCAGCATCTAGCTGGAATGTCTAATAGTAAAGTGATCGTGGCAATCAATAAAGATCCAGAAGCCGACATCTTTAAAATTGCGGACTATGGAATCGTTGGGGATCTATTTGAAGTCGTACCGCTTTTAAATGAAGAACTAAAAAAGATGAATATCCACTCGTAACGCTCATAGACTCAGAATGCCTAGGTATTCTGGGTTTTTTTGTATGTCATGGATGAAAAGGAGCGATTGTAAGTGAAAGGAACAATCAAGGTCAATGAAGTGATTGGGCGTATTTCGAAACATATTTATGGGCATTTTCAAGAACATTTGGGAAGAGGAATTTATGACGGGATTTGGGTTGGAAAAGATTCGGAAATTCCAAATGTAGAAGGCATTCGAACCGATGTGCTAAAGGCGCTTCAGGCATTACATATCCCTGTACTTCGATGGCCGGGAGGCTGTTTTGCGGATGAATACCACTGGGCAAATGGCGTGGGGGATTTAAATGAACGCAAACCGATGGTCAATACGCATTGGGGAGGTACGGTGGAATCAAATGCGTTTGGTACGCATGAATTTATGAAATTGTGTGAGTTGCTTGAATGTGAACCGTATATTTGCGGGAATGTTGGAAGTGGTTCTGTTCAAGAATTGGCTGACTGGATAGAATATATCACATTTCCTAAGGGAACCCCTATGTCCGATTGGCGCATACGAAACGGCAAAAAGGAGCCTTGGAAATTAAAATACGTTGGAGTGGGCAATGAAAGCTGGGGCTGTGGTGGAAACATGACCCCTGAATACTATGCAGATTTATATAAACGATATCAAACGTATGTGCGACAGTTTGCTGGAAACCAGATTTACAAAATCGCCTGTGGAGCAAATTCCAATGACGTGAATTGGACAAAAGTATTAATGGAGCGAGCCGCACCTTGGATGGATGGACTCAGTTTGCATTATTATACCGTCCCTGGCACATGGGAGAAAAAGGGGTCTGCAACTGAATTTAATGAGGACGAATGGTTTATCACGTTGAAAAAAGCATATGAGATGGAACAGTTAATCAAGGCACATGGAGACATAATGGATCAGTATGACCCACAAAAGCGAATCGGAATGATCATTGATGAATGGGGAACGTGGTATGATCCTGAACCAGGTACAAATCCCGGGTTTTTGTATCAGCAAAATACATTGAGAGATGCCCTTGTGTGTGCCTTGCATTTCCACATCTTCCACCGTCATTGCGAGAGAATTTATATGGCGAATATTGCCCAAACGATAAACGTCTTGCAAGCCATGGTGTTAACGAAGGATGATCAAATGATTTTAACGCCGACGTACCATGTATTTCACATGTTTCAAGTGCATCAAGAAGAAGAAGCCCTTGAGGTGGACTTTGTCTCGTCTCCATACGAAAGACGAGGTGAAAAAATGCCGCAGGTCAGTGTCTCCGCCTCACGTTCATCTAGCGAAATGCATATTAGTTTTTGTCATCTACATCCACATGAAACAGCATCGCTTTCACTGACGGTTGACGGTATAGGGACAGAAACGAATGTGACCGGTACGGTGCTTACAGCTGACCGTATGAATGCACATAACACATTTGATGCACCTCATCTTGTGCAACCGGCAGAATTTCAGCAATTCACTGTCCAAAAAGGTGAATTGACCGTTCAGCTTCCACCAATGTCTGTTGTCATGCTAACAGTGCCATATGTTTGATGAAATGATTGTTGGGGCATCATAGTCCATAAAGGGATAAAAAGTGAGGGATGACCGATGTTGACGAAAGATCTTTTGTGCGAAGTTCTCGTTCAATTTTGGCACATTTGATCAAAAAATGATTTGTAAGCATTTCATTCGCAAGTCGCATTAGTAGATGCTATACTAAAAAGCATAATTTACATTGGAGGAATGAATAATGGCAATCGTAAAAGCTACTGACGCAACATTTTCACAAGAAACTGCAGAAGGTGTTGTTCTTGCAGACTTTTGGGCACCATGGTGTGGACCTTGTAAAATGATTGCTCCAGTTCTTGAAGAACTTGATCAAGAAATGGGCGATAAAATGAAAATTGTAAAAATTGATGTAGACGATAACCAAGAAACAGCTGGTAAATATGGCGTGATGAGCATCCCAACTCTTCTTGTTTTAAAAGACGGAGAAGTTGTCGAGACGTCTGTTGGTTTCAAACCAAAAGAAGCACTTGCTGAACTTGTGAATAAACATCTCTAAATCATACCGATGAACATCGGATTTGTACCTAAAAAGCGGTTCTCGTATAGACGAGAGCCGCTTTTCTTTCACATGGTATAAAACAAACGTTCGTGATACACTAGAAGGAGTGAAAGAGCAAAACAAGGACGGATGAATAGATGAACAAATTGATCAAAGAAAAACTGTCAGTCTTGCCTGATCAACCAGGCTGTTACTTAATGAAAGATAGACAAAATACGGTCATTTATGTTGGGAAGGCAAAGGTTTTAAAAAATAGGGTGCGTTCCTATTTCACTGGGTCACATGATGCCAAAACGCAGCGACTCGTCAGTGAAATTGAAGACTTTGAATACATTGTCACGTCTTCAAATATTGAGGCACTCATATTAGAACTGAATTTAATAAAGAAATACGATCCAAAATACAATGTCATGCTCAAGGATGACAAGACGTACCCATTTATTAAAATCACAAATGAACGTCACCCAAAACTGATCGTGACCCGCAATGTAAAAAAGGATAAAGGAAAATACTTTGGTCCGTATCCGAACGTACAAGCAGCAAGAGAAACAAAAAAGCTGCTCGACCGCTTATATCCACTGAGAAAATGTGCAACCCTTCCTGACCGCGTCTGCCTTTATTATCATCTTGGACAATGTCTCGCGCCATGCGTGTATGACATCTCTGAAGAAACGAATAAACAGCTCGTGGACGAAATCACAAGGTTTTTAAATGGTGGTCATCAACAAATCAAGAAAGAATTAACCGAAAAAATGCAAGAAGCGGCCGAACAATTAGAATTTGAACGGGCAAAAGAACTAAGAGATCAAATTGCCTATATTGACTCAACGATGGAAAAGCAGAAGATGACAATGAGTGACTTATTGGATCGAGATGTGTTTGCCTATGCCTATGATAAGGGCTGGATGTGTGTCCAAGTCTTTTTCATCAGACAGGGGAAATTGATTGAACGGGATGTGAGTTTGTTCCCGATGTATCAAGATCCAGAGGAAGAGTTTCTCACATTTATGGGGCAATTTTATGCAAAAAACAATCATTTTCTACCGAAAGAAATCTTGGTGCCAGATAGTGTGGATCAAGAGATGATTGAGCAATTGCTTGAGACAAACGTTCACCAGCCGAAAAAAGGCAAGAAAAAAGATTTGCTTTTGCTTGCACATCAAAATGCCAAAATTGCCCTCAAGGAAAAGTTTTCACTCATTGAGCGTGATGAAGAGCGAACCATTGGTGCGGTGAATCAACTTGGGGGGGCGCTGAATATCTACACGCCTTACAGGATTGAGGCATTTGACAACTCGAACATACAGGGCGCAGACCCGGTTTCTGCCATGGTTGTCTTTCAAGACGGTAAGCCATATAAGAAAGAATATCGAAAATATAAAATTAAAACAGTCGCAGGACCTGATGATTATGCATCAATGCGTGAAGTGATCAGAAGACGTTACACACGTGTGCTAAAGGATCAGCTCCCGCTACCAGACTTAATTTTAATTGACGGAGGAAAAGGACAAATTAACGCGGCAATAGACGTTCTTGAAAATGAGCTGAATCTGTCTGTGCCAGTCGCAGGGCTTGTGAAAGATGAAAAACACCGGACATCGAATCTCATGCTGGGCGATACACTTGAAATCGTGGCACTTGAACGTAACAGTCAGGCCTTTTATTTATTGCAGCGTATTCAAGACGAAGTCCACCGATTTGCTATTAGCTTTCACAGGCAGCTTCGCGGAAAAAACGCATTCCAATCCATTTTAGATGATGTTCCAGGCATCGGAGAAAAACGAAAAAAACAGCTGCTCAAGCACTTTGGATCGGTGAAAAAAATGAAAGAAGCCTCTGTTCAAGACTTCCAAGAAGCTGGTATTCCGAAACAAACGGCTGAACGGTTAGTAGAGGTATTGAAAAAATAGATTGTACTTTTTCTGAAAGTCTGATAAGATGTGACTAATTTAATCATGAACGTGTTGTTTGTTGAAGATAGAGGTGCGAACTTCAATAGTACGCCTTCAGAGATCGATGGGATCTATGAAGAGGGCGGAAAGGGGAGCGTCGCCGAAGTGAATAAAATCCACTCATTTTATTTGCTGGCTGTACATTGAATAAATGTAGGGCTGTCAAGAATCTGTTTCTTGGAGAGCTATCTCATTGTTTTTGCATCTTTAGATGTTGATTTCAAAGCAATGGGAGATTCGTTCTCTCATTGCTTTTTTTATTTGCAGTGAGAAAACAGTCTCTAGGAACATATCTTGCCTCTTCTCTCACACGTGAACTTTTGAAAAGGGTGATAGACATGGGACTTATAGTACAAAAATTCGGCGGAACATCAGTAGGCACAACAGAAAAAATTCGTCATGTGGCAGAGAGAGTCATCAATGAACGCAAGGCAGGACATGATGTGGTCGTGGTGGTATCCGCCATGGGTAAATCAACCGATGTTCTTGTTGACCTAGCCAAAGAACTAACCGATGAACCAAGCAAAAGAGAAATGGATATGCTGCTTACGACTGGGGAGCAAGTGACCATTTCCTTATTAACAATGGCACTACAAGCAAAGGGATATGATGCGATTTCCTTTACAGGCTGGCAGGCTGGAGTGAAAACGGAGAAAGTGCATGGAAATGCGAGAATCGTGGACATTGATGAGTCGAGAATAAAGGAACAATTAAGCGCAGGGAAAATTGTTGTGGTGGCAGGTTTCCAAGGGATTGCAGATGATCTACATATTACAACGCTAGGTCGGGGTGGTTCTGACACGACGGCAGTCGCTATCGCTGCTGCATTGAAAGCTGATAAATGTGATATTTACACAGACGTACCGGGCGTGTTTACAACCGATCCCCGTTATGTGTCCACAGCACGCAAGCTGGAAGGCATTTCATACGATGAGATGCTGGAACTAGCGAACTTAGGAGCAGGTGTCTTGCATCCAAGGGCGGTCGAGTTTGCGAAAAATTATCAAATTCCGTTAGAAGTTCGATCTAGTATTGAATATGAAGCTGGTACGTTAATTGAGGAGGAATCATCCATGGAACAAAATTTAGTCGTAAGAGGTATTGCATTTGAAGATCAAATAACACGTGTGACAGTGTGCGGCCTTTCAAGTGGTTTGACGACCTTATCGACGATTTTTACGACGCTTGCTAAGCAAAATATCAATGTCGATATCATCATTCAGTCCGTCACAAGCACCAATCAAACATCGATCTCGTTCTCTGTCAAAACGGACGATTTGTCTAAAACAGTGGAAGTGTTAGAAGAATATAAAGGGGCGCTTGGCTATGAACAAATTGAGACAGAAAACAAATTAGCCAAAGTATCCATCGTTGGCTCTGGTATGGTCTCCAACCCAGGTGTTGCTGCTGAAATGTTCGCTGTTTTAGCTGAAAAAGACATCCAAGTGAAAATGGTGAGTACATCTGAAATTAAAGTATCAACAGTTGTAGGCCGTGATGATATGGTAAAAGCGGTCGAAGCACTTCATGATGCCTTTGAATTATCGAAAGTAAGTGCAGCTACTCACTCTTAAAAGAAGAAAAACAGGTGCATCTCACGCGGAGAATGCACCTGTTTTTATGGTGTATCAAGAGCACCTGGAGCAAGGGATGCTTTTTGTATCGGTTTACCCCTACTCAATTATGCTATGATAGAGAGGTATGCCAAAAAGGCGTGACTGAAGGTCATCCTCGCCCTTTATAAGAACCTGTTAGCTAGGGTCTCTTAAATCCCATTTCACAGTTAAGATGACTTTATCCGCACGCTTTTTGACTTGTTCGTAAGATTCAGCAATATGTTCATTTAGAAGCTGAATCTGTTCAGCGATAAAACCTGCTTCCATTTGAAAGCATGGCTCTTTTTGATAAGTGAGTCGATTCGATACGAGTGGACCTTCGAGCTCAAACTCAATTTCCTGTTTTTTAGTATGGACCATCGTGAGAGTTCCCCATCCGGCATCATGGAAAAATTCGGGGATTTTCTCCCATGACTCTAGAGGAAATTTACGAGCAAGTAACTTACCCGCAAAATACATCATAGATGAATGATCTTGACCAAGAATGTCAGGCAGCAGAACTTCGCGTATCAGCTCGTAGGCAAAACCATTGACTTCTATTTCTTTTAGCTGTTCTAAGTTAGATTCGAATTTATTCATTGTACGGCTCCCCTCTTTCAACAATTTATTATAGCTCATGTGGGCATATGATAACAGCGTTTTCCATAGAAGGTTCAGAAATTCTTATTGTAAGAAAACGAATTTTGATTTAAAACGTTTAAAATTTCGGAAAATTTTAATTTATGTACGCGGTTTCTTGACGCTTTTTTGACATAGGAGTAAAATGAAATTGTCAATAAATTTGAATAAAGTGCTTATATTTGAAAGAAGCGGGGGTAAGACAATTTTCAAGCAATTGCACTTTTCTTACTAGGGGGTAAAGTAATGTCGGGGAACAAAGAATTTTTTTATCGGAGATTGCATTCTTTGCTTGGCGTCATTCCGGTCGGTCTATTTTTAGTTCAGCACTTAGTCGTTAACCACTTTGCGACAAATGGACCAGAGGCGTTTAACAAAGCTGCACACTTTATGGAACAGCTTCCATTCAGATATGCACTCGAGCTGTTCGTGATTTTCTTACCACTGATTTATCATGCTGTTTATGGGGTGTACATTGCCTTTACAGCGCAAAATAACACATCTCGTTTCAGTTATTTAAGAAACTGGTTGTTCAGGCTGCAAAGGGTTACTGGTATCATCACATTGATTTTTGTGTCTTGGCATGTATGGGAAACAAGAATTCAAGCTCAGCTTGGAGCAGAAGTAAACTATGACATGATGGCGAATATTTTAAGTTCTCCATTTATGCTAGGTTTCTATATTGTCGGCGTTTTATCTACTATTTTCCACTTTGCTAATGGCTTGTGGTCATTTGCTGTCAGCTGGGGAATTACAGTTTCACCACGCTCACAACGAATTTCCACATATGTGACATTAGGTATATTTATAGCGCTTTCATATGTAGGGCTAAGAGCAATTTTCGCTTTTGTTTAAGAGGAAATAGATTAGTAGAAGAGGGAGAGGGGCTACAATGAGTAATTCTAGCATCATCGTTGTCGGAGGCGGATTAGCTGGTCTCATGGCAACCATCAAAGCAGCAGAAGCGGGAACAGCTGTTAAACTATTTTCAATCGTACCTGTGAAACGTTCGCATTCTGTGTGTGCACAGGGTGGCATTAACGGAGCGGTTAATACAAAAGGTGAAGGAGATTCACCTTATGAGCATTTTGATGACACAGTCTATGGCGGAGATTTCTTAGCAAACCAGCCGCCAGTAAAAGCAATGTGTGAAGCGGCGCCATCCATTATCCATTTACTTGATCGTATGGGTGTTATGTTTAATAGAACACCAGAAGGATTATTGGACTTCCGACGCTTCGGGGGAACACAGCACCATCGTACTGCATTTGCTGGTGCAACGACTGGTCAGCAGTTACTATACGCACTTGATGAACAGGTTCGCCGCTATGAAGTAGCAGGACTTGTGACGAAATATGAAGGCTGGGAATTCTTAGGTGCGGTTCTAGATGACGAAGAAGTGTGCCGAGGCATCGTAGCGCAAGATCTGACGACAATGGAAATTGAATCTTTCCGTTCAGATGCTGTCATCATGGCAACAGGCGGGCCTGGAATTGTATTTGGAAAATCGACGAACTCGATGATCAATACAGGATCAGCAGCTTCCATCGTCTATCAGCAAGGGGTTCACTATGCAAATGGTGAATTCATTCAAATCCATCCGACTGCGATCCCAGGAGATGACAAACTTCGTCTCATGAGTGAATCGGCTCGTGGTGAAGGTGGACGTGTTTGGACTTATAAAGACGGGAAGCCTTGGTACTTCCTTGAAGAAAAATACCCAGCATACGGGAACCTTGTACCGCGTGACATTGCAACACGTGAAATCTTCGATGTCTGTGTCGAGCAAAAGCTTGGAATCAATGGAGAAAACATGGTATACCTTGACCTTTCTCACAAAGATCCAAAAGAACTTGATATTAAGCTTGGTGGAATCATTGAAATCTATGAAAAATTCATGGGAGATGACCCGCGTAAGCTTCCGATGAAAATCTTCCCTGCTGTTCATTACTCAATGGGCGGACTATGGGTTGATTATGAGCAAATGACCAACATCAAAGGCCTGTTTGCAGCTGGTGAGTGTGATTATTCTATGCACGGCGGAAACAGACTTGGTGCGAACTCCTTACTTTCAGCGATTTACGGCGGAATGGTCGCAGGACCAAATGCAGTGAAGTACATTAACGGTCTTGAAAAGTCTGCGGAAGACTTATCTTCTGCAACATATGACAGCGCAGTGAAGAAAGAGCAGGAGAAATGGAACAACATCCTCAGTATGGATGGAACTGAAAATGCGTACGTGCTTCACAAAGAGCTTGGCGAATGGATGACGGATAACGTCACAGTGGTTCGTTACAATGACAAGCTAATCAAAACAGATCAGAAAATTGAAGAATTGATGGAGCGCTACAAGCGCATCAATATCAATGATACAGCTACATGGAGCAACCAAGGCGCAACCTTTACACGCCAGCTTGACAACATGCTTCAGTTGGCTAGAGTGATTACAATCGGCGCATACAACCGTAATGAGAGCCGAGGCGCACACTATAAACCGGAATTCCCAGAGAGAAATGATGAGGACTTCCTAAAAACAACGATGGCTACGTTCAAAGGAAAAAATGAGAAGCCTGCCTTCCACTATGAGGACGTCGATGTATCGTTAATTGCACCTCGTAAACGAGATTACTCGAAGAAAAAGGTGGAGAAATAAGATGAGTGAAAAAAACATGATCCAATTCATTATCACACGTCAAGATACAGCAGATGGAAAACCTTATGATGAGGAATTCGAAATCCCTTACCGCCCAAATATGAACGTCATTTCCGCACTCATGGAAATTAGACGTAACCCGGTCAACAAAAAAGGTGAAAAAACAACGGCCATCAACTGGGACATGAACTGTCTTGAAGAGGTATGTGGAGCTTGTTCCATGGTGATTAATGGACAGCCTCGCCAATCATGTACGGCACTGATTGACAAGTTAGATCAACCGATCCGTCTTCAGCCAATGAAGACATTCCCGGTTGTCAGAGACTTGCAGGTTGATAGAAGCCGCATGTTTAATTCCTTGAAAAAAGTCAAAGCATGGGTACCGATCGATGGCACATACGATCTTGGACCAGGGCCAAGAATGCCTGAGAAAAAACGTCAATGGGCATATGAGCTTTCAAAGTGTATGACATGTGGTGTCTGCCTAGAAGCTTGTCCAAACGTCAATGATAAGTCATCCTTTATGGGTCCTGCACCGCTCTCACAAGTTCGTCTATTTAACGCACATCCGACAGGTGCGATGAATAAGTCAGACCGTCTAGAAGAAATTATGGGAGATGGTGGTCTTGCCAACTGTGGGAACTCTCAAAACTGTGTGCAGGCTTGCCCGAAAGGCATCCCGCTGACAACATCAATTGCAGCACTTAACCGAGATACAACACTACAAGCTTTCCGTAACTTCTTCGGAAGCGATCAAGCAGAATAACATGCCATTCAGTCCTCTTTGCCTATTATGATTTATGTGTTCAAGAGGCTGAATGCAAACGTAAGCGCCTCTTCCATACGGGAGAGGCGCTTTTTGATTGAAAAAGGAGCTGATCAAATGAGAGTGCCGTCCTATATTGAGGAGCCGTTTGAAGAATGGAGAGCATCATTTCGATTTTATGTGGAAACGACGGTTCGGTTTTCTGAAACAGATATGTTTGGTCACATGAACAATGTGACACCTTTTGTGTATTTTGAAGAAGCACGAATCGCCTTTTTTCAAAAAACGGGGCTTGTTGATAAACGAATGAAGCGTGTGAAAGAAACGATCACGGTCGTGGCAAATTTGCAGTGTGATTATATCAAGCAGGTAGAGATTGGCGAGAGATTACGTGTATATGTAAAGCCTGAAAAAGTAGGATCGAGTTCTCTGATCCTGCATTACTTAGGTGAAAATGAACATCAGGAACCATGTTTTACAGGCTCTGTCACAATGGTTCAAATCAGTCAAAAAACGGGTGCCCCTGTGCCATTTACAGAAGGTGAAAAAGAAACCTTCCAAGCACAGCGAAATTAATCCGGTCAAACGTGCATGCTTCGATTTGTTATAATGAAAAGATCATAATATGAGAAACAAAAGGAGAACTTATGAGGATTTTTCAATATGACGTCATTGATAGTACAAATAACGAAGCGAAAAGGCTCATTCAACAAGGAGAAGAGCTGCCGTTTGCCGTCTATGCAAAACAGCAGACAGAAGGAAGGGGCAGGTTAGGTAGACCGTGGCAGACACCGGCTGGGAATGTCGCTGTCACGATGGCCATTAAGCAGCCGCAAGACCTCTCAACACAGTCAACCATTGCTCCGATGACAGCACTTGCCATCTATGATGTTCTATTACCACTCATGAAGGAAACGGATCGGTTAGCGATTAAGTGGCCAAATGATATGTTGGTAAATGAAGCAAAGGTATCGGGTACATTGATTGAAGCGGATCGCAGCGCTATTTATATAGGTGTTGGCATCAATGTCAAAACGAAGCCTGAACATGTCCCGTACAAAACCATTTGTTTATCAGAGCTGACAGATGTCAGTGCAGATCAGCTTGTCGATCACTTGACGGTAGCATTTCAAAAATACTATACACGCTGGCAAATGGAAGGGTTTGAAGCCTTAACTGCGCTCTATAACAAACGATTATATCGTCTCAATCAACCGCTGAGAATTTCCTTAGATCGCGAAAAACAAACGTGGGAAGAAGGCATTTGCTGCGGAGTCAATCGTCATGGACATCTGCAATTAAAAGAGGAAACCGGTTATGTGAAAGCTCATTCTGCCGGAGATATTGATGCCCCTCTCCAAAAGTAAAAGCAGACGAATCCGTCGTCTGCTTTACGCTTCTCTTTTAATATGAGCATGAATCATATAGTCGTGTTTTGTAAAGACCATCCCGTCGAGAATTTCCCTAGCTGTTCGTAATACTTTTACTCGATTGTGTGCCATCTCTACTTCTGTCTGCATAATGCCAGCAGGATGTCCGATGCGAAGTGTTTGATGGTGGCTGTGATTAAGCTGTGCCGGAAGTGTTTGATCGAGAAAGCAGCTAGCGGACAAACAGACAGCGCCGGTAATGGCAAGGGCTTGATGAGGCTTTTGCATCGACAACATCCGCACCATGATATCCATATCCTCTGCCTGTCTCATGATTCCGTTCGAATCTAAGTAATCCTGAGGCTCGCTAATGATTGCAAGCTTTGGAACAGCTGGAGACTGTGAGGTCGCCAGCTTTTTTGGCGCAAATTGACACATTTCAGCCGCAGTGGATCGAATGTCTTCCATATCAGAGAGTAACTGTGGTGTGAACTCGTCCGGTAATTCTGTGCCCTTTAAGCGGATATCCTTAGCATGTATAAAGGCAATCGGGTTCGCTATGTCAACGATCGATATCGGAATCTCTCCAAACTTCGTTTGAATCATATCAACCCTTTTCCCTGTTGGGAAGGTTTGACCTGTAACAGCACCTTCAGGTTTCTCGAAGGATAAATAAATGGGAGAGCCCGTCCCGTTTACACCAGGGATTTCTGCAGAACCTTCAAATTTGACCATGCCATTTTCTACTTCTACTTCAGCAACAATGATTTTATTCGTATTGGTATTTAGGATACGTACGGTGGTGATCGGTTCAACGGCTGAGACAAGACCTTTAATAATCGCGTATGGTCCAACAGCTGATGAAATATTGCCGCAGTTTCCTTTAAAGTCAACATAATTCTCGTGAATGCTCACTTGTGCAAATGTATAGTTCACATCAACATCTGATCGGGTGGCTTTTTCAATAATGGCTACTTTGCTTGTTAAAGAGTTGCCGCCACCAATGCCATCAATTTGCAGTCGATCAGGACTGCCCATGATGTCTAAAAGAAATGACTCGAGCTCTTTTTTCTCATATGGTGTGTCGTTTGCTTGGATGAATACCCCTTTACTTGTACCGCCTCGCATGATTGTGATTGGAACCTTTCTCATTGCTCTCACCCTCAATTGTTTTAATTAAAGATTTATCTAACCAAAATGGTAAAGTATAATAAGAAATAAGTTAAATACATTATTTTAAGAGGAATCAATAAAAGATTTTTATTATAGGGAAAGAGGAGGACTGACAATGGACGAGAAAGACTGGCGATTTCTACAAGTACTCTATGAGGAAAAAAACATTACGAAAGCTGCTGAAAAGTTATTTGTCTCTCAACCAGCCTTAAGCTACCGGCTGAAACAGCTTGAAGAAGAATTTGATATGAAACTATTCTTTAAAAGAAAAAGAGGAATTGAATTTACGTCTGAAGGGGAGTATTTGGCAGAATACGCAAATGATATGCTAAAACAACTGCAACAAACGAAAGACGGCATGCTCAATATGCAAAAAATGGTCAAGGGAACGATCCGATTAGGGGTCTCAAGTAACTTTGCCCAGTACAAATTACCCGAGATTCTAAGGGGTTTTTCCAAACAATATCCGCACGTTCAATTTATGGTAAACACCGGCTGGAGCACAAAAGTCATGGATTTGTTAGGGACATCAAGTGTTCACTTAGGGATATTAAGGGGAGATTATGATTGGAAGGGTGAGCGTTTTCTACTTGATAAAGAGCGGCTCTGCATCATCTCAAAATCTGAAATACAACTAAAGGACCTCCCGAAGCTGCCACTCATCGATTATCATACGGACAGTTCATTAAAACGATTGATTAATAGATGGTGGCAAGAAACGTTTACGATGCCGCCACTTGTTACAATGGAAACAGATCGGCAAGATACGTCTAAAGAAATGGTGAAACATGGTTTAGGTTATGCCATTGTCCCGGAAATTTGTCTTAGACCAAGTGATGAGTTATTTGTGAAAGGTCTTTCGTATAAAGATGGACAGCCTGTTTTAAGAGATACGTGGCTCATGTACCAGCCAGATTCACTCCATTTGTCAGTTGTAAAAGCGTTTATTGAGTTTTTAAGAAGTCAGCAAGGTTGATTATAAAAGAAATTTATTGAATATACGAAAAAATCAATATTTTCATTATAAAAAAAGCTATTATATCCTTGAAATAGAAAGCGCTAACATGTTGATCGCAAGTGCAAGGGGGCACTTGATGATCATGCGAGAAAGAGGATGGAGGGATAAGTAGTGCTAGCTATTTTAGGGATCTTGATGGTCGTAGTTTTTACCTTTCTCATTATGACGAAACGGATGCATCCGGTGGTTGCTTTAACTGTTGTTCCGATCGTATTTGCATTAATCGGTGGATTTAACAAAGGATTAGGGGACATGATGCTTGATGGCATTAAGATTGTGGCACCATCTGCTGCCTTATTGCTATTTGCGATTTTGTTCTTTGGCGTGATGCTTGATGCGGGGTTATTTGATCCACTCATTAAATTAATTCTCCGAATGGTAAAAGGGGATCCAGTCAAAATTGCTTTTGGGGTAGCGATTTTGTCTATGCTTGTTGCACTTGATGGGGATGGGACAACGACTTACATGATTACAGTCTCCGCAATGCTTCCGTTATTTTTAAGAATTGGCATGAATCCGCTTGTTTTAGGGACGATTTCATTATTATCATTAGGGATTATGAGCGGCATGACGCCTTGGGGCGGTCCAGCTACGCGTGCGATCGCAGCCCTTGGTTTAGATGCAGCAACATTTTTTATACCGTTACTCCCAACGATGATCGGGGGCGGACTTTTTATTCTTTTTACTGCGTATGTCCTTGGAAAAAAAGAGCGAAAGCGAATTGGGATTGCTGAAATACAGCATAACAAAGAGACAACGATTTCGCCTGAATTAGCTGCATCGTTAGAAGATGGCATTGAGGATATCAAAAGGCCAAAGCTGATTTGGATCAATTTCTTCCTAACGATTGCTGTCATGGTCACACTTGTCTTAGATATTATACCGATCCCTGTTCTCTTTTTAATTGGATTTGTCATCGCACTGATGGTCAACTATCCAAAAATTGAGGATCAGCGTGAAAGAATGCTATCGCATGCAGGTAATGCGTTAACCGTTATTACTCTTGTGTTTGCAGCAGGTATCTTCACAGGTATCTTTTCAGGAACGAAAATGGTGGAGGCGATTGCTCATTTAGTGATTTACTTAATTCCTGATTCATACAGCTCATTCTTCCCGCTTATTGTTGCCTTGACGAGTATGCCGTTTACATTTGTCCTTTCAAATGATGCTTACTATTTCGGGGTCTTGCCTATTTTAGCAGAAGCGGGTGCAGCTTACGGCATCGAACCGGTCGAAATTGCCCGAGCCTCGATCATAGGACAGCCTGTTCATTTACTAAGTCCACTAGTCGCTTCAACTTTATTACTCGTCAGTATGTTAAATATTGATATAGGCGAATTGCAAAAGTACGCACTTTTATGGACCGTGTTAACAGCCTTGTTTACGACACTGATTGCTGTCTTAACAGGAGCTATTTCCATCTTTTAATGACATGATCAAAAGGCGGTGTCTCTACATGAGACTCGTCTTTTTTTATTGAATCTTGGCATCAAAAATTGGACGCTCATATGCTGAAATTCTGGATATTAACGTCACCTACCTGATGTACACGGCATATGATATCTCGACTATACAGAATCCCATTCTATAGAGACTAGAGCTCTCACCTTAGCAAGGAGGGTTACAATACTTGAAGGAGAAAGAGTTTCAATCCAAGCCGCTATTAACCAAAAGAGAAAGAGAAGTATTTGAATTGCTCGTCCAAGACAAAACAACAAAAGAAATCGCAAACGAGCTTTTTATTAGCGAAAAGACTGTTCGGAATCATATTTCGAATGCTAAGCATACCTATTGCAAACAGTCTATATTACAGCTCCTTGAAAGGGGAAAGGTTATACAGTTTGGCTGTTTTCGTATTGTTTGTGGATTTCTTGACCATACGACGAAAAGAATTTAAAAAGGCGTTCAAGTATAACGAACTACACAACTTCTTGAATGTTAAGGACTACATAATAAATGACTTCAAAAATATAGAGATTAAGGAGCTACCAATTCAACCTTAATTCTATCTGGATCTTCAAAATAAACAGCGTAATGTTTTTCCCCTCCTGAAAAGGGATGCTTATCAGTATAAAGGATTTTAACACCTTTGCTTTTTAACTTTCTTGTCATATCGTCTACTTGTTGACGGGAATCCGCATGAAACGCCAAATGGTTTAGGCCTACTCGGCATCTATGGTAAGGTATGTCCATAAACCGTTCTTTCGCTTGTACGAATACAATATATGTCTCTCCAATTTTCCAACTATGTCCACTTTCCCACGATTGAAAAGACTCATATCCTAATTCCTCTAAAAACCAACCCCAAAAGTTGATTGAACTTTTTAAATCAGAAACATATATTTCAATATGATGAATTAGCCCTTTTGACAATGGATGACCTCCTTTTCTAATCTATTTCCCCAGCAAGACGTCTTATAGATAGATTAGGGTTTTGTTTATTTTTTAGTCCTTTTAAGTTTATTCCGATTTTCGTTTAAAAGCCAAGCTTTTTTGAATAAATTAATCCCTGTCAGGAAAGGTGATAAGAATTTTAATCATCAAACCTCAAACTGCTGAATTTAAAAATAACTAATGTTTTTTAATGGTTAGTCCTACTGTCCACATTGCATATTATGTTTCGAGGTGATTTTATGGCTCAAAAAAAGAAAAAGAAAAAGAAAAAAAGCAATTTGTTTCTCGGAGAGGTTTTCTTTGGAACAGAAGACAGGGAAAAGCTTTTTACCGAGGCTGTCGCACCTTATTACACACCAGTAAAAAAAGAGGAGAACAAAAAAATAAAAGAGGCTTGAAACATTTTGTTTCACCTTTTTTAAAAGGACAAGCCTAATTATTATTTAGCCAAAACATAAGGAAATTGTTAAATGAGTGTCACTAGAATCATTTTAGAAGATTTCAATTTTGAATGGTCGATTGTTGGGCTTAAAAGGTTCTTAGATTACTGGTATGAAGGCAGGTCTTTGAGAGAAATGTCCGAGCTGTTTTGCCGGCCGGAAGAGGAAGTGCTGTTGCTGATGATTGATTACAGCAAGCGCGGGAAAATCAAGGGACGTCCAAACGGTGTCGGCGCAAATGATGTGCTAATGTTGGTACGCAAAAACAATGATCTCGTGATCAAGGGTAACGTGGTCATGACAAAGCGTGCGTCACACTGGCCTGACATCTTTATCATAGTCGTGTTCATTGGGATCTTTATTGTTGCTGGATTAGTAGGAAATTAAACAGCCTAGTGGCTTAGGAGGAAATACCGGATGCTAATAGAACAGAAAGAAAATGCTATGAAAATCTACACTGATACCGTCGCTGATGATGAAGGGGAAGAACTTGCGGAGAACATCAAAGAAGTACCGGATCTATACGCAGCCCCAAAGTAAAGCCGCAAAGTTGGTATAACAAAATAATACCAGTTGAAGAAGTGCTTGGGGATTTAACGAATGATAAAGAAATGGTTCTGGGAATAGAGGTTAGCTTGATATGAGGAAGGGGGACATGGATAAAGACTTTTAAATCACTCTATTAGGCAAAATAGTCACAAGAAATACCAGGGGAGTTAACGAATTATATAAGAGGGAATTGAACAAAAAAAGAAAGGGGGAATCCCCCTTTCAATTATTAATAACAACGTTCATATTTTCCAGTCCATACGCCATTCCAAGAGGAAACACCTTTTAGATACCATTTGTTTCCGTAGATGTCCCAGACTACGTTAGGAACAGCGTTTCTTGATGAAAATTCCCCAAAGTCTTCTCTCATTTCGCAAATTCTAGAAATTGCCTTTGAACTAGGTGTATCTGACGTTGCTGCAAAAGCAGGTACTGCTGATACCAATAAAGAAAGTGATAAAGCTGTCCCAGTTAAAACTTTGACTAATTTCATTTTAAAACACTCCTCTTATTAATATATTTTGTGGTACACATAATTGATTCAATAAAAGGATTTTTATTCCTTGTGAACGATTTGTTAACATTTTCCTTTTGTGTAATTTGATAATATTTGAGAGTAATAGAAAACATTAAGAGGTATCGGAATTACGTATAAAGTATATGACGACAGAACAGACGAAACCTTTTTTGAGTCTAATGATAAAATAGATTGTTTTATTTTTATAAAAAGTAACTATGACGAAATGACGATGATTTAGATTACATTTTCTAGAGGCAATTAAATAAGTCCAAGACGGAGAACCTGCGGACACTGATCAACACCTTTTAAGGGTGGTGATTGGTGTCTGTTTTTATTTGTCGGAAATTAGCAGCACGATGAAGAAAGAAAAGCCGAAAAAGAACACACAGAAGCTCACTGACAGAGGTTTAAGAGAACTCATGGCGACCAAATATGCAAAGACTGAAAAGAGCCAAAGGCGGGGCATTACGCAGAAAATAAAAGGAGTGAACGGGATGACTAAAAGAAAAGATAAAAAACCAAACGAACAAATGAATCAAATGAATTTAGATATCCCTCAAATTGACGAGGAAAAAACAAGAGCAAAGAAGGAGGGAGGGGATAAAATGTGGCACAAAAATCATTTGAGCAATCGCAATAAGCGGAAAAACCTTTTTTTACAATAGTACAAGATAATGGAAACGTGGATATTCTTAATAAACAAGGCGACGAAAAAAGAATCGGTGTAAACACAGACGGCATGTATATATTAATGCGAGCATGGCTTGAAACTAATCATATGCTTGATCCAGAAAAAAAAATAAATTAATAGAACTTTTGAAATAGCATCCTGCTGGGTAATTTTTATTGGCGTAAAACTGGCGTGTTTTTGGTGTAATGTTGGCGCAGCATGATTGAAAAAAGGTTGTAATATTGTATTATGCAATAGATAATGGATTTAAAAATAAGGATGGGAAAATGGAAAAAGTGGAGCAGTTATTTAAAAAATGGGTTAATCACTCTAAAGAGGGATATTGTAGGAGTGATTTAAACAAAACAGATGTGAACTGGAAAGATTTAATACAACAACTACACGTATGGGAGAACAGTGAAGACAACACTGCGAAAGAGTTTGCGAAATATTTACTATATACTGGAGAATTAAGAAGGGTTCATAAAGATCACAAAAAAATTAATTATCATAATCACTATGTTTCATGGACATTAGCAGAAGACCTAGAGGATATATACTGGTTTAAAGAGGAATCTTCGTCACCTTATACTATTATTACGGCAAAAGCTACTAAGGATAACCCTGGAATAAATATTAAGGGATTTATAGAGGCTATGAAATCGGAAATTCCTGATTATGAGTTAATTTCAGTAAACATTTATAAGGAACAAGAAGTCATATTTCCGTTACAAAAAAATTCAACGATTAATGTTGAGAAATTTAATTGAATTATTGGTTAAATTTGATCATTAAGAAGCACTGTCTGAGTGGGCGGTGCTTTTTCTAATTGCTGTAAAGTGTCCTTGTCTGTTTTCAAGTAATCCTCAAAGTGTTTTTCTTGGTATGACTAAAGAAGAAGTATTTATATTTTGAGAATGGGATTCTAAGCATATATCAAATTGAATTAGGTGTATAGGGTTAGATACTTGATCTTAACCGTGAGCTTTTTTGAGATCATTTTCATCAACTAACCATAACGAGAAAATGTGCAACCTGTTTTAAGGAAATGGATGGAAAGTAAGAGGAGTAAGGGATTCAGTGATTTCCTAAGTTAGACACAATATTAGATATGGTGAATTGGTGGATAATGTGGATAAATATAGAATTATTGTTTATAATTTTATGGTAATTATAAGGAGGGGCATTGATTGACAAAGAAAAAAGAGGAAATAGAAGAAGTTCAAAAAATGAAAAAGGCATTTGTTATTATGCCTATTGGTGAGGATAATAGTCCAATTAGAAGATCAGCTGAGGGAATTTATAAAGCTGTAATAAAACCTGTATTATTTGAATTAGGTTATGAGGCTGATGCTGCTCATGAAATTAGCGAACTCGGTTCGATTAACAAACAGATAATAACCAGATTGTTAGAAGACGAACTTGTAATAGCAAACTTAACAGGGTTGAATCCCAATGTTATGTACGAAATTGCTGTAAGACATGCAGCGAGAAAGCCATTAGTCAGTTTGTGTGAAATAGGAACAAGACTTCCTTTTGATTTATATGATGAAAGAACAATCTTTTACACAGATGATATGCATGGTGTATTAGACGTTAAGATCACTTTTGAAAAATATGTAAAAAGCGCCATTGTGGAATCTAACCCAGATAACCCAATTTATAGAGCCCAGAAAGAAAATATCATTGCTAATAACTTAAAAGCTAATTCAACTGAAGAAGAATTTAATATGTATAATAAGATAGAGGAATTAGAACAGGTAGTAAAAAAGGCTTTAAACGCAAGTGGTTATTCAAGAACAATCAATAGTCCGGTTTTTGATAACAACACTATTCATAGACGATTTCATGTAATAAATAAACCTAATAAGAATGAGTCCGATTTTATAAATGATATAAGAAAAGCATTAAATTTTATACATGTTAAAGACTATTCTATAGAACCGATATTGGAAGTGAGTGAGAGTGCGTATTATGTGTTTGTTAGTGAGATAACTTACACTGATGTTAGTATTTTCAAAAAAATATTAAGAGAAATGGGCTATAGTTTTCCCATATCACAAAGGATAGGGTGAGAAGCTTAGTTCAGTTCTTTATATTACAGCTACTTCAAAATATGTTCAGGTAAAACAAAAGTAAAATGAAAAGGCCCTTCCTTATTGGAGGGGCTTTTTTTTGATATTCCTCTGTTATTTATCACTGTCCAATTCCCATATTTTTTGACCGTCTGGTAAATATACTGCTTTTGGTGGATCATAATAAAGGGAAATTTCAGTGAAAGCATTTCCTTCTCTCAACCATTCATAAATCCTACCTCCATTGTTAGCGGGATGAGCCAATATTTTATTCACTTTAAATCCAGCTGCATGGTATTCGATATAATTTACATCGTCATCTTCTAATCTATTGTCTGTTTCAAAAACTGTATCTAGTTTACCGATAATTCTAAAACCACTGTTCCATTCTAGTATCATATCACTTTTTTCATAATCTATTAATGTTCGAATTAATGAATCGTACCCCATGTATATCCACTTCCTATAAATGGTTGTTTTTATGTTTATGTGAGTTTTGTCTTTTTATTTGATACTCCATGAGGGTAGCAACATTCATCATTTAATATAACTTGAATAAGGTGCATGGGCTATCCTTCCTCTTTTTCTAAAGCTCCATTAATATAACCATTTATTGATTGAATCAAGCCGATATCTGCTTGTATTCTTGCTGTAACCTCTCCTGTGATATTGATCTCAACTAAATCTTGTTCATTCTTATGTATCTCAATGCTTCCTCTATATGTATCTGACAATGTTTTTATTTCCAGAGAATGAATATCGAAAAAATCTACTTCAAGAGCAATTGCATTGTAGCCTAAGTTAGACCATTTTTTTGGTGGGCTTTCCGCATAAAATGGCATATCAAAATACAAAGTTACTTTTCTTCCTTCCTCTTTAATAAAAATCCCTTCAATACGTATGTTTTCTAATTTAGGAACCTCGCTATATAGACTTTTTACAAAGAAATTTCCCTCTAAATTTTCGTACCACATAATATCACCTCTACCGTTAGAAGGGCTTTCTTTTTCTATTCCTCGCTGTCTATGTCCCATATCACTTGATCGTCTACCAAAATTTTACTTGGTGTATCTTCATAAAGAGAAATCTCAACCAAAGAGTTTTTCTCTTCTACTAACCAAACATATAAACTGTCTTTTTTATTATTGCTAGGAAGAGAAATAATATTGTTCACTTTAATTACAGCTGCATCATATTCTATAAAATTAATATCGTTATCATCTACGCCGTTATCCGTCTCAAAGACTGTGTCTAGCTCGGCAATGACTTTAAGTCCACTTTCCCATTCAATTTCCATGTCATCATTTTCATAAGTTATTAATGTGTCTATTAAAGAATCATATCCCATAAACATTCGTCCTTTTTGTTTTTTTAAGGTCTGGAAGGTACTATGTGAGCACCATCTTTACTATAATGTATAATGCCATTTGTAGTCGCTTCATATTTTTCAGTTTTCTGATTATAGTATTTCCCTATTACTTGACCGAAATTAACTCTTTCTCTATTTCCTTTTTTTAAAATAGTACCTGTTCCTGCGTACATATCGAGTAATTTTTGTGCTGTTTTATTATCCCCATTGAAGATACTTTTTGTTTTACCATTTGCAACTTCTTGTTTATAGTTAGGTGCATCAGGATTATGCTTTTCTTGAGCTCCTGGTTTTACTTTCGCAGGGAAACCATTTACTTCTCGATACGGACCTTTGGGTACGGAGTGTTTGCCGTAGGAAGGTGTTTTTGTAACCTTCTTAACTTTTTTCTCACCTTTCAGTAATGTAAATACATATTTAATCTTCGCGACAGGAACTATACTCATCCCCGACCAGATACGATCCTTAACAGACGTTTCATCAAATGTTTCAGGGTCTCTCCCGAAAATGGCGCGAAACGCATCGTTTATCCCTGCAAATTCCATCGCTGGATCTAGGAATTTTAATGGGGTGTCTTCTACTTTCACATCAGGCATTGGTGTGATGCTTTCAATCTTTACTTTATTTTGATCAAATATTCGTAAGCGATAGATCATTCCATCTCGCATGACCTCGACAGTTTCGGCATTTTCGAAGTTGATCTTTTTATATTCATTTGTATTGTATACTTTACCATTGATGGTCACAGTGTCTTGATTGATTTTTTTGGCCGGCTTTTTCTTCACAACCGTATCTACATTCGATCGCTCTTTTTCATTCAATTTCTTCAGCATAACCATCATCGGGTTTTCATCGGGATTGTTTACTTTCTTGTCCAATTCGTTTAGGTTACTACTGATTTTTTTGTCTTCTGTATCATCCTTCAGGATAGAGCCTTTTTGATAGCTAGTGATCTCGATTTTCGGACCGGTGAACATGCTTCCAAGGACATCCATGTATTCCTTCATTGTTTCAAGGGAGCTCTTGGTTTCATTCAAAGCACTGGCTTG
>NZ_JBFEFT010000030.1:0-41707 GCF_047229225.1 Bacillus sp. 179-C3.3 HS | reverse complement strand
CAAGAAGCCCTCGCCAACCGCCCTTGGCATGAAAAAGCACTTGATTATGGCGGAATGCTCGTGAATGAACTGACAGGCGTAAACGACGCACAACGAGCCGCAACAGGCGTTGACCCGATCACGGGTGAACAGCTCACCTCAGGTCAACGAGTCGCTGCAGGCGGCATGGCAGCGGCAGGCTACATCCCAGTTGTCGGCTGGGCGGGGCGCATTTTTAAAGGTGGAAAAGCGATTTACAAAACGTCTAAAGCCACATCCACCGCAGTCAACGCAGTGGATATTTATAAGACATCTCAAAAATCCTTTGATGCACTTAAAACAGCGCAAAAAGGATTATATGGTATCACAGCCGCGAACGGATTCAGTGAAGCAATTATTGGTAGAGATATGTTTGGGAATAAGATCTCTAAGGAACAGCAGCAAGCGAGTATGGATGCGGCGCTAGGAATGCTTTTGCCGTTTGGGGTGAAAGGGTTTCATGGTAAGATGGGAGTAACTCCAAACATCTCAAAAAGACATGATGAAATAGCTCATGATAGTTATTATGGAAGAAAGGATTTTAGAACAAAGATAAACAATGCAATTTATTATCATCATGATAATAAACATTTAAAGGCTAGAACTGTTGAAGAAGCTAAACGTTTTAGTGAGACAGGGAAAAGAAACGCTCAATATCTACCTGATGTCAACAATAAGTCTATAGAGAAAGAAGCACTTCACAAAGGACATATCATTGATAATGGTAATAATAACTACTATTTCATTTATGATACAGGTAAAATCGTTGGTTATGATAATGGAAAACCTACTAATTGGATTAGAGGTGAACTTACGAGTGGGAATGTGTATCATGGCCATCCGATTGCAGGAGATCGATTAAATAAATATTTAAATAAATTAAATCTTAAATAACTAGAAAATCGCTAAAGAGGTAAAAATATGAAAAAATATGTAAAGCTTGATGTCCCTGAAGTAAACATTCATCCATTAAGAATAACAGAAGGTTGGGATATGCGTTATAACAATTTTTGGGAAATAGACCCTAAAAAATTAGATTCAGATGATGATAGATGGTTTATGTTCACTGAAAGTTTGTTGCAAATTTATCATGAGAAATCATCAATTACATTGGATTTAGGTTGGAATCCTGATTTATCTCCTGATGGTAATTACCTTGTTCTAATTGTTAAGAATAAAGATTGGGAAAATCCTATTCATGAGTTCACTTCTGATGACTATAACAAAGTGATTGATTTTATAGAATCCCAATTAAAATATATTACATCTAACTGGTGGAAATAATATTATAGTTAAGTGATTTAAAAAGAACCTGCGGACGCTAATTAATGAGCACAATAAGTGCCTTATCTGGTGTCCGCTTTTTTATTGGGGGCGGCGTCTATCCTTAACAATTTTGTTTCTATATTCGAAACAAAAGATGGCGTGTTTGAATGGGTGGTAGATCCTACTACTAACACAGTAACCCATAGAACATTTATACCTGGTGGAAAAGTTACAGGAAAAATAAATCAGTGGGGGAAATAGAGAAATGTATAAAATTGAAATAATAAAAAAATGGTTTTGATTGCAACTGGAATACGCTGTTTGTTGGTAGAAATTTAAATTTAATTTCTGCTTTAGAAGTAACAAATTACGCTGTTAAATATCTAGAGAATAATCCTGCAGAAATATAAAGTGAAAAAGGAAATTTATAGTAGGGTGTATAGCTATGAATTGTACATGCGGAAATGTGTTACTTGAAAGTATAATGAGTTTACTCGATTTACAATTAGACACGATGCCAGACGTAAAATAATTTTACAGCTTCGGTTTTAATTGCAGAAATAGGTGATGTACGCCGTTTTGCAAATGCCAACAAATTGGCACGATTAGTCAGCCATGGGCCAGTTTAATAAAGGAAGGGAACAGAAAACACAGGAGAATCGGGCGCTACACGCTTTATTTTCCAAACGATCCGTTCTGTAAGTGCCAAGCATACTATCAAAAGAAAGCTTAAAGAAGTAAACAAAGGATGGAATAGGCATCCTGCAAAATCCCCAAATGAGCATCGAGCTGGTTTCATGGAAATGGTTCACCAGCAAGTACACTATTTAAAGGAGGTAAAAAATAATGAGCTATGAATTTATGAAGGTAAACCAAGAAAATAGTTTTTATCCAGTGACTGAAAACGAAATAAAAGAGGTTGAGAAGGAACTCGATTTAAAATTTCCAAAGGAGTTAGTTAATTTTTACTTAGAGGTTGGCTACGGATTTATTAAAGGTACGGAGTTTAATATTAATCGTATTATGGACCCGTATTCAGTAAGGGATTTTCGATTAAGAGTAAATGATTTTGAGTTTTATCCTGACATAGAAATCTATGATGAATTTGAGAATAACAAACTAATATTTTTTGAAGGCAACGAATCAGCTTTAATGTCAATAGAATTGAATGAAAATAATAGAAGCGCAGTATACTATTATGATATTCAAATTGCGACTTCTCTTGAGGAATTTTTGAGAAAGATAGAAGAAAACGATAAATATTACTTGGAATTGCTAACGGATTAAAGAAAGATAATAAAAGATACCTTGAATGGTTTTACGCCTTTCAAGGTTTTTTTATTTTACAATATCTTTCACAGACTCATTGCTACCCAGTACTGAGTAAGTCAATTCATATATATAGATTTCACCATTTCGGTTGTACGTTAGATGCATGCACGTACTCTAATATTGCTTATTCGGCTACTTGAACAAGTTTATTATGGTTATATACCACTATGATGTACCTGTTTTGTAACTATATATTCTTTGATTCATTGGTGATACGTAAAATGATTGTGGTGGAATTGCCAAAGTGGCGCTCAACTAAATGAAGATTAGAAATTGACAGCTGATTTTACAGGAGGTGTTGGTTCACTTTTCGTCTGTCAAAGTTGATTTTGTAGTGGTGTTCAACACAAGCAGATTTAGGCGGAATATTGTCAATGAACTGACAGGCGTAAACGACGCACAACGAGCGGCAACAGGCGTTGACCCGATCACGGGTGAACAGCTCACCTCAGGTCAGCGTGTCGCCGCAGGCTACATCCCAGTTGTCGGCTGGGCTGGGCGCATTTTCAAAGGTGGAAAAGCGATTTATAAAACGTCTCAAGCCACATCAGCCGCAGTCAGCGCAGTGGATATTTACAAGACATCACAAAAATCCTTCGATGCACTTAAAACAGCGCAAAAAGGATTATATGGTATCACAGCCGCGAACGGATTCAGCGAAGCAATTACTGGAAGAGATATGTTTGGGAATAAGATCTCTAAGGAACAACAGGAAGCCAGTATGAATGCAGCGCTTGGAATGCTTTTGCCGCTTGGGGCGAAAGGGTTTCATGGTAAGATGGGGGTTAAGAGTACGGGTGAATCGGTTAAGAAGATAGGTGATATTAATGATCCTATTAGAACATATCGTGGTGCTGATATAGGTAAGCTAGAAGCTAAATATACTGCGGATCCTCGGCTAACTGTCGAGATGCCCTATGTTGGTAAAGGCCAAAAAAACACCAATGCAGAGGGTTGGTTACGCGATAAAGATTTTTATTGGAAAGAGATGTTAGAGAAGTATCCACAAGCTTTTAATAGGTCAAATAAACAAAAATTAGAATTAGGATTCTCACCTATAAACAATCCAACGTTTAGAAAACATTTTCCCTAATATGATTTAAAAGAATTATATAATGACACTCTAATACATCATCACATTGGTGGTGGAGGTCAAGCTGTGGCAGTACCCTCAAAGCTACATCCAGGCTTAGGAGGGATTCATAATGTTGAGAAAAGCGCAGGAGTTTGGGGAAATGACCAAAAATATGCTGAACTATTAGAAAAATTTCTAGAAAAGTAAGGGTGATTATTTTGGTAATGAAGGATGCTATGAGCAAATATTTTAATTTAAGAAAAGAATATTTTGATAAAGGGTTAGAGTTTTTATTTAAAACGGAGTATAACGAAGAAGTTGATTCATTTATATATCAGGGTGAAATGGATGATGAAGAAGAGATTTCATGGAAACCTATTGAAAAAAATAGTAAGAATGAATTAACGACGATTGAGGAAAGATTTAAACTTAAACTGCACCCTTCAATTGATGATTATTTTAATTCTTACTGGTTTGCTGATTTAGATGGATTTATTGGCAAACATTATATTAGGCTAGAACCTGTATTACCAAATATTGAATTGGATTCATTCGAGGGTAATTTAGGAGGATATAAAAATAATCACAATAATGTTGATAAGACTCCAATAGGTGTAGAGGGGAACGGTTTGATAGTTGTCGTAGATAATGTAAGTGGTAAGGTTGAATTGGAGGATTTTGAACGAGGTTCGTTTGAAGGGATTTCGGATAGTTTAGATGAGTTAATTGCTAGTTTAAAGTTACAAAAATAAGATCCTAAGAACATTTTTACAATAAAATGCCTAATATGAAGTGCAGTTCTAGTGTTAGATCCAATTGAACTGCAGTTTTTTATAGAAAAATATAATATAAAATCAAGCTAAGATCTACTTGAAAAACATATGAAATTAAAGCACTTGATTGTCAATTATGGCAACGAGTGCTTTTTTATATTTGGCGTAGAAATAAGCTGGTACACGCATAATATTATAAGCGTATTAAGTGTTACAATTTTATAGACTGTGGTAGTTTTTACAATGTAAGACACTATTTATTTGAAGTCACCATAAAGACATTTTAACAGATGTATGTTACGAACACGTGACCCGCAATAAGTGTGTAAATGTTACAAGGGCTTTAATTTCTGTAACGAGAAGGGGCCTGAATCGATGGAGAAAGTAGTAAGCTAAAAACTAAACAATACATAACCCAAAATGAGGAGTATTCTAAATGATAAAAGAAGAAAAAATTATGAATCCACAAGCGATGAATCAAATTTTTGGAGGGATGCCGCGTTTTGAAGATGCAGAAATTATGAATGTTGATTTAAACAGAGATGGTCCTAGCTTATTTATACGTCTCATGACAAAAGCTACTGTGAAAAACAAACCTAAACGTTGGGGAGACTTTGATGTTGTCTATGTTGAATTTTCATTTATTGGTGTAAGTGATTTGGCGATTAGACACTTAGGGGTTAATAACTTAATTGACCATTTTGAAATTAGCACAACAGAGAATGGGGCATTGTTAAAAATAAACTGTAAAAATCAAATGCAAATTGAAACCTTATTTGATTGGGCGAGGGTTGAACAGATTTCGCCAGGATTGATTGGGGATTCATAAACATTTCATTTTTACTCATCTACAAATCATCGCCTTAGTCTTCACAGTACCAAAAGCCCTGTGTTAAAATAATCCAATCACATAAAAAGGGGAGTATCACATGCTTTGGATTTTCACACAAGATCAACAAAGCTTGATTCATGTCAATGAAGTGACAGTGAAGGGGAAAAAAGTGGAGGGCAACATGGGAAGTGATTCGATGGATTGGAGCAAAGTGCTTGGGAAGTATGATTCACAAGATCGGGCAGCAGAGATTTTGCAGGATATTGTGAAGGCACTTGAAGGGAGTCAAGATGCATCTGTGACATACAGAATGCCTAAACAATAATGTCATCCACTTATCTGTCTATGTAGGGTGCAGTGATGAAGTCAAAAAGTCAGTTCCTATTGAAGGAGCTGGCTTTTTTGTTTCATCAAGAAAGATCTGTGACGTAACGCTCTCATTTCTCCCCATTTTAATATCAAACAATAAGAATTCATGGGGAATCTAATTTTATGAATAGAATTCACCTTTTACCAAATATTAATAGTAGGTTTTTGAAAAGAAAATAATCAATTGGAGGTTCAATATGGAGACTGCTTATAAGGGCACAGATAAAATGATCATCGGAATTGTGTTTGGGGTCCTGACGTTTTGGTTGTTTGCCCAATCAATGGTTAACATTGTTCCGGCAGTACAGAAGGATTTAGGTATTTCGTTAGGGATACTGAATGTAGCCATCAGTTTAACCGCTTTATTTTCTGGCATCTTTATTGTGGCGGCGGGAGGCGTCGCTGATAAAGTCGGGCGTAAGAAAATCACCTATCTTGGCTTGGTCTTAAGTGTCATCGGTTCTCTCTGCTTGATTTTAGCCAATGGTGCTATTTTATTAATCGTCGGGCGTGTCATCCAAGGTCTTTCAGCGGCGTGTATTATGCCTGCAACGATTGCCTTAATGAAAGAGTACTTTGAGGGGGCTGAGCGTCAGCGCGCCTTAAGTTACTGGTCGATCGGGTCTTGGGGTGGATCTGGGGTTTGTTCATTTGCTGGAGGGGCAATCGCCACCTATATGGGGTGGAAATGGATTTTTGTGTTTTCCATTATCTTTAGCCTCCTTGCCATGTGGTTAATAAAGGATACGCCTGAAAGCAAAAGTGAAGATTCGGGCTCTTTTAAATTTGATTTTGTTGGATTAGGCATTTTTATTGTGACGATGGTGGCTTTAAATCTTGTTATTACAAGAGGTGGAGAGTTTGGCTGGACAAGTCTATTCACAATCGCACTGACGGCCATTTTCCTTGTAGGGATTATTATTTTTATCAAAGTAGAAAAGAAAAAAGAGCATGCCTTGATTGACTTCAGTTTGTTAAAAAACAAACCGTATACAGGTTCAACCATTTCTAACTTTCTATTGAATGCGGTAGCGGGAACACTCGTCATTGCTAATACTTATGTGCAAGTCGGTCGTGGTTTTACAGAATTTCAAACGGGTATGCTCTCTCTAGGATATTTAGTGGCTGTATTGGCGATGATTCGAGTGGGCGAGAAAATTTTACAGCGAACAGGGGCAAAAATACCGATGGTCTGGGGTGCCATTTTGACCACAATTGGTGTCGCTGTCATGGGATTGACGTTTTTACCAGGTGCTCTCTATACCATCGTCGTTTTTGTAGGATATGCGATTTTTGGAATCGGCCTCGGGATGTATGCCACTCCTTCCACAGATACGGCGGTTTCAAGTGCACCCGCTAATAAAGTTGGAGAAGCTTCAGGTCTTTATAAAATGGCGAGTTCTTTAGGTGGTTCGTTTGGTGTGGCCATATCAGCAGCAGTATATGGAGCGATCCAATCGATATGGAGTCTAGAGGTGGCAGCTACTGCGGGAATTATCACGAATGTTATCTTTGCTGTTCTCTCCCTCATATCCATTCTCATGTTTATTCCAGGAAGAAAAACACCGGAAGATACATCAGAACCTACACAATCACCTGCCACTTAAGGCATTCACCAATTATGAATTTTGCCGTTTGTTTTAGGGATAAACCTTACTTAGACAACGAGAACTGAAACATTCAGAAAGGAAGGTCAGTGCATGAAAAGCCAACTCATCAAAATGCTAGAAGACCGAAAAGAGGAAATCATAGAAATACGCCGTTACTTACATGAACATCCTGAATTATCCTTTAAAGAAGAAAAAACAGCCCAATATATTATCGATTTCTACAAGGGTAAGGATGTCGAAATTGAAACAAATGTAGGCAACGGGTACGGGATTATCGTGACAATTAAAGGGGGAAAACCAGGGAAGACCATTGGGCTTCGTGCCGACTTTGATGCGCTTCCCATTATTGAAGAAACAGACCTTCCTTTTAAATCTAAAAATGAAGGCGTGATGCACGCTTGCGCCCATGATGGACATACTGCTTATTTATTAGTCCTCGCTGATTGTCTCATTCAATTAAAAGATGAGATCCCTGGGGAGATCAAAATCATCCATCAACATGCGGAAGAAGTACCACCTGGAGGGGCAAAGAGTATCCTAGAATCAGGAGCACTCGATAGCCTTGAGCATATTTTCGGCATTCATTTACTTCCGACGGACCCAGCTGGTACAGTCGGATATCATAGCGGCTTTTCAATGGCCGGTCGCTCATATTTAAAATTAGGTATTCAAGGAATTGGCGGACATGGCTCCTCCCCGCATTTAGCCAATGATGCCATTGTGGCAGGAGCTCATTTCGTCACAGCGATTCAAACTGTCATTAGTCGTCGCTTAAACCCATTTCATATGGGCGTCATCACCATCGGTTCTTTTGATGGGAAAGGGACCTTTAATGTGATTAAAGACCGAGTAGAACTTGAAGGTGACATTCGGTATATGAACAATGAAACCAAACAGGCGATTGAAGATGAAGTTCGCCGAATAGTTCAAGGGGTTGAAGCTGAATTTGGCGTAAAGTGTGACCTGACATATACGTCTGATTATCCCCCTCTATACAATGACCCTGAAATCACTGAGAGAGTCAGAGCAAGCCTTGAAGCTGCAAATGATCCAGATATTAAAAAGGTCGCTGAATATCCAATGATGTCACCATCTGAAGATTTTGCCTATTATTTAGAAAAAATCCCTGGTTGCTTTTTTTACATTGGTGCTACGCCAAAAGGAATCGACAAACCGTACTTTAACCATCATCCGAAATTTGATATAGATGAAGATGCCCTGATTGTGGCCGCGAAGGCAGTAGGTTATGTCGTTTGTGATTACTATGGCTTAGAGTAGCGAGTCTCATAAAAACAAAAACCCACCTTTTCATGAAAAAAAGGTGGGTTTCGTTTAAGATTGTGTTTTGCCAAAAGCCATGAACAGTGGGATACCTGTGCCGACAAGTGTCGTGGCAAACAAGAATAGCCCGCAAATAAAGAGAAAATGGCTGGCAGAAAAGACAAATGCCAAAATAAGAAAAGCGATGCTAAGCCCTGCCATACAATAGGATGGGACAAAGCGGCGCTTGTATGTGGCTTTCTTTGTAAGAAATGAAAAGAAAATGCCAAATAATAAAGGGACAATCCATAAGTAAAATAAAATAAGAAGAGACATATAACATACCTCGATTTTTTCCTTCTATTTTAACAGATGCCGATCTGAACGTGTACCTAAAAACTTCACTTTGTAAAACGTTCATTCAATCGACACAATTAATGTGGGTGATTCATATGGAGAGCTTGATGTTTCATATATTCAGGTTGTAATAATGCATAGACACAATGGTCGGCAAATCGGTCACCAAGCCACTCGCATTGTCTTAAAATGCCTTCAAGAGAAAATGATAATCGTTCTGCGATTCGTCTACTTTTGTTATTATCGACAGCCGCTCTAATCTCAATGCGATGAAGCCCGCACTCCGCAAATAAATAATGAACGAGCGCTTTGCACGCTTTTGTCATAATCCCTCTGCCTTGGTAGCCTTCACCAAGCCAGTAGCCAATGGAAACGGTTCGATTGACCCACTGAATCTGATGAGTGCCAATGACACCAACAAGCTCACCACGGAACCAAATACCAGCTTGAAACCCATTGTTCTGCAATGCTTGCTGCATGGCACCTTGGATGAATGCCATACTGTCTTCTTCCGTTTGCGTTGAATCCACCCAAAGCATCCATTCTCGTAAATGTTGTCTCGATTGTTGGATGAGTAAGAATAGACTCTTTGCGTCTCTAGGCTCAAGAAGCCGTAAGGTCACATCTTGATCTTGATAAAAAAACATATGAACACATCCTCTCAGAGGAAATTTTACCATAACAAGACAATACAATCATTGCCTTTTACAAAAAGTCACAATCATATCGAAACAAAACCGATTAAAAAACACCGCCATTTCAGACGGTGTCCCTACTGCTCCCTCTATCGGTTTTTAAGAAACCCTTGATCCAACACTGCGGAAGATTAGGCTTAAGATAATCACAAAAATGGCAGCTCCTAATATGGCTGGAATGATCGCAAACCCTGCAAGGCTAGGACCCCACGTTCCAAGTAATCCATGACCGATCCAAGCACCTGCAAGCCCGGCAATCATTGACCCAATCCATCCTCCTGGCACACTACCACCGGCAAGTGCACTCCCAATGAGACCAATGACAATCGCAACGATTAATGAAATCAAAAATCCTAACATGTTGATCATTCCTCCTTTGATTATTTATTAATCATTAACCGTTTTGGAAAAGATTGAAACCTATCGGAACCGATTCAATGTTCCGATACGTATGAAAGACAAGAATTGTGTATAATAACAGAAATAACGTTCGGCATCATAAGGAGGAAGAAGGCATGGAGGAAAGAGCGTGGCTAAAAGCACAATTAATTGAGATTGAAAAATGGGAAAAAGAACAGCAAAAAGTGTGGTTTTGGGAGAAGCTCAGCCGGTTGCCATTTCAAATGTTGGACAAGATGACTCCTGCCTTTATCCAAAAGAAAATCGGTGTTTTACTAGATGAAATGGGTCATTACATTCAATCTGGGGGTGCCTACTTAACTTCGGAAAAAGGCATCATTCATCAATTTCAGAAGAAATGTGCGAATGAGTCCATTCAGCGTATAGCAGACATTCAAAAAGCCCCGATTGAAGTAATGGACACGATTAGTGAACACATGGGGAAGAACAGAGCGAACCTTGCCACTGTACAAGGTGCGACCACAGGTGTTGGCGGAATGCTTACACTAGCGGCAGATATTCCCGCTGTGCTGGGACTATCATTGAAAACGTTACAAGACATTGCGGTCACATATGGCTACGATCCTAAAAACAAAGAAGAACGGGTATTTATCATCAAATGTTTACAGCTGAACTCAGCTGATGTGGTCGGAAAAAAGTCGATCTTAAAGGAACTCAAGAGCTACCACGCCTCTGAAGGAAAGCATGAAAACATGATTTCTCAAATTCAAGGATGGCGTGAAGTGGTCTATAACTACAGAGACTCCTTTGGGTGGAAGAAGCTCTTTCAGCTTGTCCCTATTGCAGGTATTTTGTTTGGTGCGGTATCCAACCGTTCACAGCTAAAGGGGATTGCAGAAACAGGCATCATGCAATATCGAAAGCGTAGAATCCTCACAAGACTTGAAGAACTCGATCAAGAAGAACAGGCACAATCTAGAGCATAAATAAGAAAAATCCCTAGTGAAAAGGGATTTTTTTATTTGGATGATTCATTTTCTTGAAAAGCATGGGTGGGAGAGTGTTCGTAACGTGCCCGAAGCTCGCGAATTTGTTTCATCAAGGTGGCACTGATGGTTTTTTCGGCTTCATCATAAATCGGTTCGAGCGCCGCTACCCATTGCTGCCTATCTGCTTGTGTTAATTCATGTATCGCAATAGAAGATTGATGTTTAATTTCTTCTAGCTGGTCTTCATTCATTTGTTCCGCATGTTTTTCGTTCCAAGCAGTTGTTTCCTCCATGGCCTCTAGTAAAATTCTTTTTGTTTCAGGTGTTTGGCGATCAAAGAATGATTGATCCATTAAGACAACATATCCTAAATACCCGTGATTACTGATCGTCATATAGTCTTGTATATGATAGAATTTTTTTGAATAAATATTTGAAATTGTATTTTCTTCACCATCTACCTGTTTCGTTTCTAACAGTTGAAACGTCGAGTTGAACGATTCTTGATAAGGCTTTGCGCCAAGAAGTCTGAATTGTTTTTCAATCATATCACTTTGCATAATGCGGAGAGATTGATTTTTTAAATCACTGGGCTGTTTGATCGGTCCTTTATTCGTCGTAATTTGCTTAAAGCCATTTGTCCAATAAGCCATTCCTTTTAATCCGTCTTTTTGCAACGTCCCAAACAATCTCTGTCCAATGTCACCATGCAGGCCGTCTTGAACTGCATCATAATTAGAAAAAGCAAATGGAAGATCAAGCGCTAGCCATTCAGGTGATAGCATGCCCAGCTTTGAGGTAGACGGTGCGATAAATTGTACTTGATTCTCCTTTAGTGCATTAATCTCTTCAATATCGGAGTAAAGGCTCCCATTTGAAAAAATTTGAATGGTGATCCGGCCATCTGATTTCTCTTGTACCAGTTCAGCAAATTTCTTGGCGGCCAGTCCTTTCGGTGTATTGTCTGCCACGACATGGCTGAACTTGAACACAAGCTGATCCTTCAGTCCAGCCTGTTCATCATCATATATGGTTGTTGATTTCGGCATCATATGATAAAAACCAAAGTATAAAGCGGTTACAAAACCGATGATAAGCAATAGTGAATAGGCTAGTAAATTCTTCATGCGTTACATCCCCCTTCTGTCAAGCATACTTGACAAAGGAAGAATTCGTAAAGATACAGGTGAAAAAAATGAGAAGAGATCAATTCAACATACACCAACTCTCTATTCGGTGGAAGCTCACCATCCTGACCTATTTCGTTGTCATTTTCGCCCTTCTGATTGGGGGAATTGTTCTTGTTGGAGGAATACAGCAAACAGAGGAACGAGAGCTTCGAAAAAGGCTGATGAACACAGCGAGAACAGTGGCGGAAATGAATGAGGTGAAACAGGCATTAGTTGATCAGACGAAGGATCGGGCTCAATTACAACGTGCGATCGAAGAGATTCGCATTATTCAAGACGCAGATTACATTGTGGTCATGGATATGGAACACATCAGATTAACGCACCCGGTCAAAGCCAGAATTGGGCAGCGATCTGAAGGGACGGATGAGGAACCTGCTTTTGCAGAGCATATTTATTTCTCAGAAGCACAAGGAGAGTTAGGAACTGCGATTAGGGCTTTTTATCCGGTAAAGGATGAGAAGTTTAAGCAAACGGGGGTCGTGCTTGTAGGGAGAACATTGCCAAGTATGGCTGATATATTAGGAGGAATGAAGCGCGATATCATCATGATTGTCATCATGACTCTGAGCTTCGGGCTCGTTGGTTCTTTCTTACTCGCTCGTCATATTAAACAGCAAATGTTTAAATTGGAGCCGCATGAGATTGTGAGAATGCTAGAGGAACGTACGGCCACCTTTCACTCAATCAACGAAGGGGTCATTGCCATTGACAATCAGCATATGATTACGATTTTTAATGAAAAAGCGAAGCAAATTTTTGGGGTGACAGGTGATGTGATCGGCCGGAATATATGGGGTGTTTTGTCCGATACGAGATTACCTGAAATCATTGACCGTGCAGAACCTGTCTATAATGAAGAGATTCAGATGAGCGGAAAGCGGATTGTGAGTAACCGGATTCCAATTGTCATGAAAAAGAAAATCATCGGAGCGGTCGCTATTTTCCAGGACCGGACAGAGGCGGCTAAGTTAGCAGAGGAACTAACAGGGGTCAAGAATTTTGTAGACGGCTTACGGGTGCAGAACCATGAACATATGAATAAGCTTCATACCATTGCAGGACTGATTCAGCTAGGAAAAGCGGATCAAGCCTTGGATCTTGCGTTTCAAACGACTGAAGAACAGGAACATGTCACAGACTTCCTTCACCGTGTGATTCAGCATGATGCGGTCGCTGGCCTTTTAATGAGCAAGATCCGAAGGGGGAAAGAGCTTGGGATAAAGGTTGAAGTAGATGAAAATAGTCGCCTGCGCGAGTTTCCAGAGCGACTAGATCAGCACGACATCACGAAGCTTCTAGGTAACCTCATCGAGAATGCCTTTGCTGCTTTTGATTCGGTAGAAAACGATTCAAAACACATGTTCATTAGTATTGATCAAAGCGACGATGTTCTAGCGATTTTGATTGAAGATGAGGGGTCTGGTATAGAAGAGGAAGTGATTCCTCATATTTTTGAAAAAGGCTTTACCTATGGCAAAGAAGGGGGAACAGGCTACGGTCTGTATATTGTAAAAACGATAATCGACAAAGGGATGGGAACTGTAGAAGTCACATCAAGCATCGGCATGGGTACCACCTTCTCAATCGAATTCCCAATGACAATAGAGGAGCGAGATAAATGACTCAGATCAAGGTGCTATTAATTGAGGATGATCCGATGGTACAAGAAGTGAATAAAGAATTTATTACGAGCGTACAAGGCTTTCAAGTCGTGGCAGTGGCAGGGAATGGTGAACAGGGCATCCAACTGATCAAAGAAATACGTCCAGATCTCGTTGTACTAGATGTTTATATGCCAAAAAAAGATGGCATCAAAACACTGCAAGAGATCAGAAAACAAAAGATTCAGGTCGATGTGATCGTCATTTCGGCAGCAAAGGATAAAGAAACCATCGGGATCATGCTTCAAAATGGCGCACGGGATTATATCATCAAGCCGTTCAAATTTGAACGAATGAAAGAATCACTTGAAAGCTTTAAAGCGTATAAAACGAAGATTCGCACTGCGGAAGAATTTTCTCAAGAGATGCTCGATGATATCATTCGGAAGCCTGCGGTGAAGCAAGAAGATTCATGGCTTCCTAAAGGGCTCAATGTGCATACGATGAACGAAATTAAAGCATATATGCGCCTGCAAAACGGGGCGCAGTCTGCGGAAGAAGTAGCCAATGCACTTGGCATCGCCCGTGTCACCGCACGCCGATATTTAGATTTTCTTGTGAAAGAACGAGAGCTTAAATTGGATATGCAATATGGCGGGATTGGACGGCCTGTGAATAAATATATTGTTCAGTCTCACTAAAGACCAAAAAGACCAAAATGTTCGATATGTTCATAAGCTTCACACCCTTTGATGAACTCGCTATGATTTAGCTACAGATAGCGGTTAAGCGTTTACATCAAAGGGTGAGGGAGTGTTTTTTATGAAAAGGCTTTTCAAGAACCTGACATTTCAGGTCGTGGCAGCTGTCATTATCGGGGTCATCGTCGGGATGGTATGGCCAAACGTCGGGAAGGAAATGAAACCGCTTGGTGACACATTTATCAATGCTGTTAAAATGGTCATCGCACCAATTATTTTCTTAACCATTGTCCTTGGTATCGCCAAAATGGGCGACATGAAAAAGGTTGGAAAAGTTGGGGGAAAAGCATTTATTTATTTTGAAGTCGTCACGACACTTGCTCTGGTCATTGGTCTTATGGTTGTGAACTTGATGAAGCCAGGTGCTGGTCTTGACTATAGTAAGCTAGAAAAAGGGGACGTCTCAGAGTATACCCAAAACGGGGGACAGGGTATCGACTGGATGGAATTTGTTACACACATTGTGCCATCTAATATGGTAGATGCCTTTGCAAAGGGAGATATTTTACAGGTCTTATTCTTCTCTATCTTATTTGGGGTCGCCCTTGCGGCACTAGGTGAAAAGGGGAAAGGGATCATCGAATGGCTTGATAAGCTATCGCTTGTCTTTTTCAAAATCATTGGATATATCATGCGTGCAGCGCCACTAGGTGCATTTGGCGCAATGGCGTATACAATCGGACATTTTGGATTGGCGTCCATTAAACCACTGGCGTCGCTCATGCTTTCTGTTTATCTGACCATGTTTTTATTTATCTTCGTGGTCTTGAATATCATTTGTAAATTATATGGATTTAGCCTATTAAGCTATCTTCGTTTTATCAAAGATGAAATTTTAATTGTTCTTGGCACAAGTTCTTCGGAATCTGTCCTCCCGAGAATGATGGATAAAATGGAGCGCTATGGCTGTTCTAAGTCTGTTGTAGGGCTTGTGATTCCAACGGGGTATTCCTTTAACTTAGACGGCACCTCGATTTACTTATCAATGGCTGTGGTATTCCTAGCACAAGTCTTTGGGGTTGATTTGTCAATCGGACAGCAGATCACGATTATTCTCGTCCTCATGCTCACATCGAAAGGAGCAGCAGGAGTGACAGGAAGCGGATTTATCGTGCTGGCATCTACGCTTGCTGCACTGCAAGTGATTCCGCTCGAAGGGCTTGCCTTGCTGCTTGGTGTGGATCGATTCATGAGTGAAGGAAGAGCCATTACAAACCTGATTGGAAATGGAATTGCAACAATTGTTGTAGCGAAAAGTGAAGGCGAATTTGATGAAGCAAAAAGTAAAACTGCGCTTCAGGAAATGCGTCATATGAAACAGGCTGTGTAACATACCTACAATGCAAAACCGAACCTTATGTACGACATGGGGGTCGGTTTTTTTATGTCTATAAGAAAAAAACATAAACACTTGATAAAAAAAAGACCGAATTGTAAGACCACATTGCCCTTTTATTATATAATTTACAGAAAGATCCGATATAATGGATATGAGATTGGAAGAAAAATAGACTTTAGTCCTGGCAGGTGTGTAACGTAATGGAGGCATTTTTAAAATTATTTGAAAAACCCGGCGTGAAGCGGTTTTCAGTATTTGTTGTATTAGCCACAGCTTTATATCTACTCAGAGGCATGATGAATTTAATTCTCCTGACCTTCATTTTCACCTTTTTAATGAATCGCTTAGAGCAAGTGACAAGAACTTTTTTGAATCGATTCCTAAAAATAGGGCAAAAATCGGTGATTACCATTTTGTACATTCTTCTAGCGGGCGGGCTGACGTTTGGTGGTTTTGTGCTTGTCCCCATCATCGTCAAACAGGTGGAGCAACTGTTTCATTTTGGAAAGAATATTGCCGATCATCCACAAGATTTGCCCTTCTTCGACGTCATCACGAACGTATTTGGAGATTTCAAGATTTCCGCCTATTTTGAGAAAGGATTTAATTTTCTCTATACATACTTAACAGATTTCAGTGCGTTCAGTATCCAGGTCATCATGTCTGTCATACTCAGCATGTTCTTTCTGCTCGAAAAGGAACGCCTCATTCAATTTATGCATAAGTTCAAAACGAGTAAAATCTCCGTGTTTTATCATGAAGTTGCCTTCTTTGGACGTAAATTCTCAAGAACATTTGGGAAGGTGCTAGAAGCCCAGTTTATCATTGCAGCCGTGAACTGTGTGTTAACGACCATTGCTCTTGGCATCATGGGATTTCCGCAGTTATTTGGATTAGCGGTGATGGTGTTCTTCCTAGGTTTAATACCTGTCGCAGGTGTGGTCATCTCACTCATCCCATTGAGTATTATTGCATACACCCTTGGGGGCGGCATGTATGTCTTTTATATTGTGTTGGTCATCGTGATCATCCATGCAATCGAGGCTTATTTCTTAAATCCGAAACTCATGTCAGCTAAAACGGAACTCCCTATTTTCTTCACGTTTATTGTGTTGATTTTCTCTGAACACTATATTGGGATTTGGGGGCTCATTATTGGTATCCCAATCTTCGTGTTTATTTTAGATATCCTTGAAGTCACGAATAAGGAAGAAAGTAACTAATAAGGTCAAATGAACCTGTTTACAATTGTTTAAAAATAAGGTATAAATGGTATGAAAATATCATATGACCACACGCTTAATCCTTCTAAAGGAATGGGGGACCCATTTTTTTGGGGTGAATTTTTCTCTTTATGAGAAGAAAGGACAACTCTTCGTCCTAACCCGTCAGCTAACCTCATCAGCGTGAAGAGAGTAAACAGTGGTACAGTATGCACACGTAGACCCACGAGAGAACTCTCTCGTGGGTCTTTTCGATGAGAAAGGGGAGATTTTATTGAAGCTGGCAACAAAAATTATCATTGCACTCATCTTAGGTGCAATCACGGGTCTTATGCTCAACATCTTTGCTCCAAATGCATTCAAATGGTTAGATCCGTATCTATTCACACCTCTAGGTCAAATTTTCTTAAACCTAATTAAGATGTTAGTTGTTCCGATCGTGTTCTTTTCTATCACACTTGGTGTTGCAGGCCTTGGTGATCCGAAAAAACTTGGCAGAATCGGAGCGAAGACCATTACTTATTTTCTAACCACTACTACGTTCGCCATCATCATTGGCATTTCATTGGCGCTACTTATCAAACCCGGTACATTCGGCAATTTTGATACAAAAGCAGCTGATTATTCCGCGGAGGAAGCACCATCCATAGCTGATACACTTCTCAACATTATTCCTACCAATCCAGTCCAGTCTTTAGTTGAAGGAGACATGCTTCAAATCATCGTCTTTTGTATATTCTTGGGGCTCGGTATCGCCATGCTTGGCAAAAAAACAGAGGGTTTGCTCAAACTACTTGAACAAGGAAACGATTTAATGATGTACCTTGTCGGCGTCGTGATGAAGTTCGCACCATATGGAACATTTGGTTTGATCGCTACGGCGATTGGCAGTCAAGGATTAGACGCAATGAAAGCCATGGGGCTATATTTCTCGGTCGTGTTGATCGGACTTGTGCTGCATTTCTTCCTAACATATGGGTCGACTGTCGCCCTATTAGGTAAACAAAATCCAATGGCATTTTTCAAAGGGTTCTCACCAGCAATGGTTGTCGCCTTTAGTACATCGAGCAGTAACGCTGTTCTTCCGGTATCAATGGAAACAGCACAGAAACGATTGAAGGTGCCAGAATCAATTTCGAGCTTTGTTCAGCCACTTGGCGCCACCATTAACATGGATGGTACGGCTATCATGCAAGGTGTTGCGGCCATTTTTATTGCACAAGTGTATGGCATTGAACTAACACTTGTCCAAATCATTACGGTCGTATTAACAGCTGTCTTAGCGAGTATCGGTACGGCTGGAGTTCCAGGAGTAGGCTTGATCATGCTAGCAATGGTATTGAACTCTGTGAACCTTCCTGTTGAGGGTATCGCGCTCATCCTCGGAATAGACCGTTTGTTAGATATGGCAAGAACTGTTGTGAACATTACAGGAGATGCGGCTTGTGCGGTCATTGTCGCAGAAACTGAAAAGAAACATGAAAAGAATATATCCTCATCTGACGTCTCAATGTCATGAGAAAAAGGGCTAATTGATTAGCCCTTTTTTTGATGGAGTCGCTTGTCTTGCATGATATACTTTGAAAGGGTGAGCGGCTGTCATTGTCGCTCTAGGTTACAAGAGAAGGAGGAATCACATTGCCATCAACCGTTCTTAAAATAGAGAAAGTCGATAAAAAAATAAATGGACGTATGATTTTGCAGGATATTTCAATGGAGATCAAGCAAGGGGAAGTTGTCGGCTTGCTTGGGCCGAATGGATCTGGAAAAACCACATTGATCAGATTGATTGTAGGTTTGATGAAAAAAAACAAGGGACAGATCACCATCAATGGATATTCACAAGATGCTGATTTTCAACAAGCGATGTCATCTGTCGGCGCCATTATCGAAAATCCAGAATTCTATTCGTATTTAACAGGCTATGAAAATCTGAAGCTATATGCAGCGATGCACAAAGGGGTCACTGCAGAACGCATTGATGAAGTCATTCAAAGGGTTCGACTCGAACATGCCATTCATCAAAAGGTCGGTCAGTACTCGTTAGGGATGAAACAACGGCTGGGCATTGCACAAGCCATTTTACATCGACCGAACTTGCTTATTTTAGATGAGCCGACGAATGGACTCGACCCAGCAGGATTGATGGATTTTCGAGAGCATTTACGCATGCTTGTACAGGAAGAAGGGACATCCGTTTTATTGGCCACACATCTTCTCCATGAGGTAGAAGAATTATGTGATCGCATGATCATTATTCAAAAAGGTCAGATCAAAGCAAACGCGAACATCGGAGAGACGGATGGACAAGATCAGTATGTATTGGATATTCAGCCGATCGAAAAGGCAACGTCATGGCTTCAAGCCGAGGGCTATACATATGAACAGAATGAACAGCACATTTTGCTTCAAATAAACAGAGATCGTGTACCAGAGCTCAACAAGCAGCTCGTTTTGGCAGGATTTGAAGTGTTTGAAATGACGCGCCAAAAGCAATCGATCGAAGAGACATTTATGAAATGGACGGAAGGCGGGACAAAAGATGTTTCAACTCATCAAGAATGAGCATAAAAAGTTCATTAGTCAAAAGATGACCATCATCGCCCTCGGGTTGATCGCTATGTATCAATTGGTGGTGGCCATCATTGTGAGTGACTTCACTTCATATCAAGATACACCAGACACATTTGTCGATTATTTCGCCACATCTACTCATGTCATGTTTGTTTTACAGGTGTTAGCGATCGTTGTTGGAGCCACACTCATATCGACAGAGTTTCAAAAAGGGACGATTAAATTCCTATTGATTCGACCTAAAACAAGGCTTCATATCTTTCTATCCAAGTATGTGACCCTTGTGTTGATAGTCACGTACTCGTTTATTGTGTATTATGCGCTATCTTTTCTCTTTGGCTTTATCTTTTTTGATACGCAATTATATTCAAACGATAGCCGATTACTTCAACAAACATTTGCAGTGGTCGGTTGCCAATGGCTGGAGGTTGTCATGATGGCGAGCTTTGCCTTTATGTGCTCGAGTTTATTTAGAAATAGCGTTTTTGCTCTTGTCACATCATTTGTTGTGTTATATACGGCAAAATTTTGGGTCGCATTCATGAATATATTCCCGATATTTGAGGGTGGATTGTGGAAGTATTTGCTGTTTGTTAATACGAAATTTACACAGTACAGCTTTCAAGGACCGCCTCTTTTTGATGGAATGAGCCCGCTGTTTTCAGTGTTTATTGTGGGGGCACATTTTGTTTTCTTTGTTGGAACGGCTTGGCTCTCCTTTTGGAAGCGTGATGTAAATGTGTAAAACTTGTGACAAATAACAGGAAAAATTCGTGACATTTTTGTGAAAAGCTGTCTCATTTTCACGATCGCCGCCTCACTTTGTCTTATAATGTGAAAAGAATCATGGAGGTGGCACTATCGTGAAAAATGTCATTACGGCTTTACCTATTTTGTTGCTGCTGTCGTTTTCGTTCGTGTCTTTTGCCTTCCAGTTTGATCACCTTGTTTATTTCAGACTAGCGCTCGGAATCTTTTCATTAGCGGGTCTTTTCATTCTGTATACAATAAAAAGAAATATGAAATGGTTTATGATCTATTTATATACAAGCTGGGTCATCCTCGCTGCCGTGACAACATTTGAAGAACCTGTGTTTTCTCAATTTTTCTTCGGTGGTTTAACGATGACAATGGGCTATCTTACGTATATGCTCATTTATTTTGGAATGAAACAAGACCGTTTAGCGAAATCACATTAAAACAAAAGCCGATCAAATCGAAGTGAGATTTGATCGGCTTTTTTATCATATCTGTTCATGATTCGCGCCCAACAGTGACAAGCTGCTTCTGATGCTTCTTGTCGATGGATTCATATATACTCTCCATCATTTTAGGATCGCGCATGATTGCTTTCTTATTTTCTTCAATCAACTGCTGGTATGTTTTGATTTTCTTTTTCGACATGAGAAACCTCGCTCCTTTATAGAATCACTTTCTATCACAACTTATAGATGAAATTGATAATCATTTTCAATTAGTGATTCCATTATACAAAGCAAAATAACATAAGTAAAGATAAGATTCAGAGAATTCACATAACAGACAAATTCCCTTTTCCGGAATGCAATGGCATTGAAACATTTTCGCCATACGTCTCGTCTTATTAAAGAATTGCTGAACATAAAAAGGACATCAGCAAGTAAGTTGCCCACGTCCTTTGTTTTCATTCTTTAAGCGATATGTCCTTGAAGGAATTCAGTCACTTCTTCAGGTGATTTTGCGTTTGCACTGTGTAAGTGCCCCGTTTTTTCACCATTTTTGAATATCAATAGGCTTGGAATTCCCATGACTTGGTACGTCTCTGCGAGTTCCGGGAAGTCATCTTTGTTTATTTCAAACCATTCATTGTTTGCATAAGCTTCTAAAATGTCTGGAATGAACATGTCCATTCTTGTACAATCAGGACACCAAGTTGCAAAGAATTTAATGATGACTTCTTTGTCTGATTGAATGATTTCATTGAATTGTTCAGTGCTTGTAATTTTCTTCAATTTGTCACAACTCCTTTTCACATTCATTCTAATATAAAATAGGGACGATTGACATACAAATGCTCTGGAGGTGCTAACAACCTTTACAAATCATTTCAATTCCGTAACAACAAAAATAAATTAGAGCATTTTCGCTTGAAAGTGATAAGATAGTAAAGATGAATTTTAGTGGGGGGAGTATCCATTGAAAATAAGTTTAGGATTGGTTTACGGCGGAAAGTCAGCCGAACATAATGTATCACTGCAAACAGCCCTTGCAGTTACGAAAGCACTTAATACTAATAAGTTCGATATACATCCAATTTATATTACAGAAGAAGGAAAATGGCTTAGAGGAGAGAAACTCACTGAACCAGTATCAAACGTCAAAATGCTTCAATTTGAACAAAATGCAAAGACGTTTTTACCTACTTCTTTAAATGAAAGCATGTTTCCGGAGCAAACATCAACAGAAGAAAAAATTGATGTGGTCTTTCCATTATTACACGGACCAAACGGTGAAGATGGTACCATGCAAGGATTACTCGAACTATTAAATATCCCGTATGTCGGAAACGGCGTTCTTGCTTCTGCGGCGGGTATGGATAAAGTCATGATGAAAGATGTCTTTGCACAAGCAGGACTTGCACAAGCGAAACATCTTTCCTTTAATAAAAAAGACTACGAAAAAACAAAGGAAGACAGCTTAGCGAATGTTGAACAAGTACTTGGCTATCCATGTTTTGTCAAACCTGCAAACATGGGATCAAGCGTTGGTATTAGTAAATGCCGCAATAAAGAAGAGCTTGTGGCAGCGTTTGACCTTGCCTTCCAATATGATCGTCGTGTTGTTGTAGAAGAAGGTGTCATTGGAAGAGAAATCGAAATTGGTGTATTAGGAAATGACGAGCCGAAATGCTCTGTCGTAGGTGAAATTGCACCTAAAACCGATTTTTATGACTACAAAGCAAAATATGAAGATGGCGATACAGATTTGATCATCCCAGCGAGTGTGTCAGAGGATGAGTATCAGACGATCCAAGATATGGCGATTAAAGCCTTTAAATCCCTTGATGGATCTGGTCTCGTGCGCGCAGACTTCTTCTTGACGGAAGAAGGCAAAGTGTTGATCAATGAAGTGAATACCATGCCTGGGTTCACGCCATTTAGTATGTTCCCATTACTCTGGAAGCATACGGGCGTGGAGTACTCGGAATTAATTGAGAAGTTAGTGTCACTTGCAATTGAACGCCACCAAGAAAAACAAACCATTAAAACGACTTTTTAATGTAAGCAACAAGCAGACACTATCCGGCAGATAGTGTCTCTTTTCCTTCAATGTGAAATGAGAAAGAGAGGCGTATAATCATGATCGAACGTACAGTCGAACAAATCGCCCAAATGGCTGGTGGAACATTATCCGATCAAGCCTTTGGCGAAGAAAACATTCATGGAGTGACAACAGATACAAGAAACATAACAAAAGGCGCACTATTTATCCCGCTCATCGGGGAGCATTTTAATGGACACGCATTTGCTTCAAAGGCTATTGAGCTTGGTGCAGCAGCGATTCTTTGGGATGAAAAAGAAGACAATCCACCAGAAGGCGTACCGGTCATTGTTGTGAACGATACACTGGAAGCACTTCAGAGGCTAGCAACATCATATCTAAAAGAAGAAAACCCTCGTGTTGTTGGGATTACAGGAAGCAATGGCAAAACGACAACAAAAGATATGATCCATTCTGTGCTACAAACGACCTATCATGTACACAAAACAGATGGGAATTATAACAATCACATTGGTCTCCCGCTTACCATCCTTGCTATGCCAAAAGGAACGGATATCGCTGTTCTTGAGATGGGGATGAGTGCAAAAGGAGAGATCGAATTTCTATCTCATTTAGCTGAACCTGATGTGGCAGTCATCACCAACGTTGGAGAATCACATATGCAAGACCTAGGATCACGAGAAGCGATCGCAGATGCAAAATGTGAAATAACAAAGGGATTAAAAGAGAATGGAGTCTTCTATTACCTAGGAGATGAGCCGCTGCTCCGTGAAAGAGCGAATGCCATTTCTCAAACGGTGAAAACCTTTGGGGAAGCAGAAGACTGTGATATTCGTGTGAACCATATCAATCAGCTTGCTGAAGGAACTGAATTTCAAGTTGAAGGGTATGCACAAGCGTTTCTCATTCCTGTGCTGGGGAAACATAATGTCAAAAATGCCCTCGCCGCTATTGCTGTTGGTCAACATTTCGGACTAACGGAAAGAAAGATCGCTCAAGGTTTGATGCAAACAAAGCTCACCGGAATGCGACTTGAGCTAATTAAGACAGAAAAATCCATCACAGTGATCAATGATGCATACAATGCTAGCCCGACATCTATGAAGGCGGCAATCGACCTTGTTGGTGATATGGACGGCTTCGCCAATCGCATTCTAGTGCTTGGCGATATGCTAGAAATGGGTAGTGAAGAAGAAACGTATCATTATGAGTTAGGTCAATACATCAAGCCGGAATTTATTGATTATGTCCTGACATACGGACGTCTCGGTGCATTCATTGCCGAAGGAGCGAAAAAAACGTTTGGCGAAACAAGAGTTTTCTCTTATGTAGATAAAGAGGAATTGAAAAACAAATTGGCAGAAGTAGCCGGTCCGAGTGACGTTGTATTAGTCAAAGCCTCCCGCGGGATGAGGTTGGAAGAAGTAATGACAGTTCTCTAGAAGAGAGCAGTTAAGGAAGGTGACAGAATGATTGGCTGTTTATGTATACACGGTTTTACGGGTGCCCCTTATGAAGTAGAACCGCTTGCACAATACTTAAAACAGACGACAGATTGGACGGTTCAGTCTGTCACTCTTCCGGGGCATGGGGAAGAACTTCAGTTAAAAGGTATCCTTTATCAAGAATGGATCGCAACCGCAGAGCTGGAACTATTATCTCTCTATCGAACGTGTGACACGATCTATTTGGTTGGCTTTTCAATGGGCGGGATGATTGCGTCTTATTTAGCATCAAAATACCCTATTGCACGTGTCGTGCTATTGAGTGCCGCGGCTAAATATGTGAACCCAAAACAAATCATTCAAGACACAAAGCAGATGGTAAAAGAATCGTTGTCTGGACTCATCGAGACGAATCCCTTATATCAACGGTATCGTCATAAGCTATCGAGCACGCCATTATCCGCTGCGGTCGAATTTATGAAGCTGGTCAAACAAACAAAGAGCTCCCTTGAAAAACTACATATGCCTGTTCTCGTTGTACAAGGAGAAAGCGATGGAATGGTTCCCGCTTCTAGTGCAGAGTTTATTTATCATAAAATACCGTCTCACCAAAAGGAATTATTTTATTTACCTGATTGTAAACACCATGTTTGTCACGAGCCTTGTGCACAAACATTATTTGAGAAAGTTGAACAATTTCTAAAAAAATAATTTACATCTATAGAAAAGCAAAAATGTGGCTAAACTAATATAAATTGAATTCACCTTGTTAAATTTTACAACATTTTTGTCGAATGAGTGATTGGCATATGGTATAATTAATGAGAAAAGATGCCGATTCGGCTGATATGATAATGATGGAAAAACCTTCATTTCACTATCTCATTCGAGGCACGAAAAGGAACGGATGGCTCGCTTGAAGCACCCACCATGAGAAAAGTGGGAATTGATGGATAGAAGGCGTATTAATGATGAAACTTTCAATGTCGAGCTGTAGATATATCCTTGTCTGTCTTGTTGAAAAACAAATACTGTAATGGTAAGATAAAAGGTAGGGTAATTCGGGCTTTGTATATAATGGACCTGTCCTTTTAAGAAAAGGGCAGTTTTTAATGATCATTCACGAGATTACTGAAACAGCAATTAGAAGGAGTTTGAATAATTTGACTATAACGTTTCAAGATTTTCAATTAAGCGAAAATCTCATGAAAGCTATTAACCGCATGGGATTTGAAGAAGCAACACCGATTCAAGCAGAAACAATTCCTCTCGGTCTTCAGAATAAAGATGTCATTGGACAAGCACAAACAGGAACAGGAAAAACTGCAGCATTTGGTATTCCTCTGGTTGAAAAAATCGACCCAGCGTCTCCTAATATCCAAGCGATTATCATTGCACCAACAAGAGAATTAGCGATTCAAGTATCTGAAGAGCTTTATAAAATCGGCCAAGATAAGCGCGCACGCGTACTTCCAATTTACGGTGGACAAGATATCGGGCGTCAAATCCGTTCGCTCAAGAAAAATCCTCATATCATCGTAGGAACTCCTGGACGTTTACTCGATCATATTAATCGTCGTACAATGCGTCTTCAAAATGTTGAAACTGTTGTGCTTGATGAAGCAGACGAAATGCTCAACATGGGATTCATCGAAGACATTGAATCAATCCTTTCAAATGTACCAAGTGAACACCAAACACTTTTATTCTCTGCGACAATGCCAGCACCAATTAAGCGCATTGCGGAACGTTTCATGACAAACCCAGAGCATGTAAAAGTAAAAGCAAAAGAAATGACAGTGTCTAACATCCAACAGTTCTATTTGGATATCCACGAACGTAAGAAGTTTGATACATTGACACGTCTTCTTGACATCCAATCACCAGAACTTTCAATTGTCTTCGGTCGTACAAAACGCCGCGTTGACGAATTGACAGAAGCCCTGAACCTTAGAGGGTATACTGCTGAAGGAATTCATGGTGACTTGACTCAAGCGAAGCGTATGGTCGCTCTTCGTAAATTCAAGGAAGGCTCAATTGATGTACTTGTCGCAACAGACGTTGCAGCACGTGGGCTTGATATCTCAGGCGTCACACACGTTTATAACTTTGACGTACCTCAAGACCCAGAAAGCTACGTTCACCGTATTGGACGTACAGGCCGTGCAGGACGTACAGGTATGGCAATGACATTTATCACACCACGTGAAAAAGAAATGCTTCGTGCGATTGAACAAACGACAAAGCGTAAAATGGATCGTATGAAAGAGCCGACACTAGATGAGGCAATTGAAGGACAACAACAAGTAACAGTTGACCGTCTACGCACGATCATTAGTGAAAACAACTTAAACTTCTATATGACAGCAGCTGCTGAATTGTTAGAAGACCATGATTCTGTGACTGTTATTGCGGCTGCGATCAAAATGATGACAAAAGAGCCAGATGCAACACCAGTACGTTTAACAGATGAAGCACCGATGATTTCAAAACGTCATCGTAACAACCGCAGCTCTTCTAAACGTAGAGACGGCGGCGGTGGCGGAGGCTATCGCGGAAAAAGCAACCGTTCATCTTACGGTGATAAAAAGCGTTCTTCAAATGACCGCAATCGTTCTTCAAACGATCGCCGTCAAAAGAAATCTTATAATAACTAACATACAAGAGCGAATCCTATGCAGGGTTCGCTTTTTTAACACATATCATGAAACTTTTTAGGTGTTGATTCGTAATATATTGATAGAAAGTAAGAGAATGGGGGAAGAATGTGAGAAAACAGCCGCAACGTAAAATCAGTATGAATGGATTAAAAGTATGGCGTCTACAGAATGGAATCATCTCATTGATTTTCTTGCTCATCATCATTGGCGTATTTGTAACTAGTTTTTATTTACAATGGCCATATTGGATCGGCGCTATTCTCGTTGGATTATGGATCTTACAAATCATCTTTGGGATTTGGCTCATACCGAAAATCCGTCATCGCATCTGGCGCTATGAAGTGTATGAAAATGAAATTGAAATACAACATGGGCTCATTCGCGTCACACGTGTGATTGTTCCTATGGTACGCGTACAGCATGTCGACACATCTCAAGGCCCACTTTTAAGACGGTATCAATTAGCATCTGTTCAAATATCGACTGCTGCCACAGTTCATGATATCCCAGCATTAGAATTAGAAGAAGCGGATGAACTTCGTGATTACATATCTCGTTTAGCGAGGGTGACGGAAGATGATGTCTGAACCAAAACGTGTACATCCGATTTCAATGTTCATTGACTTTATATCAGTTGCTGTAACGCTGATCAAAAACTTGATCATTCCTTTTTTCGTGCTAGTTTTTGTGAATTCGAATGCCAGCATCCGATTTTACGCTTTTATCGCTCTTGGTTTGTTTCTGTTGTGGGCAGCTGTATCCACTGTGTTAAATTGGAAACGATTTACTTACCGAATGGAAGAGGATGAATTTCGCGTCGAGTCTGGTATTTTCACGAAAAAGAAGAAATATATTTCGTTAGAGAGAATTCAAACCGTTAATACAAGTGAAGGAATCTTTCAACGAATGTTCGGTCTGGTACGGGTTCAAATTGAGACGGCAGGCGGAGGAGATGGCCCAGAGGTGAGTTTGACCGCCATTACAAAAGCGGAGGCCGAACAATTAAAAGAGGCGATTTTCCATCGCAAGAAAAGTCTTCAACAAGAGGGACTGGAAACAGATGACACAGGAGAATTACTGCAGGATCATCTGAATGAGTCAACGCCTGTTGAAGAAGAAGTGAATGTCTCCTATCGTATGGGTGTACCGGAGCTTCTGCTGGCAGCCACGACTTCAAGTGGAATTGGTGTGATTATTTCTGGCTGTATTGCCCTCTACACACAAATCGATGAAATTCTTCCGTTAGATGGATTCATCAAGCGATTTTCCTTTTTAAGTCATGCCAGTTTTGAGCTTTATGCGATTCTCATCTTTCTTGCCATCTTTATTGCTTGGGTACTGAGTGTGGGTGTGACTGCACTGCAATACGCTCATTTTACGGCAAAAAGAAAAGGAAAAGACATTATCATCACAAGAGGTCTGATTGAAAGGCATCAAATGACGATTCCACTTGCGAGGATTCAAGCGGTGAAAATCAAAGAAAACATCCTTCGTGAACCTTTTGGTTTTGCTACTGTCATGCTCGTAAGTGCTGGAGGTTCCATTACAGACAAGGAAACCTCATCAGTCTTATTTCCATTGATTCGAAAGAAAAAGATAAACGAATTGTTGTCTCAGTTTACTGAGCATTATCAGATGGTACCTGAGCTCAAGAAGGTGCCGAAGCGTTCGCTTAAACGCTATCTGATTTCTTATGGATTTGTGCCTTTGTTGGTCGGTCTCATTTTGTCAGTGCGTTATCAGCCATGGGGTTATTTGGCACTGATTCCATTTCCAATTGCTTTATTCTTTGGGTATTTAGCGTATAAACATTCAGGCTATGCGATCAAGGATCAATTGATTCAGTTAACATCAAGAGGCATCGGGAAAACAACGGGTATTGTATTGCGAAAACGAATGCAAAACTATACCATGAGCCAATCCTATTTCCAAAAGAAAGGGCGAGTGGCGAGTATTCACACGTTCGTGAAATCCTCCGCTCTATTAGATACCTTTGGTGTGCATCACGTAGATGAAGAAGATGCAGCACGTGTGTATGATTGGTATTCCTATGACAATCCACATCAACTTAAATGAAAAATGTCGATCGCTCCAAGCAAGGAGTGATCGACATTTTTTGTGAGTTTACTGACGTCGTCTTTTGGACTGTAAGAACAGAGCGATCGGTGTGAGGATCATCCCGCCAATTAGTCCAAATAAATGCGCCATGATATTAATGTTTGTATTGAAGAACGTCATAATGACCGAGACACCAAGAATGGTTAAGATCACTTGAGAATTGCCACTGTCCATCATGCGAGGTTGAAATAGGACAAGGTATAAATAGGCGCCAAACAAACCGAAAATGGCACCAGAAGCACCGACATGGACATATTCTAATGGTTCAACCCAATAGGTTCCTAGGTTGCCAATAAAGCCTGCGCCTAGATAAATGATCAGAAAGCGACCTTTCCCAAGCAAGTACTCGAGCGCTGGGGCAAATAAAAAGAGAGACATAGAATTGAATAATATATGCGTGAGCCCTGCATGGAGAAAAATAGGTGTGATCAGTCGCCACCATTCACCTGCCGCTACCCCGTAGTTAAAACCGACAAGATGGTCCTGCCCAAGTTGTATAATAGGGAGAGGAATCGCAAATAAAAGCCACAGCCCGATTTGTAAGGCGAGGATCGCCGTTACGATTGGGTACGATCTAATAAATTGTTGGAAATTCTCCGTTCGAATAAACATAACAAACCCCTTTTGACTAGATAATGGTAAGTTTATAGTAACACGTTATGAAGGAAACAGACAAAATAGTACGAGTATCATAGGAGGTACCTCATGATCAAAGGAATTGGCATTGATATTGTAGAGATCAAGCGGTTAGCACAAGTGCTCAGCAGACAGTCGCGTTTCCCAGAGCGGATTTTAACCTTGCATGAACAAGACGAGTATCAAACGTTAAATGACAAAAGACGATTAGAGTTTTTGGCAGGGCGCTTCGCGGCGAAGGAAGCATTCTCTAAAGCATATGGTACAGGTATCGGGAAGCAATTGAGCTTTCATGACATTGAGATACAAAAGGATGACAGCGGGAAACCATATATAAAATCTGTGAAAATAGCAGATGATAAGGTGCATTTGTCCATTACTCACACAAAAGAATATGCGGCTGCACAGGTTTTAATTGAAAGGTTGTCAAGCTAGTCTGCATATTGTTTGTCCCTTGTTCATATATTGGGTAGTGCGATAAGGAAGGGCGAGTTGCTAAGGCTTTGATGGCAGTGAACGCTAAGGCGTACTGTTAAAGTCAAACAAGCGGTTTCTTCCTTTTAACACAATGAATGAAGGGGTTGAAAAGGGTGAGAAAAAGCTTTGTTTTGCTTGTAACGGGGATCCTTTTTGTACTGATTCTCTCCGCATGCGGTCAAAAATCACAGCAGGATATCGTTGGAGATTTAAACAAAAAGGCAGAGGAAATGACATCATACAAAGCCAAAGCAAAAATGACCATTGAAACAGGAAATGATCCACAGGAGTACCAAGTAGAAATTTGGTACAAGAAGCCGGAACTTTACCGTGTCTATTTGGAAAATCCAAAAAAGGATCAGAGTCAAGTCATTTTAAGGAATGGCAATGGTGTGTTTGTGCTAACACCTTCTTTGAACAAAAGCTTCCGTTTCCACAGTGATTGGCCGAATAATAGCAGTCAGGTTTATCTATTTGAATCGCTTGTAAAAGACATTAAAAATGATAGCACAGCCCAGTTTAAAGCGAAGGAATCCAAGTATATTTTTGAGACCAAAACCAACTATCAGCACAATCAAATGCTTCCGACCCAAGAGATTGTATTTCATAAAAAAACCATGGCGCCTGCTAGTGTGAAAGTGCTGGACAGCGACAAAAAGCCAATGGTGAAAGTGGAATTCTCTCACTTTGAATTCAATAAATCTTTTGACAAAGATGCATTTGATGAGAAGAAAAATATGACGCTCTCCCAAATGGATGTTGCCACAAGCGCAGATCCATCTGACACCTTTGCGGTGAAAACACCAGTTGATATGCCAGAGGGTGTGAAGAAGATGGAAGAGAAAGAAATGACAACAGATGCCGGTAAGCGTTATGTGATGACGTACGGCGGTAAGAAATCCTTCACACTCATTCAAGAAAAAGCAAGAGTGGCAGAAGCTTCAACGCCTGTGACAATGAACGGTGAACCGGTTGACCTAGGTATGACAGTCGGTGTCTTAACGGATCAATCACTCTCATGGACTTCTGACGGAGTTGACTACTTAATTTCATCAAGTGACTTGTCGAAGGAAGAGCTCATCATGGTGGCCAAAAGTGTAGAAGGACAGTCAGCCAAATAAAAGCTAGAAGTCTTAAAAATGAAAAGTCAGTCCAATTCTAGGGCTGACTTTTTTGATGCGTTTCACATCACCCTTGATTTTTAGTATCATAATGAAAGAATTGAATTATTCAATAGGGAAGTGTAACGATGGACACAAATGCTTTTTATAGAGACACATGGGCAGAAATTGATTTAACCGCCATTAAGCATAACGTATCACATATGAAAGACCATATCGGAAAAAAGGTTCAACTCATGGCTGTTGTGAAAGCCAATGCATATGGACATGGAGATATAGAAGTAGCGAGAGCCGCACTTGAAGCAGGTGCAGACTTATTAGCAGTTGCCTTTTTAGATGAGGCAATTTCGTTAAGAAATAAAGGGATCAATGCACCAATTCTCGTGCTCGGTGCAGTACCACCCCAGTATGTCAAAGTCGCAGTCAAATACAATATCATCATGACGGGTTACTCGATCGAGTGGTTGAGAGAGGTAACCAAAGGTGTAAAAGATCAGATTGGACAACCCATTCGGTTTCATTTGAAAATTGATAGCGGGATGAATCGATTAGGCGTGAAAACATTGGACGAAGTAAATGAAGTCAAAGCGCTTGTCAGTCAACATTCTTTTCTACAGCTAGAAGGCGTATTTACGCACTTTTCAACAGCAGATGAAAAGGATGAAAGGTATTTTGACAAGCAGGTTGAGACCTTCAAAACGTTGCTTCAACCGCTTCATACGGAAGGAATACTTGTTCACTGTGCCAACAGTGCAGCAGGACTTCGGTTCAAAGAGGTGTTGTTTAATCTCGTTCGTTTTGGTATCAGTATGTATGGACTGTCACCATCAGAGGAGATCAAGGATGAATTGCCTTTCAAGCTTCAAGAGGCATTGTCTCTCCATACAAAGCTTGCACACGTAAAGCTTGTACATCAAGGAGAAAGTGTCAGCTACGGAGCCACCTATACTGCGAATCAAGATACGTGGATTGGCACAGTGCCAATTGGTTATGCAGATGGTTGGCTCAGAAAACTGGCAGGAGCAGAAGTGCTTATTCAGGGCAAACGTCGGAAGGTTGCAGGGAGAGTGTGTATGGATCAATTCATGGTTGAATTGAATGAAGACACGCTAGTTGGTGAGCCAGTTGTTCTCATTGGTACACAAGGGGAAGAAAAAATCACAGTCGATGAAGCGGCGAAAAAACTGCAAACCATTAACTATGAAGTCACATGCTCTATTGGCTACCGGGTTCCTAGGGTGTATGTAGAAGATGGCAAAAGGGTTCATGTGCGAAACCCTCTCCTTCAAGATGACCCAACCGTTTGAGTAGGTGTTTTTACAAGGGAGCGGTGTCCATGGTGACATCGTTCTCTTTTATTCTACAAAGGCACAACAAATCATTTTCCTTTTTTCAGTGATTTTGGAAATACCGTATGATTTCTGAAAAAAAGCGTATAATGGGAAAGAGAGAGACTCCATTATCATCTTTTTACGGGTGGCGGAACGCTTCATGATCTAGGGATAAATCATGAAAAAACAGCTTTGCTTGTGCATTGAATAATGGTATGATTAGACTTGGAATGGATCGAAACGGTATCCGTAAGTTTTGTGGAGGTGCATGTTTTTTGTCAGAATCCAGCGCAACAAATGAAATGAAGATTCAACTGCCAGAGGCTTTGGTATCTGAAATCGAACGAGTAGCAGAGCAGGATCAGGTAACAAGAAGTGAATTGATCTACCGAGCGACAAAAACGTATATTCGTGAACGTAATATTCGACAAAATCGTGAATCGATGAGACGCGGCTACATGGAGATGGCGAAAATTAATCTGAATATCTCTTCAGAGGCACAATACGCAGAGTTTGAGGCTGAGAATACAGTTGAGCGATTAGTCAGCGGGGGTTAAACATTTGATTGTTAAACGCGGTGATGTTTATTTTGCTGATTTATCTCCTGTTGTTGGCTCCGAGCAGGGCGGGGTTCGCCCAGTATTGGTGATCCAAAATGACATTGGAAATCGCTTCAGCCCGACTGCTATCGTTGCAGCCATAACAGCCCAAATACAAAAAGCGAAATTACCAACTCACGTCGAAATTGATGCAAAGCGATACGGCTTTGAACGAGACTCTGTCATTCTGTTAGAACAGATTCGTACGATTGATAAACAAAGATTGACAGATAAAATCACACATCTAGATGATGAAATGATGGAGAAGGTTGATGAAGCCTTACAAGTTAGTTTGGCTCTTATTGATTTTTAATATGGTGGAATTTGGTTGCTCTATCGGGAGCAACTTTTTTTTGTGTTCAATTTTTATAAAGGCTATAATGGAGACAGAGAAAAGGAGTGCTTTTTATGTACGTAGGGGGTAAATCATGTCGAATCAAATCGTGTTAACTTTTGCAAGAACGCATCAAAAAGAATTACAAAAAGAGTGGACGGACATTTTAAAACGACTTGGTGAAGAAGAAACGGACATGATGCTAAACGACAACATGTATGAAACGATCTGTTCGGAATATGTTCAGCTCATGATCACATCCCTTTCAGAGGGAGATTCTGAGGATTTTGAAGAAAAAGTACACAGTTTTGCTTTAAAAATTGTTCAAATGGGTATATCACTTAAGTTGCTAGCAAATGGACTAACAGAAATCCGCACACATTTATATCAAAAAATGAACAATGCCGAAGATACAGCAGAAAAAAGCAATGACCTTGTCTGGCAAATTGATCGATTCATCACGCCAATCCATAATGAAATTTTAAACCAATATTCCATCTCATGGGAAAAAACGGTCAACCTTCAAAAGATTGCATTACAGGAACTTTCAGCCCCTTTGATTCCAGTGTTTGAACACATAACCGTGATGCCTCTTGTAGGAACAATTGATACAGAGCGTGCTAAAAAGATCATGGAAAACCTGTTAAATGGTGTTGTGAAGCATCGATCGCAAGTGGTCTTAATTGATATCACAGGTGTGCCTGTTGTCGACACAATGGTTGCACATCATATCATTCAAGCATCAGAGGCTGTGAGACTAGTAGGGGCAAAATGCCTGTTGGTCGGTATTCGTCCCGAAATTGCCCAAACCATTGTCAATCTTGGAATTGACTTATCTCAAGTGACAACAAAGAATACCCTTCAAAAAGGAATTCAAACTGCTTTGGAAATGACAAATCGAAAAATTGTTTCATTGGAGGGATAGCCTAGTGAGAAATCACCCGAAGATTCCAATCTTAAAATTATATAACTGTCTTCTGATTTCCATTCAGTGGGAGCTTGATGATCAGACAGCTCTCCATTTTCAAGAAGACTTACTGAATAAAATTCACGAAACAGGAGCAAATGGTGTTGTTATTGATCTAACGTCAGTTGATATGATTGATTCATTTATTGCAAAAGTTTTAGGCGACGTCATTACGATGTCTAAGCTCATGGGGGCAAAGGTGGTATTAACAGGAATACAACCAGCAGTCGCTGTGACGCTCATTGAACTCGGCATATCGCTGGAAGAAATACAGACGGCGTTAGATCTTGAACAAGGGCTTGAGACACTGAAGCGGGAATTGGGGGAATAGATATGAAAGACCAATCCTGTGTGAAAATATTGACGGAATGGGACATAGTCGCGGCTCGGCAACTCGGACGGAATGTTGCAAAAGAACTTGGCTTTGGAACAGTAGACCAAGCCAGAATTACAACGGCCATTTCTGAATTAGCTCGGAACATCTATTTATACGCTGGTAAAGGCCAGATTTGTATAGAAGAAGTAATGGAGCGAGGAAAGCGCGGGCTCAAAGTCGTCGCAATTGATGAGGGACCCGGCATTATGGATATACGGAGAGTCATGGAGGACGGATATTCTACATCAGGCGGACTTGGAGCAGGGCTTCCAGGGGTGAAAAGGTTAATGGATGATTTTAATCTAGATTCTGCACCAGAACAAGGAACGGAGATACAAGCTGTCAAGTGGCTTCGCTAGGAGGGAAATCATGGATTTTAAGGAGGTCATGGAGCAGCGTTACCATCAGCTGCTCAGCCGTTATATCAGTGATTTAACTGAGACATCACTTTATCAAGCTCAAAAATTTAGCCGAAAAACCATTGAGCATCAAATACCTCCTGAAGAAATAGTGAGTGTTCACCGAAAAGTAATTCAGGAGCTTTACCCTGACTTGCCGGAAGATGTTATTCATTCACTAGACTTCTTAATTGAAGTCATGATTGGATATGGACTTGCCTATCAGGAGCATTTAACACTTAGAGGCATTCAGCAAGAAATCAAATCCGAAATTGAAATCGCTGCAAACGTTCAGCAAACCCTTCTGGAAACGAAAATTCCAGAGGGAGACACATTTGAAATTGGTGCCATCAGTGTGCCAGCAAAACAAATGAGTGGAGATTATTACCATTTTGTAACAGATCACGATACAATTAACATAGCGATCGCAGATGTCATTGGAAAAGGCATCCCTGCTGCGTTATGTATGTCGATGATTAAATATGCGATGGATTCCCTTCCTGAATCAGGAAGTGGCCCGACAAAGGTGCTAAAAACCCTAAATCGTGTTGTTGAACAAAACGTAGATCCAAGCATGTTTATCACGATGTTCTATGGCAACTATAATACAAGAACACATGAATTTAAGTATGCATCGGCTGGCCATGAGCCAGGCTTTTTCTATTCCCAAAAAGAAAATCAATTTTACGATTTAGATGCCAAAGGTCTCGTGCTAGGGATCGCACCAGATTTTGAATATCAACAGTATGAGAAACATCTCGATGAAGGAGATATGATCATCTTATTTTCAGATGGTGTGACAGAATCCAAAGCCGAGGACGGTTTCTTAGAACGGGATGACATCAAATCGCTCATATCAGAACATCTATCATATTCTCCGCAGGAAATGGTCGATGCGATTTATGCAAGTTTATTAAAGTTGCAAGACTTTCAGCTACACGACGACTTTACTTTACTTGTTCTCAAACGAAAGGTTTAGAAAGTGAATATGCGGGTATTACAAACTTTAGGAAACAAGAATTTCGAGGTGAATGCATAATGAATATGTCTGTGAAAGAGCATCAAATAGATCAAAAAACGATCATTCAGGTCAGCGGGGAAATCGATGTTTACTCCGCTCCAGAACTAAGAGAAGCCCTTATGCCTAAGGCAGAGCAGGGTGAACATCTTCAGATTTGTTTACAGGATGTTTCGTATATGGATAGTACAGGTTTAGGCGTATTTGTTGGTTTGTTCAAAGCAGCTCAAAAAGCAGGTGGCACATTAAAGCTTGAGAATTTGTCGGATCGACTTGTAAGGTTGTTTGAAATCACTGGATTAAAGGACATCATTGACATTTCTGCAAAGTCAGAGGGTGGGGTACAATGAACGAATCATTAGATTTAATTGAGATGAAAATACCGGCGAAACCAGAATACGTAGGCATTATTCGATTAACACTTTCGGGCGTGGCGAGCAGAATGGGTTATGCCTACGAAGAGATTGAGGACTTGAAAATTGCTGTGAGTGAGGCATGTACAAATGCTGTCCAACATGCCTACAAACCGGAAGATGGCGAAGATGGAGAAGTAGCGGTTCGCTTTCTTGTCTATGAAGACCGGCTAGAAATCATCGTCGCTGATAAAGGTGGTAGCTTTGACTTTAAGCAAAAACAGGAAGACCTTGGCCCGTATACTGCTTCTCATACGGTAGAACAACTGGCAGAAGGAGGTCTTGGTTTATATTTAATGCAAACATTAATGGATGAAGTCGAGGTGCAAGCGAACTCCGGAGTGACCGTGGCGATGACAAAGTTTTTAAACAGGGAGCGAGTTGACCATGACACAACCATCCAAAACTATGAAACTAACTAAAGATGAAGTGGATCGCCTCATCCAAGACTATCAAACGAATCAAGATGAACAAGCACAGCTCACACTAGTGGAATGTTACACAAACCTTGTCGATGTACTCGCGAAGAAATACTCTAAAGGGAAAAGCTTTCATGAGGATCTAAGACAAGTTGGAATGATCGGCCTACTCGGTGCCATCAAGCGTTACGACCCACTTGTTGGTAAATCATTTGAAGCATTTGCAATTCCAACCATTGTTGGCGAAATCAAACGCTTCTTACGTGATAAAACATGGAGTGTTCATGTTCCTAGACGTATTAAAGAGCTTGGACCAAGAATTAAGATGGCAGTCGATCACTTAACGACGGAGACACAAAAGTCCCCCAAAGTACAAGAAATCGCTGAATATCTTGATGTCACAGAAGAAGAAGTTCTAGAAACAATGGAAATGGGCAAAAGTTATCAAGCACTGTCTGTGGATCAAGGGGTAGAAGCTGATTCAGAGGGAAGCACTGTCACCATCTTAGACGTTGTCGGCTCGCAAGAAGAAGGCTACGAACGAGTGAACCAAAAACTGATGCTAGAGAGCGTGCTTCATGTTCTGACTGATAGAGAAAAGGATATTATTCATTTAACCTATTTACAAAATAAAAGTCAGAAAGAAACAGGCGATCTACTTGGTATATCACAAATGCATGTCTCAAGACTGCAACGGAAGGCAGTTAAAAAACTACGTGATGCATTATCAGAGGATGCATCGATGGAGCTAGGGTAATGAAACAGATTGAACAGCATGAGCATGTGAACGCCATTATCTATCAATCGAATAAAGAAGGGAAATCATGCTGCGGGGACAGTTTTTTTATTAAAGCAGATGATGAAGAACTAATTTGTGCTGTAGCAGACGGATTAGGCAGCGGCCAGTTCGCCAATGAATCATCTTCTTTAGTCAGCGAAATTGTTGAAGAATATGGACATGAGGACGTCACGACCCTCATCGAAAGATGCAACCAAGCCATGAAAAATAAACGAGGAGCCACCGTTGCTATTTTAAAGGTGAATTTTGTCCAACAGCAATTTACCTATTGTTCCGTCGGGAATATTCGTTTTATTTTAAATGCACCTTCTGGCGATTATATTTATCCACTTCCGACACTGGGCTACTTGTCCGGTAAACCAAGAAAATATAAATCATACACCTATGCCTACGAAAAAGGATCGACATTCATTATGTATTCAGACGGACTGAATGTGCCAAACATACGGATGTGTTTAAAGCATGGCCAGTCAGTCGAAAACATTGCAAAACATCTTGAAACATACACACAAGAAAAAAAGGACGATCTCACCTATGTACTTGGTCAGCTCATGTAAGGTAGCTGACCTTTTTTCTGTTTGGGTCGTTTTTTTGATACACTAATAGAGAAGACACAGTGAGAGGATGCAAAGCAATGAAGACATCTGATTTTTTATTGAAACAAATTGCAACAGAGTTAAAGCTTTCAGTGAAACAAATTGAAAGTGTCATTCAGCTACTAGAGGACGGGAATACCGTTCCATTTATTGCACGTTACCGGAAGGAGCAAACAGGCTCACTGGACGAAGTGCAGATTCAAACCATTTCTGAACGCTATACATATATCCAAAATGTCGAGAATCGAAAAGAAGAAGTCATTCGTTTAATCGCTGAACAGGACAAACTGACCGATGAGCTAAGACAAAAAATTGAACAGGCGCATAAGCTTCAAGAAGTTGAAGATTTATACAGACCTTTCAAACAGAAGCGTAAAACAAAAGCAAACGTGGCGAAAGCAAAAGGGTTAGAACCGTTAGCGGCTTATTTGTGTAAGTTGCCACAGGACGATATCAAAAAGCACGCATCGACCTATATTGATGAAGAAAAAGAAGTCGCAAGTGTAGAAGAAGCACTAGAAGGTGCACAGCATATCATTGCTGAACAGCTTGCAGATGACCCGGATATGCGTAAATGGATACGCAGTGAAACATACCAAAAGGGGCGTCTTATCACATCAGGAAAAGACGTAGAAAGTGATGAGAAAAACGTCTATGAAATGTACTACGACTATCAAGAACCGATCAAGAAGATTGTACCCCATCGCGTCCTAGCAGCAAATCGTGGAGAGAAAGAAGGAATTTTAAAAGTAGGCATTGAACCACCTTCTGAAAACATTCGTTTCTATCTCGACAAACAAGTCATCAAGGGGAAACAAACGACAGCGAGACCGTATCTTGAAGCGGCGATTGATGATGCTTACAAGCGTCTAATTCAACCGTCCATTGAACGAGAAATAAGAAAAGACCTGACAGAAAAAGCAGAAGAACAAGCCATTCATATCTTTGCTGAAAACCTCAGAAATCTGTTGCTTCAGCCGCCAATGAAAGGAAAACGTGTACTAGGGGTTGATCCTGCATTCCGAACAGGCTGTAAACTAGGGGTCGTTGATGACACAGGCAAAGTCCATCACATTGATGTCATTTATCCGCACCCACCTGTACAAAAAAAGGCAGAAGCCAAACAGAAAGTGAAACATATCATTCAGACATCAAAAATCGAAGTGATTGCCATTGGGAATGGAACGGCATCAAGAGAGACAGAACAATTCATTGCAGAGCTGATTCAAGAGCTGGACGAGCCAGTTTCATATTTGATTGTGAATGAAGCGGGGGCAAGTGTATACTCAGCGTCAGCCTTAGCACGAGAAGAATTCCCAGATTTGCAAGTGGAAGAAAGAAGTGCCATTTCAATCGCCAGAAGGTTGCAAGATCCTTTAGCTGAGCTGGTCAAAATCGATCCGAAATCTGTCGGAGTGGGACAATATCAGCATGATGTTAGTCAAAAGCAATTAAACAGCTCATTAACCTTCGTAGTTGAGACGGTCGTCAACCAAGTCGGTGTCAATGTCAATACGGCATCACAGGCACTGCTGCAATATGTTTCAGGTCTCTCAAAAGCTGTCGCAGGGAACATTGTGAAACGCCGCGAAGAGATTGGGAAATTTACAAGCAGAAAAGAGCTGAAGGATATTCCAAGGCTTGGCGCCAAAACATATGAGCAGTGTATCGGATTCCTACGCATTCCAGATGGACAAGATCCTCTAGATCGTACTGGCATTCACCCAGAAAGCTATAAAGAAACAAAACAATTTTTACAAATGATCAAGATGACACCAACCGATCTTGGTTCAGAACGATTAAAAGAGAAAATGTCTGAAGTCAATCTGGAAGAAGCGGCAGAACAGCTCCAAATAGGTTCGATTACACTGCGAGATATCATCGATCAACTGACAAGACCTGAGCGTGATCCTCGTGATGAAGTACCAAAACCGCTTTTAAAAACAGATGTATTGAAGTTGGAGGACTTGAAGCAAGGCATGGAGCTTCAAGGAACAGTGAGAAATGTGGTGGATTTCGGAGCGTTTGTTGATATTGGTGTGAAGCAGGATGGACTTGTCCATATTTCCAAGCTAAGCAACCGATTTGTCAAACATCCGCTTGATGTTGTATCCGTCGGTGACATTGTGACCGTGTGGGTTGACTCTGTTGATCAAACAAAAGGACGCGTCGCCCTCTCCATGCTCAAACCAGAGTAAACAAAAAACGAGGCGCACCTTAGGATGGGGTGTGCCTTGATGTAACTGAATGCTTCTTTCTATAGAAGTACCAGCATTGATTCAGCAATTTGATTTGATAATGATTTTTTTCATAAAACGCCTTTTGCATCTGATTTTTCAGCCATTTGGGCATCGCCCATTCCTCCTTTGAACGAAACAGTGGGTGTGTTTTCAATGTATGCGAAGGGGAAATTGTCCCGTTCGAGGTTTTTACAGAAAGGAACGATCTTGATTGAACCAGGAACAATTACAACAGTTGACAGAGCAAATTTCTCAGCAGTTTTTCAAAAAGCCATTTCGACACAAAGCTGTTTTTAATGACCGATTAAAAACGACAGGTGGCAGGTATTTACTTCATACACATCATATCGAGCTCAATCGTCGATCCTTTGTAGAGCATGGAAAAGACGAATTGATCGGTATCATCAAGCATGAGCTTTGTCACTATCATCTCCATCTCGAGGGGAAAGGCTATCAGCACCGTGACCGTGACTTCAGAGAGCTGTTACAACAAGTGGGCGCGCCCCGATTTTGCACACCATTAAAGACTGTTCAACATCGAAAAAAAACAGTAAAGCTTCATTATTATATATGCACGGGCTGCGGAAAACACTATACAAGAAAACGCCGGTTTGACACATCGCGATATGTATGTGGAATTTGTCGTGGGAAATTAAAAAAGGAGGAAGGAAAGGCTTGACTGTTATATTAGTATATGTTAAATTATAAAGGCCGTCGCAATTGAGTCAGGGATGAAACACTTGAAAATTCTTGACACATTTTTCTGGCATAGATATAATGAAACATGTCTTATTATTCCGCAGTAGCTCAGTGGTAGAGCTATCGGCTGTTAACCGATCGGTCGTAGGTTCGAATCCTACCTGCGGAGCCAA
>NZ_JBFEFT010000002.1:0-265346 GCF_047229225.1 Bacillus sp. 179-C3.3 HS | reverse complement strand
TTTTCTCTATTATAAAATGAGGAGATGGGAATTTTAAGGGAAAAAATAAGGCTGTCAAGATTTTCTCGACAGCCTGAGCCCCTAAAAGGGGCTTTTTTTATGTTGTCTCATATATGAAGCAAGCGCTCTAATTGGAAGTCAGGCACAGCTTCTTGTAAAAAAACTCGGTTTAATTCATCGTTTTCTTTTCGCCATTGTCCCCACCACTTAGCAGTTTCTCCGGTTTGATCCGTCTCAATCATGTCATGCAGTTGTTCCAGATTGATGATTTCTCTCGGCTCTATTAAAAAAGAATGCATCTGGTGATACGATGCCAAATGTTTAGGTTGATTTGTTTGAATGGCGTATTGTACGAAGCGATTCAAATATTCTTGTATAAATGTGAGATGAGGGATTGGTTTTTCTGCAAGTAGCTCGACGCCTTCCCATGCCATATCAGCTATCGCACATAGCCACCATCCAGGTTCAATGGCGTGCTGCATTTGTTGTAGGGTTTCTTTTTCAAACGATACATGGTCGTGTTGTTGTGATTGCTTGAGCATACGTTGAAGTGTGTGTGCTTCAAGCGCTGCTTTTGTCATTCCTTGTCCGTGAATTGGGTCTAATGTACATAATGCATCACCCATCACTAGTAACCCACTTGGCCAGTCTCTCATTTGTTCATAGTGATTCCTTGCACAATAAGGAACTCTAAAACCCTTCGGTGTTGTATGTGGTGTCAACTGGGCGAGTGCTTCAGCAATTGCGGGATGGGTCAGGGCTGAAGCTTCTGCCTCAAACTCTTCTGCATCCGTTGTTGGATAATGTGTGCCTCCAGCTGCTGAGAGAAGAACGGCGACTAAATCATTGTCGACTCGCTCGAATAGTCCTGTTGGAATTTTTTCTTTAGGCTGTCCAACGACAACCATCGACTGCATATTCTGTGCCTCGGGAGGTAATCTGTAGTATCTTGTGCTATAGCCAAGAGATACTGTCAGATGGTCAGGTTTTGGGAGTGTAAATCCAGCGTCTTTTAACCATTTTGGCAATTTTGACGTTCTTCCAGATGTATCAATGACCAAATCGGCAAGTAAACTTATGTTCTTTGCTGGCTTGTTTCCTCTATTTTTTACGTTCATTCCGATGACACGGTTCGTTTCTTCATCAAATTGAAGTGAGTTCACTTCATGTTTTTCTAAAAAGTGAATTCGTTCCTCATTCGCTATTCTTTGCATTAGCACCCACTCTAACAGGGCGCGTCTCGTCACAGCTGTTTCTTCAGGATCCGTGAGTTGTAATTCGCCATCTTTTGTAATAAATCGAGATGTTTGATGCAGTGTATTAAAACCACCCATTTCAAGTAATTCCTTCGTATATCCAGGAAATAGACGTTCAATGATTTGTTTACCAAGTGGTAGCATTCTATGTGGATGAAAGGCTTGAGGTGTGCCAAGTCGATTCTCTGGAGAATCTGGCAATTCGTCCTTTTCGATGATCATCACTTCATGATAAAAAGATGATAACACTTTTGCAGCGAGCATTCCGGTGATGCCTCCACCTATGACGATGGCTCGCTCATACTTCATGGGTTGTATCACAACATGCGCCTCCAATAAATAAATAGGTCATTACATGACCATTTCATCATATGTTGATTCTTTCATTATAACAAATCTATAAAAAAAGATCGTACTTTTTACTTTAAAGGATATGGAAAAGGGTCACTTATCATCATTATTTTTGAAAATACCTATCAAATGATGCGGAATATCCGATAAATATAGTAAGGAGGTAGGAGATGAATATTCTACAACATATCATATCAGCTGCACCATATATTATGAAGATTTTAAAGGATGAAGTGACACTCGGCGTTATTGACCGAGAGAAATTTTTGCTATATTTGCCAGCAAAGGATCTTGATTTTCAAATTCGTGAAGGTGACCCTATTAAATCCGAAGATTTGAATTTGCAGAAAGCTCTTAGAGGGGAAACGATTACTGCGTTTATCCCGGAGTCTGTCTATGGGGTTCCAATCAATGCGACAACTTTACCCATTTTCGGTGAGAATCAACAAGTGATTGGCGCCATTTCTTTAGGGTTCCCAATGAAAAATCAAATGAAACTAGAAGGATATATGGATTCTTTGTATGAAATTATTCAAAGTATTCAAGAGAAAGTCCATGTCGTGGCAGCACATTCTGAAGAGCTTTCTGCCACAAGTGATGAAATGACTGTCCAAACAAAGCAAACACTCGAAAGCTCGAAAAAAACCGCCGATATTACGAAATTAATCAAAGGCATCTCTAAACAAACGAGTTTGCTTGGGTTAAATGCGTCTATTGAAGCTGCTAGAGCTGGAAAAGAAGGTGCCGGCTTTAGTGTAGTAGCAACTGAAGTACAAAAACTATCAAGTGAAACGTCAAATGCAACAGAAAACATTGAAACCTCGTTGAAAGAGATTTCCTCTAATATCAATACATTACTTGAAAGTATGGATCATATGAAGGGATCTTCGTCAGAACAGGCTTTACTCGTGACGGAATTTAGCGAAGTGATTGATCGATTAACTTCGATCAGCGTTGAAATGAAAGATTTCATGAAAAAAGTTATGTAATGAGAGTAAAACGAATCCAATGAGGGTTCGTTTTTTGTTTCGGTTTTAACTAGGTTATCGGCTAAAAATTAGGTGAAAAGTTTTTGTTGATTCTTGTAAATTTTAACTTTACAAAAGAATGGGGGATGATTAGACTTATTCTCATATAAAGGAATGGGGCAGATTGGAATGACGCAAATCATCGATACGTATCAAAGCTATGAAGAGCTATCCGCTCATGAAAGAATAGGGATTGATTATCAAATTTTTCACAAGCGAAAGGGGGATCAGCTACTTGTTTTATCACCACATGCTGGGGGGATTGAAGCAGGCGTGAGTGAGCTGATCCATGAAATAGCGGGTAAGCATTCTATGTATTTATTTGAGGGTCTAAAGGTGAAAGGAAATCATGTACTGCATATCACAAGTACTCGCTTTGATGAGCCAATCTGTCTTTCACAAGTACACACGCACCATTATACGTTTGCACTACATGGCTACGGAGAAACAGACATACGTCAAACATTAGTGGGCGGTACAGATCGTGAGAAAGCTGAAGAAACTGTTAGACTGCTAACGATGAATGGCTTTCAAGCGTTGCTGTTATCTGAATCGGATCAATTTTCTGGAACACATCCTGATAACATCAATAATCAATGTCTCACAGGACAAAGTGTACAGATCGAAATTAGTCAAGCGCAAAGAAGGGCATTTTTTAATGACTTTAGGCGACAATATCGGCGTGATACACAAACTGTTCAATTTTATCAATACACCGCTGTACTTAAACAAATATTGGCTCTTTATGATTAAGCTTGCGATGTTACTCGTTTCGGCGAGTCTGTTTGATAATGGATTTGTCTTTCTGCCACTTTATCCGCGGTGATGAAATAAGAAGAAAATTCCTTTTGGAAGCAAATGCCTATCTTTCGTTGCTCAAACATGGCAAGTCGTTTTTCTGCAAAATCAAAGGTCACATGAAATGTTTGTGCGATATGCTGTATCGCATGCTGTCTAAGGTTTGGGAGTGTCATTTGTAACAGCATAAAGGTGGGTACACAAAAGTGGTACATGAATTGCTTTGCCTGGAATTCTTGGAGCTCTCGAAACAGCTTGTGCATGTGGAAATGGTTCCCTGTATGCTTCAGCACATGGCAAAGCTCGTGTGCAAAGTCTTGCCATTGTTCTTCTGTTGAGAGAGATCTGTTTAAAATAATGCTAAAAAGCCCTTGATGTTTCACCATCATACTTCCCATCTCTTCGTAATGAATCCATACATTAAATTCAGATGCGATTTTTTCCATATCGACAAAGGCTGGGCCACTTAATTGTAGTTGTGTATATATTTTTTTAATATCTTCTTCTAAATGAGTTAAAAAACCAGTCATCAAAAAAACCTCCATACAAACGTGTGTTCTATTTTGAGTGAAAAAGAAAAGTCCATATAGGACTAAATGGCTAATAAAGCGATCGCTTATTTATTATATCGGCTCATTTTTTACAATTTTAACATAAAAAAACAAAAATAGATGAAATAATTCCCTTTTTTGTTCATTTTCTAATCTATAAGGGGAATTCATTCAAATTTTACCATAGCCGATATCCCTAGTACAAACAAAATTTAATTTGGGTTCTTCCGGAATAGATTGTCCACGGTTTGTAAGCTAGTTTTTCTGTTTGTATGATTGAATGACTTTTTCACTTTTTTCATGTAATCGGTATACGTAAGGGGAGGGGAGGAATTCAGCAAACTGAACATATCGCAATTGTTTGATTTTCTTTTTCATTTAGGCACCTCGATCGCTTCAGCATCTCTTTTATTGTATGAAAGGATATGTAAAAATGGAATCAGGACGCAGATGTATTCTGCGTCCTTTAGTGTGATCAAGCTTTTTTATTTTTATACTCATCTAAGAGCTGTTCATTTTTTTTGAAAATACGCTCTGTATGGGGACTGACTTTATAATCGGCCATACTAATATGACGTTTCTTTTTTAAAATTTTAAATAGATTTTTTTTGCGGTTGTTGTTATCCCCTTGAAGTGCGTGGTCCATCTTCATCACCTTCCTCTTCGTCAGGCAAGATTAAGTCATAAATCGTTGTGAGTGAGGTCATTAATAAATAGTCGAATTCAGTGACAATCTCATCAGAGGTTAGCTTGATCACGAAATGGGCATCTGCTACTGAAAACGGAATGAGCACCAATTTGCCAAAATCGTCGTAATATACTTCCTGTCTGTCAAGCTTCGCTTGTATGATAAATCGCTCGTCAAGTGTTCTGAGTAGGTCGTCTTTTTGTTCTTGCAGATCATAAGGGCAAAGAACCGCTTGAATATTCATTTTTTCAGCAAAAGAATAAATGAGACGTTCGATTCCCTCGATATACGCTTCTATACTTCCATAATATACATGAATCGGTTCGTTTTTCAATAGGTATTGGTACGTTTTTAGTTTATTGAGGTAAGAATGGAGTAGATCGTTATTTTGTTCAAGAAGTTGATGTGTATCAGTTTCCAGCTCGTGGTTTCCGAGTTTTTTAATGTAGGAGCTGAGAAAAATAAAGGCATCTGTTAAGACAAAAAAGACTGCGATAATGAAGTAGTGCATCCAGTCTGTGAAGATAGAGGAAGGATCATATGTCCAGTAAACAACTGCACCCGCTACATAAATCCAATACCACGTTTTACGAATTGCAAACATTTTTTCCTTTACTTTTTGTTCAAAACGCCATACAGCAAACACATAGACAGCAAGTGCACCTAAAAGAATCCAAACAGTCAATTGAAAAAATAATAGCATGTTATTCGCTCCCCTAGACAAGTGAGTCACACATTACTTCTATGGGTATGTCTGGAAAACCTGCTACATGAAAAAAACTGCCTGATGAACAGGCAGTTTAATTTAGAGAAATGTATCTAAGATAAAGTATACGATGGCAGCTAATGTACCTGAGATCGGTAATGTAATGACCCAAGTGACAAGCATACGTTTTGCAGTGCCCCAGTTTACGCCTTTTACACGGTGTGCAGAACCTACTCCTAAAATAGAAGAAGAGATGACGTGTGTCGTACTAACAGGTAAATGGATAAACGTTGCACCAAAAATAATGGCTGCCCCAGTTAAGTCAGCAGAAACGCCGTTTACTGGACGAATCTTCATGATTTTTCCGCCGACTGTTTTAATAATCTTCCAACCACCAACAGAAGTACCAAGTCCCATGGCTAGCGCACAAGCGAATTGTACCCAAAATGGGATATCATCCGTTGTATGTAAGTTGGCAGCGATTAAAGCCATCGTAATAATACCCATCGCTTTCTGTGCATCGTTCGTACCGTGTGTGTACGATTGAAGTGCAGCAGTTAAAATTTGAACACGACGGAATTGCTTATTTGTTTTTGCGAGATTGTTGTTTTTAAATAAAAACTTGATAATGGTATATACGATATAACCAACAACAAACGCTAAAATAGGTGAAATCAACAGTGCTTGAATGATTTTAATGAACCCCGAATAATTTAAAGCGCCAAAACCTGCTGAAGCAATAACAGCTCCAGCAATTGAACCGATCAAAGCATGTGACGAACTACTCGGAATCCCGTAATACCAAGTAAGCATGTTCCATGTGATCGCTGCAATGAGAGCAGCCAAAATGACGACAGAACCGTTTTGAAGTGTAAATGGATCCGCGATGTCTTTCGTAATGGACTTTGCCACACCAGTAAATGTCATCGCCCCTACAAAGTTCATCACTGCAGCCAAAATAATTGCGTGTCTTGGCTTTAAAGCTTTCGTTGAAACAGAAGTCGCAATGGCATTTGCTGTATCATGAAATCCATTAATAAAATCAAAAGCAAGTGCACAAATCACAATAAGTACTGTAAGGATAATTAATATGTCCATTTTAAACTAACCCCGTTACGCATTCTTCATAATGATTGTTTCTAGATTGTTGGCAACACCTTGACAAGAATCAGCGATTTCCTCAAGTGTTTCGTAAATTTCTTTGTATTGAATGACTTTGATTGGATCTGTTTCTTTTCCAAACAAGTTCTTAAGTGATTTACGGTGTAGGTTGTCACAATTATGCTCAATCTCTTTGATTTTAATTGCGTGCGGTTGAATATCTTTTAAGCGATTTTCAGCCAGTAATTCAATTGTTGTTAAGATTTCCTTTGCACATTCTCTGATGTAATGACTGAATTTGTCGATATGTTCGTCAGAGCTTGTGATTGAGTAAATTTCCATTGTTGCTGAAAAATGCTCAATCCCATCTAAAACATCATCGAGGCTGTTCGTAAGCTGAAGAATGTCTTCGCGTTCAATCGGTGTAATAAAAGCTTTGTTCAGCTCTTTAATCATGGTATGAACATGATGATCACCTTTTGTCTCAAATTCCTTCAATGTGTCTGAAAACTCTTTCAGAGTAGTTTGATTTGTTACTTTATAACTAACAAAATACTCAGCAGTTTCATCTAAATTTTTAGCAATTTCCGTTAACAAGACGGAAAACTTGTCTTTTTTCCTTTTTAACATGTAAAAACCCTCCATTGTATAAATGAGACAATGCAAACAATTAATAATTATATATTCTTTTGTCGAAAAAAAACAGGTGTAGTCGAAAATTTCTTCACTTTTTCTATTTTAAATGATGATGAGCCAAAGATACAATCTCAATTCACCTGATCAAAAAGGGGAGAGAGAAATGAAAAAACGACGAATACACGCCGCCGAGAAGACCTTATGATGCTGTGTAAAGTAGCTTGAAACGTTCGCACACAAGTAGCATATCTTCTTTGAAGTGTAGTCCATAAGGCTTTAACGAGTCTGTGAAGAATTCTTTATGTACGGTGTACCAATGGTCATACGATAGATCGCCTTCTCCTTCAGCACGTGCGAATGATTCAGACACTTGGTTCATCGGCATGACATCAACGTGTGTGATGACAATCAGTGCTTTTGGCTGGGCGTGGCTGTCCAAAATGACACTGTATTGACCGACCTCTGGCAGTGGTTCGTTTTCCTTTTCATAAAAAATATGTCCAGAACAAGTGGCTGTTTTTTGTCCTTTGATAACAAGCGCAAGTAGGTGATCAGGATCTGCTCCAAAAGCCCAAGCATTGACCAATGCGTCTGCTGGTGGCGATTCTCCTTTTTCTCGCCAATATGTCTCCCAGAATAATGTGCTGCTTTCATCCATCATGTTTCCCCCGTTCTTTCATCCACATACCCTTCACTTAAAAAGAGGCTGATTGCGTCTTTCTCCCTAATCTTACCACGTGCCATATGTTTTGAAAAAGAATCTTTTCGTTCTGATGAATAGGCGAATAGAATGAAAATGTTTGAAATTTTAGAATAGTCTCTTGTGTTCTGGTTAAGAAGTAGGTAATGTCAAAGTAAGAAAATGGAAGGGGTGTTGTTCATGAAACGCATGTCTCTATCGGTTTTGTCGATATGTCTCCTTGTTTTCTCATTGTTCCTACCTGTGACTCAAGTCAATGCAACAAAAAGTGAAGGGAATAAAGTAGCTGTCGGAAAAGATGGAATGGTCGCTACAGCTCATCCGCTTGCATCGAAAGTTGGTGCGGATGTATTGAAAAAGGGCGGGAATGCTGTAGATGCAGCTGTTGCGATTCAGTACGCTCTTAATGTGACAGAACCGATGATGTCAGGAATTGGCGGCGGGGGATTCATGATGGTTTATGATGGTAAGACAAAAGAGACGTCCATCATAAATAGTAGAGAACGAGCACCACAAGGCGCAACACCTGACATGTTTTTGACGGATGACGGAAAGGTGATCCCATTTGCTGAACGGTCCACACATGGAAATGCAGTAGGTGTCCCTGGAACAGTCAAAGGTCTTGAAGCGGCTTTAGATAAGTGGGGAACGCGTTCAATGAAGGAGTTAATTGAACCTTCCATTCGACTTGCAGAGGATGGATTTGAAATTGATTCAGTTTTGGCGAATGCCATTGACGATCATCAAGGGAAATTGAAAAAAACGGCCGCTGCGCCCATTTTCCTTCCAGATGACAAACCGCTTAAAGAAGGTGATCTTCTTGTACAGCCAGGTCTTGCAAAAACGTTTAAGCTGATAGCGAAAAAAGGAAGTAAGGCGTTTTATGAAGGGAAAGTAGCTAAGGCGCTTGCAAAAACGGTTCGTGACTTTGGTGGTACGATGACAACAGAAGATGTCGGTCGCTACGAAGTTAAGACTGACAAGCCGATTTGGGGCGATTACAAAGGTTATCAGCTTGCAAGTATGCCTCCCCCAAGCTCTGGTGGCGTGTTTATGCTACAAATTCTCAAAATCCTTGACCACTTTCAACTTTCTCAATATGATCCAAAGTCATTTGAAAAATATCAGCTGCTTGCTGAAACGATGCACCTCTCCTACGCTGACCGTGCGGCATTTGCCGGCGACCCCGAATTCGTAGATGTTCCATTAAAAGGACTATTAGACGATGATTACATTTCAGAAAGAGCCTCTCTTATTCAATTAGATAAAGTCAATCGCAACCCAAAAGCAGGAGATGCTTGGGCGTATGAAGATGAAAAAAATCCATCACCAATAATTCCACAGCCGGACGATAAAACCATCGGAGAAACCACCCATTTTACAGTAGCAGATCAGTGGGGCAATGTCGTGTCTTTTACGACAACCATTGAGCAGTTATTTGGAACAGGAATTCTCGTGCCAGAGTATGGTTTTTTCTTAAATAATGAATTGACGGACTTTGATGCAGTACCAGGCGGCGCCAATGAAGTTCAGCCCAATAAACGTCCGTTATCAAGTATGACACCAACAATTATTTTTGAAAATGGAAAGCCTGTGATGACTGTCGGTTCACCTGGTGGAACGACCATTATCGCTTCTGTTTCACAGACCATTTTAAACTTGCTTGAATATGACATGGAGCTTCAGGAAGCGGTAGAAGAACCAAGAATCTACACAAATAGTTTAACTTCTTATCGTTATGAAGTGGGCGTACCTCTTGATGTAAGGACGAAGTTAAACGATCTTGGACATCGTTTTGGGAGTTCGTCAATTGATATAGGAAATGTGCAAGCTTTGTTGATTGACCGACAAACAGGTACATTTACTGGTGTAGCTGATTCAACGAGAAATGGAACAGCTATTGGTGTCAATTTAAAATTGTCTGCACATCCATAAACATTTCCCGGGAAAAGAAGTGCCTCTTAAAAAAAGGCGCTTCTTTTTTTGTGACAAAAGAAACGAGACTCCTAGATGACGAGAAGCTCTTTTTAAAAGGGCTTTTTCTTTATCACAATGTGAAAGCGTTTTAAAAAAGAATTTTAGACTCTTGACTTCAATGGGAGGTCAACGTATGATTATTACAAATGTAACTATAAAGAACAAATGTAAAGGGGAGAGAATCTATGCAGAAACAAATCGTTTTTCCTGAACAGATCAGTCGTGAGAGATTAGTAGACTTATATAAACAAATGTGGCTAGTTCGATATTTTGATGAGAAGGTCGATCAATTCTTTGCAAAAGGGCTCATCCATGGCACCACACATTTATGTGTTGGACAGGAAGCATCAGCTGTTGGTTCGATCGCCGTGTTAAAGGAAGAAGATAAAATTGTCAGCACACATAGAGGGCATGGTCACTGTATTGCCAAGGGGGCAGAAGTCAATAAGATGATGGCTGAGCTATTTGGGCGTGAAACAGGCTATTGCAAAGGAAAAGGCGGCTCAATGCATATCGCTGATTTAGAGAAAGGGAACCTTGGGGCTAATGGGATCGTAGGTGGTGGGATTCCGCTCGCAACCGGCGCAGCTCTGACTTCAAAAATGAAACAGGAAGACTTTGTTGTTCTTTGTTTCTTCGGTGACGGTGCTACAAATGAAGGAAGCTTCCATGAGGCATTAAATCTAGCATCGATTTGGGATTTGCCAGTTGTGTTTATTTGTGAAAACAACCAATACGGGATGTCTGGTCCTGTGAAGGAAATGATCAAGATTGAGGACATCTCAACAAGAGCAGAGAGCTATGGTATGCCTGGGAAAACGATCGATGGCAATGACATGATGGAGATCATGAATACAGTAGATGAAGCTGTTAGACGTGCAAGAGCTGGGGAGGGGCCATCATTCATTGAAATGAAAACATATCGCTGGAAGGGCCATTCAAAGAGTGATGCGAAAAAATACCGTACTCGTGAAGAAGAGAAGGAATGGAGACAGAAAGATGGCATCAAACGATTTAAGTCTCTATTAATCGAGTGCAATGTTTTGACAGAAGAGCAAGCAGATCGCCTGCAAGAAGAAGCAAAACACGAAATTGAGGCATCTGTTGAATTTGCTAAAAACAGTAAAGAACCATCTATTGACACATTACTAGAGGATGTATACGCCTAAATAGGAGGGGAATCACGTGACAACAACATCAGTGAGAGAGATTTCATATTTAGAAGCTGTTCGCGAAGCCATGAGTCAAGAAATGAGAGAAAACCAAGATGTGTTTATCTTAGGCGAGGATATCGGTGTATATGGAGGCGCTTTCGGAGTAACGAGAGGGATGATTGAAGAATTCGGTCCAGAACGTGTACGCAATACCCCCATTTCAGAAGCTGCGATCGCAGGAGGAGCGGTCGGGGCGGCGCTCACAGGGATGCGTCCGATTTTAGAGCTGCAATTTTCTGACTTTATCACGATTGCGATGGATCAGCTAGTCAACCAAGCAGCTAAAACACGCTACATGTTTGGCGGAAAAGGAAAGGTTCCACTCGTCGTTAGAACGCCAGCTGGCTCTGGAACGGGTGCAGCGGCACAGCATTCACAAAGTTTGGAAGCGTGGATGGCTCATATTCCAGGTCTAAAGGTTGTCCAACCATCAACTGCTTATGATGCAAAGGGACTTTTAAAAGCAGCCATGGATGACGACAACCCAGTTATTTTTTACGAGCATAAGCTTTTATACAAAACAATCGGTGAAGTGCCAGAAGAGCCGTATTCCATCCCTTTAGGAAAAGCGGATGTCAAACGTACCGGTAAGGACGTCACAATTGTAGCTACAGCAATCATGGTACACAAGGCGCTAGAAGCGGCGAAGGAATTAGAAGCAGAAGGAATCGATGTTGAAATCATCGACCCAAGAACGCTCGTTCCGTTAGATGAAGAAACGATCATTGAATCTGTGAAAAAAACAGGCAAATGTATCGTTGTTCATGAAGCGGTGAAGCGAGGAGGCTACGGGGGAGAGATTGCGAGTATGATAGCGGAAAGTGAAGCTTTCGACTATTTAGATGCTCCGATTAAACGACTTGGAGGTCTTGCGGTACCAATTCCTTATAACCCAACGTTAGAAAAAGCCGCCATTCCACAAGTGCCGGAAATCGTTGAAGCAGCAAGAGAGCTTGTACGTTCTTAACATAAAGGGGGGAGATCCATGCCAAAAGAGATATTTATGCCGAAGTTGAGCAGTACGATGGAAGTCGGCACCATTTTGCAATGGTTAAAAGAAGAAGGAGATACCGTTGAGATCGGCGAGCCTCTTTTTGAAATTATGACAGATAAGATTAATATCGAGGTTGAAGCCTATGATGACGGTGTGTTACTGAAAAAATACTACGAGGTAGATGTACAAATTCCTGTCAACGCAGTCATCGGGTATATTGGTGATGCATCTGAACAAGTACCAGATAAACCGCCTGCACCATCTGATGAAGGGACACAAGAGGGACATGTTGCCTCTACAGTGACTGAAATTGACGAAGCTGCCAAGACAGATGGTGAAAAAGTGCGTGCGACACCGGCGGCTAGAAAAACGGCAAAAGATCATCAACTCTCGATTCATCAGGTATCTGGAACAGGACCAAAAGGGAGAATTCAAAAGCGGGATGTCGAAGCCATCATTCACACGGGGGGAGAAAAGGATCTACGAGTGTCTCCTCTTGCCGCAAAAGTTGCTGCTCGTGAAGGGATCGATGTAGCGAATGTATCTGGATCTGGTGCTCACGGGAAAATCATGAAGAATGATGTGACAGCAGCGACTCAAACAACGAATGTAGTGAACACACAAAAGCTTACGGGCATGAGGAAAGTCATTGCAGATCGTATGTCACAGAGTGCTTTTACTGCACCTCATGTGACATTAACGAGCGAAATCGATATGACGAAAGCGAAGGAGATACGTAAGCAACTATTGCCGGTTATTGAGAAAGAGACAGGCTACCGACTGTCATTTACAGAAATCATCATTCAAGCAGTCAGCCATGTACTCACACGTCATCCGCAAATGAATATGACATTTGAACAAAATGAGCTACATTTCCATGAAGATGTTCATATCGGTCTAGCTGTTGCTGTGAAAGATGGATTGATGGTACCTGTCATTTCTCATGCGAATCAAAAAGGACTGAAACAGCTAACACAGGAAGCGAAAGACATTGTCAAAAATGCACGTGTGCAAAAACTATTACCAGATCAACTGAAAGGATCGACGTTTACCATCAGTAACTTAGGTATGTATGCTGTTGATACCTTTACACCGATCATTAATCAACCAGAAGTGGCGATTTTAGGCATTGGACGGATTCAAGAGAAACCAGTTGTCATAGATGGTGAGATTCATGTGAGACCAATGATGGCTGTGAGCTTATCATTTGATCATAGAGTAGTAGACGGTGCACCAGCGGCTGCCTTTTTAACAGATCTCAAAAAAGTGTTAGAACAACCAATTGAATTGCTGATGTAGGAGGTGAATCGGATGACAACGATGTATGATCTGACAGTGATTGGCGGAGGACCAGGCGGATATACTGCCGCCCTCCAAGCGGCTGAGCGAGGCCTAAAGGTCGCATTAATTGAAGAGGACTTTTTAGGCGGGACGTGTCTGAATCGAGGCTGCATTCCATCTAAGACGCTGCTTAAGCATGCAGAAGTCATTGAATCGATTGAACAAGCGAAAGGCTGGGGGATCGAAACAGGGGAAATGGTTCTTTCCTTTGAAAAAATGAGAAAGCGTAAAGATGACGTGATTGAAAAGTTAAGAGGCGGGATTGCTTTTTTGTTAAAGCAAGGAAAGATCGATGTATACAATGGCAAAGGCACGGCTCTCTCGCCTCATCGTATTCAGATTGAAAAACAAGAGGGAGTCGAATTCATTGAAACGAAAGAACTCATGGTTGCGACCGGTTCAACGCCAGCCATTCCACCGATTCCTGGGTTACAAGAGGTGCCTTTTGATACAAGTGATACGATCTTTGACATCCCTGATATTCCTGCTTCGGTTGTCATTATTGGCGGAGGAGTGATTGGTCTTGAACTAGCGTGCATCTTCAACAGCTTGCAATCAAAAGTCACCATTATTGAAGCGGCTCCGTCCATCATTCCGCAGGAGGATGAAGAAGCTTCCAAGTTGTTAGAGAGAGAATTAAAGAAAAAAGGCATCCAGATCGCCAAAAAAACAACTGTGACAGAAGTGACAGAAAGCGAAGGAATCAAAGCGGTGCACGCAACAGATGATAAAGGGGAGACTCATATTTTTACCGCAGAAAGACTCCTCGTTTGTGTGGGAAGAAAACCTAATGTATCTGCATCAAGGCAATTAGACCTACAGTTAGACGGTTCTTTTATAAAAGTGAATCATCAGATGCAAACAAGTGTGAAAAATGTATATGCAGTTGGAGATGTCGTAGGCGGTTATCAGCTTGCACATGTAGCAATGGCAGAGGCGGCGGTTGCGGTCAACAATATATGCGGTGAGCGTGACACAATGAATACGAATATTGTCCCGCGATGTATGTATACATTGCCAGAGGTTGCGAGTGTGGGGCTTACGGAAAAAGAAGCGAAAGCGAAGGGACTTTCAGTTCAAACAGAGCGATTTGATTTATCAGCAAGTGGGAAGGCGTTAGCAGCAGGAGTTCAGACGGGTTTTATTAAATTGGTCTATGAAACGACATATGGCGAAGTGATTGGGGCAACAATGGTTGGTCCACATGTCACAGAGATGATATCCGAAGCCTCATCGTTTATGTTCTTAGAAGGAACTGCAGAAGAAATGGCCAAAATGATCCACCCGCACCCAACGATTTCAGAGGGCTTCTATGAAGCGGCTCTTCGCATCGTCAGCCGACTGAGAACATCAATTGACATAAAATAGCCACACGATTTCTGACAAAAGAGCGGAGATATATTCGCTCTTTTGTCATGTTTATAACAAATGTTCCAATTGGAAACGAATGTTTGATATACTGGTCATTATAGGATATGAAAAGGATGATGTCACATGCTGAATTGGGAAGAAAGACGACAGCTCGTAAAGGTTGCACATCTTTATTATACAGATGGATGGACGCAGCAGGAAATTGCCAAAAAGCTTAATGTCTCCAGACCCGTTATTTCAAAGCTTCTTCAAAAAGCGAAGGACGTTGGAATTGTCGAAGTGTACATCAAAGATGAAAGTATTCACACAGTTGAACTAGAACAACAGCTAGAAACGACATTTCAATTAACAGACGCTGTGGTTGTTCCAAGTGTTGGGACCATGTCTGATATGGTCAAACGGGCAGTAGGTCAAGCGGGTGCTTATTATCTGTCTAAAAATATGAAAGAGACAGAGAAAATCGGTATTTCTTGGGGCACGACACTTGCCGAGCTTGTAAAGGAGTATCCTTTTGAACGACGGAATGAGGTCAAAGTCATCCCATTAGAAGGCGGGATGGGCAGGCAGGCAGTTGATATTCATGCCAATCAGCTTGCATATGAGCTCGCCAAAAAGATGAACGGTACTTGCTCGTATTTATACGCACCTGCCATTTTAGAAACAGAGGAATTAAAAGAGCGGCTTATGGCGATGCAGGATATAGAAGCTGTTCTTGAAGAAGGTAAACATGTAGACATTGCCCTTATCGGTATAGGCAATCCCCACAAAGGCTCAACATTAAAAAACGTTGGTTATTTAAAAGAAGATGATTTATCAAGTTTAAGACAATCTGGCGCTGTCGGTGATATTGGGTTTCGTTTTTTTGATGGAGAAGGAAGACCTGTTCACGATGAACTGAGCCAAAAGGTGATCGGGCTATCATTAGAACAATTAAAAAACGTCAAAAAAGTCATTGCGGTTGTGGAAGGAACGCATAAAGCAGAAAGTATTTTAGGGGCTTTAAAAGGCGGTCTCATCCAAGTGCTAGTAACAGATGAACTAACGGCAGCAGCTATTTTAAAAGAGGCAACTATCCAATAAATTGTTCCCTTCTATCGAATGGTATATAGAAGCAACATCAAACGAGAAAGGAGTTGTGTATCTTGATCAAGACCGAAATGGAAGCAAACCTACATTGTACTCGGTGCCAAGAAGAGACGCTCCACAACATCGTTTATGTAAATGATCAAATGAAGAGCGTGGAGTGTACAGATTGTCATCAGAAAATCAGTGTGCAAGTGGACATTGTGAAGGAATTTTACAAGGAAGTATACGAAAAAATTGCGACAAAGCCAAAACGGATGACGCAGGAATATAAGGCTGACCTAAATGGTTTTATCTCAAGGCTCCCCATTCGCGTATTAAGTAAGCCTTACCGGCTGATGAGGTATTTAAACGAATCATATAAGGTGATGAAGCAATATAAAAAATAAAGCAGAGGCTTTTTAGCGCTCTGCTTTATTTTGTTTTTTCATATAATAATAAATCGGCAGTCCTGCAAGTCCGATCAATATGGAGATAAGACAGCTCTTCCAATCCGTTATCATCGTACTAATTAAAACAAATAAAGAGCCGATAATGGCGATAATTGGCGTCAGTGGATAAAGAGGAACGCTGTATGCCCGTTTGATTCCAGCATTTTGTTTTCTTAATTTAAATACAGCGAAAAAGGCCATGACATAGAAAATATAGATCATGAAAATAGAAACTTCAGATAGCTTTTCGGGATTACTCACAATCATAAAGACAATGGCAATGATGATTTGAACAAAAACCGCTAGCCATGGTGTTTGAAACGTAGGATGAATACGTGAAATTGACTTGGCAAACGGAATTTGCTTGCGCTCAGCCATAGCAAAGATCACGCGTGGGAACGTCAGGATTTTTCCGTTTAAACAGCCAAAAATACTAATGATGATCCCGATACTAATTAGTTTTCCACCAATTGGGCCAAATAGCATCGTAGCGGCCGTGCTTGTTGCATTTTCACCTAACTGGACAATTTGATCTGCAGGTAAAACGTGCAAGAGTGCGACGTTTATAAAGAGATAGCATGCTGTGACGATTAAAATACCACCAGCCATGGCACGTGGAAGCAGTTTTTCTGGATTCTTCATTTCACCTCCGAGGGCAGCGAGCAAAATCCACCCATCATAAGCAAATAAAGTAGCCAAAATGGCAGCGCCGAAATTCATCTGAGCGATACTTTCGTTGACTGCTGTGAAGATGTTTTCATCGCCCTTCCATAAGCCAAAAACGATGATTGCAGCAATCGGTAACAGCTTGCCAATCGTTGTTAGCCCTTGTACAAATCCGCCGTATTTCGTTCCGATGATATTAACGACACATAAAAATAGAACTGTTACAATGCCAATGACGGTAGACCAGAGAGAAGATAGGGAAAATAAATTGGCTAATAAAGAACCAAAATAAAGCCCAAGAGCCCCGATAATCGCAGGTCCGTATATAATAATTTGCACCCAACCACATAAATATCCCCAAAATTCACCGTACACCTCTTCTAAATAGGCATAAAGGCCACCTGTTCTCGGAATTTGTGTACCAATTTCAGCGACAGTGAGCCCGCCTGCAAGGGTTAGGATTCCTCCTAACAGCCAAGCGAATAATGCGATGTCGGAGCTTCCTGAATAAGAAAGGACATTGCCCGGCTTCATGAATACGCCTGAGCCTATGATCGTTCCGATCACAAGAGACAGGGCGAAAAATAAGCCGATGTCTTGTTTTAATGCTGTTTGTTCTTTGTTCATTACACAACCTCCTACATCAACTTTACATGTGACAGTGAAATGTATTTTGTCCATTGTAATATGATTTTAGGAAAACAAAAATTAAAAAAATTTTCTGATTTCGCCTTTATGATCATAGGTGTTTGATAAATGGTGATATAAGGAATAATATCAGTTTAAAAACGAACATTTATCAGATTTTAGGATCATAATGTTAGTGGGAAAGGTTGAAAACGAACGTCTGAACGATGTGCAGCATGATGATTGACTTTTTCTGAAAAATAACCTACCTTATTCATAAGGATATTATCTTGAATTCGAGATATTTTTAAAATAGGAGTGATCATATATGAAAATCAATGGTATTCACCACGTATCCGCACTAACCGCCAATGCACAGAAAAATGCTGATTTTTATCGGAACATCCTTGGGTTAAAACTTGTAAAGAAAACGGTCAATCAGGATGATCCGTCGATGTATCATTTGTTTTATGGTGATGAATTGGCTTCACCGGGAACAGAGCTAACGTTTTTTGAAATCCCAATGCTCGCTCGTCGATTGGAAGGTACGAATGCCATTACGCGTATCGGACTTCTTGTCTCATCTGAAGAGGCACTGGCATTTTGGGAGAAACGCTTTGAAGAAAAAGGTGTGGAGAAAGAGGCCATTTCGGTAAGGGCTGGCAGACCGTCATTATTTTTTGTCGATCCAGAAGGACAGCGATTGTTTTTGACAGTAGAACAAAAGAGACATGAGGCTAGCACTGCACCGGTACATGATGACATTCCAGCAGAATTCGCAATAACAGGTCTAGGACCAGTAGAATTAACCGTTGTAAAAGCTGAAAAAACGACGCGTGTCATCGTTGACATTCTTGGATTTAAAGAAAGAACGCGTGAGCAAACAGAGCAAGGTGAGGTTATGACCATTTTTGAATCTGGAGAAGGCGGAGCAGGGACAGAAGTGCATCTGATTGAAGCGGCGACGAAACCATCTGAGCGTTCCGGAAGAGGAAGTGTACACCACGTTGCATTTCGTGTGAAGAATGCAGAGGAGCTAGAAAAGTGGCATGATAAAATTTCAAAGGCTGGGTTCTCCAATTCTGGTGTTGTGGAACGTTTTTATTTCAAAGCGCTCTATTTTAGAGAGCCAAATGGCATCCTCTTTGAAATGTCAACAGATGGTCCGGGATTTACAGTAGATGAAGATGTCGAAAAGCTTGGAGATCGTTTGGCACTACCCCCATTTTTGGAGCATAAGCGAGAAGAGATCGAACAACGTTTGACACCCATTCATTAAAATAAAGCAGCTCATTCTTTGAGCTGCTTTCACTCGTTGATGTCATATTCTCGTTTTTTTATTTCGTAAAATGGATAGACATGAAAAGATTGTGGGAAATTGATAAAATAAGTAGGAAATAAAAGCACAATAGAGGAGATTACAATGTGGAGAAGATAGGAATCATTGGATATGGCAGTATGGCGGATATGATGGTGCAAAAATGGCTGGAAGCAGATGTTATCGCTGCACATCAGCTCATGATCCATACTAGAAGTGAAACGGAGCGGTTACATCAGCTTTTAAAGCAACATCAAGACATTCATATCACATCCATTGAAGAACTTTCAGTATCATGTGACATGATGTTTGTGTGCGTGCCACCGCTTGCTGTTTGTGATATTTTAGATCAATTGCATCAAGTAAAGGCAAATGCACATATCGTGTCAATTGCAGCGGCCGTTACGTTAGAGAAGCTAGCGCAGCATACGAAACAACCTGTCTCCCGTTATATACCGACGTTGACGTCGGCTGTTGGAACGGGTGTGTCTCTTGTCGCTCATCGGGAGAACGTAGGTCAGAAGCATCGGGAGCAGCTGAATCGCTTTTTGTCTGCTTTTAGTCTTGTTCGAGAAATTGAAGAGGATCAGATGGATGTGGCAAGTAATTTGACAAGCTCATCTCCTGGTTTTATTGCCGCCATGTTTGAAGAAATGGCGAAATCAGCAGTAAGACATAGCTCGTTATCACTAGACGAAGCGTATGAGCTTTTAACATATGCTCTTTTGGGAACAGGACAAGTACTTGTCGAACGAGGTCTGACTTTTGCAGAGACAGTAGACAGAGTCGCTACGAAAGGCGGAATCACAGGAGAAGGCGCAGCGGTCATTCAAGCGCAGGCACCTCGTCTGTTTGATGATTTGTTTACACAAACGATGAAGAAATATGAGCAGCTTAAGTTGCAGATTGGAGACGCGGATCAACACCACGAAAGATGAAGTCAGTGGTGTTGATCTGCGTCGTTTTTTCTTCTTTTGACCTGTAGTAGATGAGTCTAAATACCTTATTTTTAGACTTTGTATTGAAAAAAGAACTAAGTTCTCATATAATTTTTTAGAAAATTTAGAAAAATATACACGAATTTTAAGTTAAATTAAAGGGGGGATGGGAATGAATCTCTATGTGTCTGTAGATATGGAGGGGATTACTGGTCTAGCTGATCATACATTCGTCGATGCCCGTCAGCACAATTACGAGCGGGGGAGAAAGATCATGACAGCAGAAGTAAATGCTTGTGTGGTGGCATTGCTTCAAAATGGGGCAACCAATATTTTGGTCAATGACAGTCACTCTAAAATGAATAATGTGCTGATTGAGGAATTGCATGAAGAAGCGACGCTGATCTCAGGTGATGTAAAACCTTATTCGATGGTGCAGGGACTAGACGAAACGATTGATGCAGCTGTTTTTTTAGGATACCATGCGAGGGCATCAATGAAAGGGGTCATGTCACACAGTATGATTTTTGGTGTCAGACAGTTTTACATAAATGATCATCCAATCGGCGAGATGGGCTTTAATGCATATGTCGCTGGATATTTCGGTGTCCCAGTCATTCTTGTCTGTGGAGACGATCAAGCGGCACTTGAAGCAGAACAACTGATGCCTGGCGTTAAAACAGTGGCAGTGAAAGAAACCATTTCTAGATCTGCTGTAAAATGTCTACCGCCTGCAAAAGTAAACAAACGAATTTCACAACAAGTGAAAGCAGCAATGAACGAACTTCATCAAATGAAACCTCTCACGCCTCCAGAGCAGCCACTATTAAAAATTGAATTTGCCAATTATGGACAAGCCGAATGGGCCAATTTAATGCCAGGTACTTCCATGATAGAAGGCACAACAACGGTGACATATCAAGCAGATAATATACTAGAAGCCTATCAAGCAATGCTTGTCATGACAGAGCTTGCCGCACGTACAACATTTTGTTAAGTGAGGGGGAGACAGTAGATGACTAGTTTTCTGATCAGGCGTTTCATTGCGATGATTGCCACCATTTTAACGATCACGACATTAACATTTATTTTAATGAAAGTCATTCCTGGATCACCCTTCAATGAAGAACGGAATACAAATGAAACCGTCCAACAAAACCTCGAAAGCTACTATCACTTAGACGAACCACTTTATATTCAATATGCCATCTATTTAAAATCCATCGTTACATTTGATTTTGGTCCTTCCATTAAAAAACCTTCAGAAAGTGTCAATGACTTATTAGCAAGAGGATTCCCAGTTTCGCTAGAACTAGGACTTATTTCAATTTTGATTGCAGTTATCTCTGGCATCCTGCTAGGGATCATGGCAGCCCTCAGGCATAATGGGTTCGTTGATTATCTCGCAATGACCATTGCCGTTTTCGGTATATCCATTCCAAACTTTATCTTTGCTACTTTATTAATTCAACAGCTTGCCGTGAATGCAAAACTTTTTCCACCTGCAATGTGGACAAGTCCGATGCACATGGTTCTGCCTACCATTGCACTAGCAGTTGGTCCGATGGCTATCATTGCTCGTTTAACAAGATCGAGTATGCTTGAGGTGCTCACACAGGACTATATACGTACGGCGAAAGCAAAAGGGTTATCACCATTTCAGATTGTGTTTAAACATGCCCTTCGCAATGCCCTTTTACCTGTCATCACCATTCTTGGAACGCTTGTCGCCAGTATTTTAACAGGAAGTTTTGTCATTGAAAAAATATTTGCGATCCCAGGGATGGGAAAGTACTTTGTCGAGAGTATCAACAATCGGGACTACCCGGTAATTATGGGGACGACCGTGTTCTACAGTTTGATCTTAATTACCCTTCTTTTCATCGTAGATGTGGCATATCGGCTACTTGACCCAAGAATACAACTGCATCAGAAAGGAGGAAAGGCATGAGTATCCATCTCCAGCAAGACGGGCCAAATTCGGCTTCAGACGTGCCTGATGAATGGTTTTCTCCTAGAGAGCAAAAGAAGGTCAATGTTCATGCGATGAAAAGGCCGTCTCTTTCATATTGGGGAGATACATGGAGGCGATTGAAGCAAAATAAGCTAGCGATGTTGAGTCTATCGGTGCTCCTATTTCTGTTCATTATGGCGATATTAGGCCCAATGCTCGCGCCAAATAGTGTGACAGAACAGCGTCTTTCAATGCAAAACTTGCCGCCTTCGTCTGCTCACTGGTTTGGAACAGATGAGCTTGGGCGAGATGTGTTTACACGTACGTGGTATGGCGCACGTATTTCTTTATTTGTTGGGGTGATGGCAGCACTGATTGATTTTGCGATCGGTGTCATTTATGGCGGAATTGCTGGCTATAAGGGGGGACGCTTTGACCATGTGATGATGCGAATTGTTGAAGTGCTTTATGGTCTTCCATATTTACTAGTCGTGATTTTATTGATGGTGCTTATGGGGCCAGGTCTTCTGACAATTATAGTGGCGCTGACAGTGACAGGGTGGATCGGTATGGCGAGAATCGTCAGAGGTCAAGTTCTTCAATTGAAAAGTCAAGAGTATGTCCTTGCCTCGAAAACGTTTGGCGCAAAAAGCCTTCGTATCATTCGCAGGAATCTACTCCCGAATACGATGGGACCAATTATTGTCCAAATGACTTTGACTGTACCAACAGCGATTTTTGCAGAAGCGTTTTTAAGTTTTCTAGGGTTAGGTATTCAAGCACCGTTTGCGAGCTGGGGTGTGATGGCAAATGATGCGCTGCCGACGATTTTGTCAGACAACGGACATTGGTGGCGTTTATTCTTTCCTGCCTTTTTTATTTCACTGACAATGTTTTGCTTTAACAATTTAGGTGACGGCTTGCAGGATGCCCTTGATCCAAAGATGAAGAGGTGAGCTCACTTTGAAAAAAGTCCTTCAAATCATCGATTTACATGTAAGTTTTCAGACCTATGGCGGCTCTGTGCAGGCTGTACGAGGTGTGAATCTAGATGTATATGAAAATGAAACATTAGTCATTGTTGGCGAATCAGGATGCGGGAAAAGTGTGACATCACAAAGTATTATGCGCCTTTTACCGGCATATAGCGCCAATGTAGAGAAGGGAGAGATATGGTTTCATGACAGAAATTTGCTTACATTATCAGAAAAACAGATGAGAGCCATCCGTGGTGTCGAGATCTCGATGATCTTCCAAGATCCGATGACGGCACTAAACCCAACCTTAACCATAGGGGATCAGCTGATGGAGGCAGCAAAAGGACATCAGAAGCGAACGAAAAAAGAAATAAAAGAAGCGGCTGTACAGATGCTTGATTTGGTAGGTATTCCCGAGCCTAAGGAGCGACTCAAGCAATATCCACATCAATTTAGTGGTGGCATGAGACAAAGGTTGATGATTGCCATGGCGCTTATTTGTGAGCCGCAAGTGCTGATCGCGGATGAACCGACCACTGCGTTAGATGTCACCATTCAAGCGCAAATTTTGGAACAAATTCAAGCGATTCAGCAAAAAACGGGAATCTCTATCATATTCATTACACATGACCTAGGGGTCGTCGCACAAGTGGCTGATCGAGTAGCTGTGATGTATGGAGGGAAAATCGTTGAATTAGGCACAAGACGAGATATTTTCTACCACCCGCAGCACCCGTATACGAAAGGATTGTTACGCTCAGTCCCTAGACTTGATTTGAAAGGTGATCTGATTCCAATTGAAGGTAGCCCGCCTGATTTATTCGCACCACCGAAGGGTTGTCCTTATACAGAACGTTGCCCGGATGCCATGAAAGTATGTGATCATATCATGCCGCATGAAACACACCGTTCATCTACACATTCAGTATGTTGCTGGCTTCAAGATGAACGAGCGAAACAAACGATTGTATCGTTAGCACAAAGGGGGAGTATGTGATGAGGAAAAAAGGTTGGATCATGAGTGTGTTCTTGCTTTCGATGCTGCTGCTTTTTGGATGTACGGCAAATGAACAGGCTGGCAAAGGATCGCCAAATCAGAAGAAAAAAGAAAAGATCTTAACATTAAATAATGAAAACGAGCCGACATCATTTGATCCACCGATTGGATTTAATAATGTATCGTGGCAAGGTCTCAATAATTTAATGGAGGGTTTAACAAGACTCGATGACAAGCATGAACCATCTCCTGCAATGGCGGAAAAATGGGAGATATCAGATGATGGGAAAACCTACACATTTTATTTAAGAGATGGAATGAAGTGGTCGAATGGCGATCCTGTCAAAGCGAGTGACTTCGAATTTGCTTGGAAGCGATTGCTTGATCCAAAAACAGGCTCTTCAGCCGCGTTCTTGGCATATGTCATTGAAGGCGGCGAGTCATTTAACAGCGGAAAAGGAAAAAAAGACGATGTGAACGTACGTGCTGTGAATGATCAAACGCTACAGGTCCAACTAGCATTCCCGCAAAAGTCCTTCTTACATCTCACCGCCAATCCTGCGTTTTTCCCTGTGAACGAGCAGGTGGTTGAGAAAGACCCAAACTGGGCGAAGAATGCCAAGACTTTTGTCGGAAATGGTCCATTTCAGCTAACAGAATGGAAGCATGATGAGAGCTTTACAATGGAAAAAAGTGAGACGTATTGGGATAAAAAATCCGTCAAGCTTGATCAAGTGAAATGGTTGATGATCAGTGATCGCAACACCGATTATCAAATGTTTCAATCAGGAGAATTAGATACAGCTTTTGTGCCGGCAGAACAAAGTGAAGACCTTCTAAAAAGAAAAGATGTACAGATTGAAGATCAGGCAGGTGTGTTCTTTTATCGCTTGAATGTCAATATGGAACCTTTCCAAAATAAACACATTCGACAAGCTTTTCAAATGGCGATCAACCCGAAAGATATCGTTGATTATGTAACGAAAAATGAAGAAAAACCCGCTCGAGCCTTCGTGTCACCAGGTATACAAGATGCGAATGGAGACGACTTTAGAGAAGCGGGAGGAGATCATATCACCTATGATGCGAATGAAGCGGTGAAGCTTTTAGAAAAAGGATTAAAAGAAGAGAACTACTCTCGGATGCCACCTGTGACATTAACATACAGCACGAAGCCTGAAAATAAAAAGAAAGCTGAAGCAATCCAGCAACAGTTAAAAGAAGCGCTAGGTGTTGATGTGAAGCTTGCGAACATGGAAGCCAATGTATTTGCCGAAGAGCAAAAGGCACTTAAATTCCAATTCTCACAAAGTTCATTTTTAGCAGACTATGCAGATCCGATCAATTTCCTAGAAAGCTTCCAAACAGGTAATGCAATGAACCGGACAGGATGGTCGAATCAAACATATGATCAATTGATCAAAAAGGCGAGCCAAGAAGCTGATGATCAAAAGAGAAACAGTCTTCTACATGATGCTGAGGCGCTGCTTATCGAGGAAGCACCGATGATTCCTATTCACTTCTATAACCAAGTCCACCTCCAAAAAGAGGAAGTAAAAGGCATCGTTCGCCACCCAGTCGGTTATATTGAATTGAAATGGGCACAAGTAGATGGAGAGTAAATGAGATGAACGGACGCTTTGAAGAAGGCGTCTGTTCATTTATTCCATCATGTGATGGAGAAGATGCCCATAGATTGGTAGAAACAATGCAGAAAGAAGGGATATCGCATGAATCAGCGACCAGCGGCACTTCGAGTAGGGGATACGGTGGGTATTATTGCACCAGCAAGTCCCCCTGATGAGATGAAGTTAGCAAAAGGCATTGAATTTCTCGAAAGCCTTGGACTCCATGTGAAAAAAGGACAGTATATCGATCGTCGGTATGGTTACTTAGCAGGTCGTGATCATGAACGAGTTGAAGAGATCCATCGTATGTTTAGAGATCGAGAGGTGAAAGCGATTATTTGCGCTTGTGGTGGATATGGGACGGCCAGATTAGCGGAAGCCATTGATTATGACTTGATTCGTCAGAACCCGAAAATTTTTTGGGGGTACAGTGATATTACATTTTTACATATGGCGATTCATCAGACAACAGGGTTGGTCACGTTTCACGGTCCAATGCTTTCATCTGATGTCGGACATAAGGAGGTTCATCCATTGACGAAGGATACCTTTTTACAGTTGTTTTCTCCAACAACCTTTACGTATGGACATCACCTGTCACCACTTCATACTTATTATCCTGGCACCGTCTCGGCGGAAATCACAGGAGGGAATCTTGCCCTCATTGTGACAACACTAGGTACACCGTTTGAGATCGATACGAAAGGGAAACTGTTATTCATTGAAGATATTGACGAAGAACCGTATAAAATTGACCGCATGATGCAGCATCTTAAGTCCGCTGGCAAGCTGGACGATGCGGCTGGTTTCATCATCGGAGACTTTCATCAATGTGAGCCAAAAACCGAAGCGCCTTCTTTGACGCTAGAGGAGCTTTGGGAGACTTACATTGTCCCGCAAAAAAAACCGGCACTTGGAGGATTTCGAATTGGTCACTCCTCACCTAACTTCGCCATCCCCATTGGCGCTACATCCGTACTAGATGCAACTAAAAAAACACTGTGCGTATCTCCGGGTGTTAGCCAGAAAGAGGCGATCAAATGAAGATTGTTGATGTGCAAACGCGTAGAACAAGCGTACCGTTAAAAAAACCGTTTAAAACCGCTTTAAGAACGGTATATGATGCGACATCTCTCATTGTCATCATCACCTATGATCAAGGTGAAAAAAGCTATGGGGAAGCTGTTCCAACTATGGTGATTACAGGAGAAACAATAGAAAGCATCGACTATGCTATTTGTGAAGTCATCAAGCCGCTGTTAATTGGTGCCACGTTGTCGCAAGTTGAACAGATATTTTCAGCCATGAACCGGAACCTAATAGGCAACACGAGTGCAAAAGCAGCAATTGATATGGCCATCTATGATGGATTAGCGAAGCAGGCAAAGCTACCACTTTATCAATATCTAGGTGGTTACCGTATGAAGCTTGAAACGGACTTTACCGTCAGTGTGAATCGGCCACTAGAGATGGCAGAGGATGCGAAGCAATATGTATCAGAAGGCTTCCGTACTTTAAAGGTCAAAGTAGGAAAGGATAACATTGATACCGATATTCAGCGCGTGAAGCGAATTCGAGAAAAGGTTGGTCCAAACATCCAAATTAGACTTGATGCCAACCAAGGATGGACATGGAAGGAAGCAATCGTGGCGATCCGAAAAATGGAAGAGTTGAATATCGAATTCGTCGAGCAGCCTGTGCCTAAAGAAGACATTGAAGGTATGCGCCGAGTAACTGAAGCAACCGACACATTGATCATGGCGGATGAGAGTGTCTTTAGCTTCCGTGATGCCATCAAGGTACTTGAAGCCAGAAGTTGTGATCTGATGAATATTAAGCTGATGAAATCAGGTGGAATAAAAGAGGCACTTAAAATAAATGCCTTAGCAGAAGCATGCGGCGTTCAATGCATGGTGGGCAGTATGATTGAAACAAAACTAGGCATAACCGCCGCTGCTCACTTGGCTGCCAGTCAACCGAATATGACTCGATACGACTTCGATGCACCACTGATGCTGGCAGATGATGTGATTGATGGTGGGATTGTGTATGAAGGAAATGACATTTTTCTCCCGTCACAGCATGGGCTAGGCATTAAAGGGGTGAAAGACGTCTGATGATGACATATGAATCAAAGGTTCCCGTTGCGAATGTATGGACAACGCCACAAGCACCTAGAGAAATTGACAAGGAGATCCTTCGTGAGCGCATTCAGATGAGCGAGTGGATCAATCAACAAACAGATGAAGAGAAATTGGCATTATGTGAAGAAAACCTTATCCAAACTCAAGTGCTACTAGGCGAACAGGTCATTGGTTTAGAGGAGACAGATGGATGGATCAAAGTCGTCATTCCTCAGCAGCCAAGTCGGAAAGATCCGCAGGGATACCCAGGCTATATGCCTACGCAGCAATTAAAGCAAGTCACAGAGCGTCAAGAGCAGGCACAATCCTTCATGGTTTGTCAGAAACAAGCTGTTTTATATCAAAAAGGTATCGCAGATATGACGATTGGTTTTTTAACGTCACTTACACCTATCGAAGAAACAAAACGTCACTTTCATGTGCACACACCAGTAGGGCGAAGAGAAATCAAGAAAGAGGATGTACGACCAGTTCCAGCCGGTTCATTAACTGGCATGGATGTCGTCGAAATGGGAAAACAATTTATTGGACTCCCGTATTTATGGGGAGGCATGAGCAGTTTTGGATATGATTGTTCGGGATTTGCCTACAGCATGTATAAGGCGTGCGGGTACCTCTTGCCGAGAGACGCAAGCGATCAAGCGGTTTGTGGATCACCTGTTTCCTCAAGCCATATAAAGCCTGGTGATTTGATGTTCTTTTCGAATCACAACGGGGAGGGAGCGGTTCGTCATGTTGGAATTTATGCCGGAAATGGCCACATGCTTCACTCTCCTAAAACCGGGAGATCAATCGAACTCATCCCCCTTTCTGGCAGCTCGTATGAAAAAGAGTGGGCGGGAGCACGCAGCTATTTGCCAAATGAAAGGAGGGGGTGACATATGGCGCATGAGCCGCTGTTACAAGTCCGTAACTTAAAAAAACATTTTGACTTATCGAAAGGAAAGACGTTAAAAGCACTTGACGGTGTCTCTTTTGAGCTGAAACAAGGAGAAACCTTTGGGCTCGTTGGTGAATCTGGTTGCGGCAAATCCACACTGGGGAAAGTGTTGATGCGGCTGTATGATCCAACAGAGGGAGAGGCTGTATATGAGGGAAGAAATTTGCATGGACTGTCTAGGAGAGAAGCGTTTGAATTCAATAGACGTATTCAAATGGTGTTTCAGGATCCATATTCCTCATTAAATCCTAGGCTGACAATAAAAGAGATAATGCTAGAACCAATGGACATTCATCAATTGTACGGCAGTCAACAGAAACGGATCGAGCGAGTACAAGAACTGCTTGAAGTAGTTGGCCTCAGCTATGATTTTGCAAGTCGTTATCCCCACGAGTTCAGCGGGGGGCAAAGGCAAAGAATCGGAATTGCAAGAGCCCTTGCCTTAGCGCCAAAGTTTATTGTGGCAGATGAGCCGATCTCAGCCCTTGACGTATCTGTGCAAGCACAAGTCGTGAACTTACTGAAAAAGCTACAAAAAGAGGAAGGGCTGACGTTTCTCTTTATCGCACATGATTTGTCTATGGTGAAATATATTAGCGATAGAATTGGTGTGATGTATTTAGGACATTTAGTAGAAATGACAAGTAGTGAAGCATTATATGAGACGCCGCTGCATCCCTACACACAAGCTCTCCTTTCTGCTATCCCCATTCCTGACCCTGACATAGAAGACCGGCGTAAGAGATTCATCTTACGAGGAGACATACCGAGCCCCGTCAATCCGCCGAGTGGCTGCGTATTTCGGACAAGGTGTCCTGCGGCGATGGATGTTTGTATGACAAGTAAACCAACACTGCAAGAAGCCGAAAAGGGTCATGAAGTGGCCTGTCATTTGTACAACAGAAAATCATAAAAATTCATGAGTCTGCGTGGACAAGCCAATGAGTAGAAACGATTCTATTCGTTGGCTTGTTTGGGATGTAGACATCACTCATGAAGGCGAAAGCAAAAAGTTTAGACAAACCTAAAAGAATAGTGTTTAATAAAATACATCCTGCATCAAAGAAAACAGCACGAAGGAGCTATAACGATGAGTGAAGAAAATTTCAAGTATTGTAAAGAATCAAAAGTCGTGAAAACAAGCAGGGTTTTCCCTCTCGATACGAATAACCATCAAACATTATTTGGTGGCAAATTAATGAGTTATATAGATGACATTGCGTCCATTTCCGCTGCTAGACATAGCCGAAGTGAGACGGTAACGGCATCAATGGACTCAGTTGACTTTTTAGAGCCGATTGGGCAAAAAGAGTCCGTATGCTTAGAGTCCTATGTCACATGGGTCGGCACATCATCTATGGAGGTTTTCGTCAAAGTCATAAAAGAAAACTTGATGTCTGGAGAACGTAGACTAGCAGCGACTTCGTTTCTGACATTTGTATCGCTTGATGAAAATGGCAAGCCGAAAAGAGTTCCGCAGGTTATGCCAGAAACAGAAGAAGAGATTATGCTACATCAAACAGCGAAGCAGCGAGCAGAGGAAAGAAAAAGCCGCCGAAAGCATAGTAAAGCATTGGCTGACGCACTTGGAACAGATAAACCATGGGCGTAAAAATCACCCTTTATGTGGTGATTTTTTTCTGTCACACTACCTTGCACTGCAAGATAGTGTGTGGTAAGCTGAGACTGTCTTGTATAACAAGAGACTGAAGTTGGAGGATCGATCATGACACCATCAACACAAATGCTAAAAGGGATTTTAGAAGGCTGTTTACTCTCTATTATTTCTGAGGGCGACATTTACGGATATGAAATGACGAAAAAGCTCGCGCATTATGGATTTGATCAAATTAGTGAGGGAAGTATTTATCCCATCCTTTTACGAATGCAAAAAGAAGAGCTGGTAAGCACTGTCACAAAAGCATCAACAAGCGGACCGAAAAGAAAATACTATTCGCTCACTCAAGCGGGAGAACAAGCACTAACGGATTTTATTGCACGCTGGAATGAGCTGTCAGAAAATGTAGAACGTTTATTACATAAAGGGAAGTGAGAAGATGGTAACAAAAGAAACAAGACACATCTTACTAGAACTAAAACTCTACCTCATATCCTTGGGGAAAAATGAAGAAGAAATTGACGACCTAATGGATGAATTAACGACACACGCTGTGGAAGCTGAGAAAGATGGCAAAAAAGGTGAGGAAGTGTTTGGTGGTAATCCAAGAGCCTTTGCTGATGAACTGGCAAAAGAGCTCTCGAGACATTACAAAGACTGGGTTCCGTTTGTCAGTGCCTTTTTAATTGGATCACTCTTTTTCATGATTTTATCAGACGCAATCAGTCAAAGCTTGTCATATTCATGGTACGCACTCATTGGATATCCGCTCATTTTAGTGGCCAATATCATCATGATCGTTGTCATGTTTAGAGCGTCTGCTTTTCAGACAGGGCGGCGTGCATTTTTCTATTTTTGGATTTTAGGTGTCTTCGAAATGACCGTAATGATTACGGTGAAACTGCTGGATCAACAACTGGGTACACCTATTCTGACACTCCCCCCAAGTCAAAGATGGAATGCTATTATTCTCATGTTGCTTTGTATCGTCATATTTAATGCCATTTTAAAGGTGAATATCATGTCGCTCATCCCACTCGTCTTTTTCGGACCACAGTTACTATTCGAATGGATTGGTTGGACGTCACCAAGTGTGCTTTTGATCCTAAATTTACTATCTATTGTGATCATCCTATTGGTCACGAACATTGTTTTGCGACAAACAGATAAGAAGAATGAAAAGATCCTGTAAGTACATCTTTTAAGATGTGCTTTTCTTTTTTCTAAAAAGTGTGGAAATAGCTTCTTGTTTTTCTTTACAATGGGAGGTAGACAAAAATGAAATGAGGTCGTGTTATTGGATACTTTGTGGGGATATGTACTTGTTTTTATTTTAGCTGCTTTACCTTTATTTGAAGTGGTTGGCATCGTTCCGCTGGCGATCCTTAGTGGTTTGCATCCTGTCACAACTGCCATCATTGGATTTATTGGAAACTTCATCACGGTTTTGCTTCTCATTGTGTTCGTTGACAAGTTTAAGGAATGGCGAATGAAAAGAAAAGGGGAAACGAGTAATGAAAAAGGGGAGAAAAAGCAACAAAGGGCCAGAAGAATTTGGGAGCGTTATGGTCTTCCAGGTCTAGCACTTGTCGGGCCTTTCATCATAGGGAGTCATTTATCTGCGCTCATGTGTATGAGTTTCGGCACGAAGCGAAAACAAGTAGCGATGTGGATGACCATCAGTTTAATGATGTGGACAGCTTTAGCGGCTGGATTGACCGGTGCAGGCTTTCAATATTTTGCTCCAGACTCAAATGGATTGTTCGGAGATATCTTTCGCGATTAGAGAGTAGGGAGGTCCAAGGATGAAAAAACAGACACGGACCGTGTTTGAAACAGAGAGACTTACACTCAGAACGATGAATGATAATGATGCCCCTTTTCTATACGACATGTTTCAAGATAAAGAAGTGATGAAGTACTATCCTTCGTTAAAAGATAAACAGCAGACAAGAGAGTGGATCAAATGGAATGAAAAGAATGATCGAATGTATCATACATCCCTTTGGATCATTGAAAACAAAGAAACGAAGGAACCACTCGGTCAAAGTGGGATCGTCCTGCAAAATATTGAAGGACAGATCGAGCTTGAAATTGGCTACATGCTAAAGAGGTCAGTCTGGGGAAATGGATATGCCACTGAGGCTGCAAAGGGCTGCCTTTCCTATGGCTTTAATGAGTTGAAAGTGAGACGAATGGTGAGTTTGATTCGACCTGAAAATGAAGCATCCATTCAGGTCGCAATCAAAATAGGAATGAAGAAAGAAAAAACCATTACAAAATGGGATCAAACGATTGATGTCTATAGCATGACCTTAGGAGGAAACAGCGGCCTGCATGACTCATAAGCAGGGCCGCTGTTTTTCATCACACTGTTCCAACTGAAGTAAATATTTCTTTCGTTCTATTCCGCCTGCGTACCCGCCAAGCCCGCCATTTGTTTGAATGACCCGATGACAAGGAATCACAATTGCGATTTGATTGGCTCCATTTGCGTTGCCAACCGCTCTCACTAAATGCTGATCGCCAAGTATGGTGGCGAGGTCTCTGTACGATCTTGTTTCGCCTGCTGGAATATTCACGAGAAGGTCCCATACTTTCCGTTGAAAAGGGGTACCATGTAAGGAAAGAGGGACGGTAAACGTCGTGAGCTTCTTTTCAAAATACAAGTGTAACTCCTCAACTAATCTTTGATACACCTCGGTTTCCCCAAACAAGATACGGACATTCTGTTTGTTTCTCATGTTCTCAATTTCTTTTTCTAAGCCTCTTCGATCGAGAAATTCTAACAAATACAAGTGAGTCTCATCTGACATGCTGATCATTCGTCCAATCGGTGTCGTGATAAAATGTGCATAGAGGATCTTCACGTCTGTTTTTTTGGGCGGATTGCCCATCAATTTCGTAAATGCATCATTAAAAGCACTGGAAGATTCATAACCAAAGGCCACTTGTTGTTCAATCACTTTTTTTCCACGACGAATTTCTTTAAAGGCAAGTCCCATTCGCCGTGATCTTGCATATTGCACAAAAGTCATTCCATAAATGTCTTTGAATCTTCTTCTCGCCGTGGCAGAATGTATGCCCAATTGACGAAAATCTGCTTCTTTCCAGCGCTTCTCTGGTTGCTTTTCAACGGCAGCGACGAGTGTTTTGACTTCTTCAGGGATGCTGTTCGGATATGTTAATGGTGTGCACCGCTTGCATGGACGATACCCAGCAAGCAACGCCTCTTCTGCTGTGTAAAAGAACTCGCAGTTCTCAAATTTTGGTTTTCTCGCTGTGCATGTGGCGTGACAAAAGATGCCTGTCGTTTTAATGCCAGCGAAAAATGTACCGTCATATTGTGGGTTCTTTTGAACAAGTGCTTGATAAAATTCATGTTTTTTCTCTTCGGTCATCATCGAATGATCCGCCCCTTACTTTACAAATCAATGAAATGTTTTTTAGACAGAAATGACAATACCTCTTTAGTATACGACGACGCAAAAAAATGTCTTTCGAAAAATGAACAAGTATTTTTGAAAGGAAGGACGGTAGACCATTGTCCGAGGGTGTGATACAATTTTGATAAATAATCTGCTTTTTAGCAGTTCAAGCGAAAGTTTTCTAGGGTTCCGTACGGAAACGTAGTCTGGACCGAGAGAAAACACATAGGGTCTGTCAGCAGACCGTATGGACACGGAGGGATAAAAGCCCGGGAGATTTGATCAAACGATCGATTTCCGTGCTTTTTTTTGTTGCCTGGAATCGGTGAGAAAGGAAGAGATAAAATGAAATGGGGATATGTATTCATTGCGGCCATTTTTGAAGTCTGCTGGGTGATGGGCTTAAAGTACGCCAGCACTTTGGGAGAATGGAGCGCAACCATCGTTTGTATTATCATCAGCTTTACCTTACTTCTGAAAGCAACCAATGTACTGCCAGTTGGTTCACTTTATGCTGTTTTCACAGGACTTGGAACAGCCGGTACGGTCATCTTAGGCATGATACTTGGTGAGCCAGTTCATGTAGGGAAATTACTGCTGATTATGATGCTGCTATGTGGTGTGTTAGGACTGAAGCTTACCACAGGTGATACGAAAGGAGAGACTGAATCATGAGCTGGATTTTACTCGTTGGAGCAGGAATCTTTGAAATGTTATGCGTGACGATGATGAATCAATTTCAGAAAGAGCGTCATTTCAAATGGATTCTCTTCATAGCAGTTGGATTTACGATTTCCTTCTCGATGCTGTCTCTTGCGATGAATACGATTCCGATGGGAACAGCATATGCTGTTTGGACCGGTATCGGAGCGGTTGGAGGAGCAATTGTCGGAATGCTGTTTTACGGAGAATCGAAAGATGCAAAACGCATTTTCTTTATCGCGTTGATTTTATCAGCGGCAGTCGGTTTAAAATTAATTGGTTGAAAAAGGCTGGCATTCGAATGCCAGCCCTTTTTGTTTTACACCGAGTGGTCGTTGGAATCACTCTCATTTTTACGATAAAGAAAACTCATCAGCACGAAACAGACACCAAGCGTGAGCAAAGGAATGAGTCTTTCTCCTGTTATAAACAGATAGATGCCGATGATGAGACAGACAATGCCGAGACAAAAGTTCACTTTACCAAATAAGGTCATACTTTTCATTCAACATCACTCCTTTTTTGATAAAAGGTTACCCGCATTATAGCATGTGATGTAGATTTGAATGAATATTCAATAAAATTTGTTCCCTCAATTGCTTTTTCTCTTTTGTCAGTATAAGATTTCATTAGAATGAAAACGTAAAAGAGGTCATCATACATGAGAACATTGATTACAGAAAAACTTGAATTACATAAACAAAAACATCAGCAAAAAGGAAAATTGCTAGTGAGCTGTCCAGATCAGCCTGGGATTGTCTCTGCCGTGTCTACCTTTTTATTTGAAAACGGAGCAAACATCATTGAATCAAGTCAATACACAACAGATCATGAAGTGGGTCGATTCTTTTTAAGAATAGAATTTGACTTGAAAGACATCTCGACAAATATAGACCAGTTGAAGAGTAGCTTCGAGCCAATTGCTGACTCATTTCAAATGACATGGAGTATCTCACGCGCGAGTGAACTTAAAAAGATGGCAATCTTTGTGTCAAAGGAACTGCACTGTTTACATGAACTTTTATGGGAATGGCAAAGTGGAAATCTAATGGCTGAAATAGCCGTCGTGATAAGCAATCACGAAACAGCGAAAGATACAGTAGAGTCGCTTGGGATTCCCTTCCATTATGTAAAGGCGAATAAAGATATTCGCAAAGAAGCGGAAAAACAGCAGCTGGCGTTACTAGAACAATATGAGATTGATGTGATTGTGCTTGCTCGATATATGCAGATTTTAACACCTGATTTCATCCAGCAGCATCCAAATAAAATCATCAATATTCATCATTCTTTTCTCCCAGCGTTTATCGGGGCGAACCCATATAAGCGGGCATATGAGCGTGGGGTCAAATTAATCGGTGCAACGTCTCATTATGTCACAAATGATTTAGACGAAGGGCCAATCATTGAACAGGATATTGACCGAGTTGATCATCGAGATGATGCAGAAGCCTTGAAGAACATTGGTCGTTCAATTGAAAGAAGTGTGTTGGCACGCGCAGTCAAATGGCATCTAGAAGATCGAATTATTGTGCATGAGAATAAAACCATCGTGTTTAATTGACCGCTTGACTTTTCTGTAGCAATTGGTCATAATATAAAAAAATTAACGAGCGTTGAAAAGGAATAGTAAGCAGGGACTGCTGTGTAAAGAGAGCGAATGAAATGCTGAAACATTTGCCACAGACAGCTGCTGAACCTACCTTTGAGCCTTAGAGGAAAAATCTAAGCGCATGCCTGGCGTTACAGGAGTTGAGTGGAATAAGCAATCATGCTTATTCAATGAAGGTGGTACCACGGAAAATCCCTTTTCGTCCTTTAAATTAGGAGGAAAAGGGATTTTTTTTATTGGGAAAGGTATAGCGGAGGGAATGTACGATGAAAAAGCAGAGAATTGTCATTAAAATTGGTAGCAGTTCATTAACAGAACAAAAGGGAGCGATTGATGAACAAAAAATGTGGGACCATGTCAAAGCCATCGCGAAGCTTAAAGAGGCTGGACATGAGATCATTTTAATTTCATCAGGAGCAGTTGCGGCAGGGTTTGGGCGTCTAGGATACCCTTCAAGACCTGTTACGTTAAAAGGAAAACAAGCCGCCGCCGCCGTTGGACAAGGCTTGCTCATGCAGAAATATACAGAGTTATTTTCTCAGTTTGACATGACGCCTGCACAAATGCTCCTCACTCGTAATGACTTTTCAGATCGAACCAGATATCGAAATGCGTATGCCACGATGATGGAACTGCTAGAAAGAAGAATATTACCAATTATTAACGAAAATGATTCTGTCTCTATTGAGGAACTCACATTTGGTGATAATGATATGCTGTCAGCTCTCGTTAGTGGATTAATCCATGCAGACCAACTGATCATTCTAACAGACATTAATGGGATCTATGATGCAAACCCTAATGAACATCCTGAAGCGAAGAGGTTTGACATCCTCACACATATTACGGATGAACTGTTCTCATATGCGAAGTCTACAGGCTCAAAGGTCGGTACAGGCGGAATGAAATCAAAGCTATCAGCTGCACAAACGGCACTATCTCTTGGAGTCAAAGTATTCATTGGAACAGGATCGGGAGAAGACAAGTTGCTTCAAATTCTTGCTGGTCATGGTGATGGGACTTACATTGGTGAACAGGACTTATCGGCGGTAACGAATCGTCGTCAATGGATTCAATTTCACTCACCAGTCTCCGGGAAAATTATGATTGACGGAGGAGCAGAAGCAGCCATTTCTCATAATGGAAGCAGCCTGCTGCCTGCTGGTGTCATTGATGTAGCCGGTGATTTTTCTAAAGGAGAGGTCGTCGAGGTCATTGGTCCAAACGGTTTAGTCGGGAAGGGACAAACGCTGTATGCAGCAGATGAGCTCCTGGCGGTAAAAGGGATGAGAAGTGATGAGCTTGATATAGAGAAACCAGAGGTCATTCACCGGGATCACTGGGTTCAACATGTGAAAATTGAGGAGGGTAACCGATGAATGAAGTTCTTGAAAAAGCGAAAAAAGCGAGTATAGCCAAAGAACAGCTACTATTAAAAACAACGGAACAAAAGAATGAAGCCCTAAAAGCGATTGCCAAAGCCTTAAAAGCGTCAACAGCTTTTCTCATCGAAGAGAATCGCAAGGATGTCCTAGCAGCAGAGGAAAAACAGTTCACCTCATCCGTCATTGACCGAATTACATTGACGGAAGAACGAATTGAAGCCATCGCAGATGCAACACTCCAACTTGTACAATTAAAGGACCCAATTGGTGAAACGCTAGAAACAATCCAAAAAGAAAATGGTCTCCTCATCGAAAAGGTACGTGTGCCTCTTGGGACTGTTGGAATGATTTATGAAGCAAGGCCGAATGTGACAGTCGATGCAGCGACACTTTGTTTGAAAACTGGAAATGCAGTGATTTTACGAGGAAGTTCTTCTGCTATCCATAGCAATAAAGCCATTGTCAAAGTGATCCATGAAGCGCTAAAAGAAACGGATATCCCTGTAGACAGTGTGCAATTGATTGAAGACACAGGAAGAGAAACCGCCAAAACGTTATTCACTTTAAATGACTATTTAGATGTACTCATCCCACGCGGAGGAAAAAATTTAATCGATCTTGTTGTAAGAGAGTCTACCGTGCCAGTGCTTGAAACGGGTGCTGGGAATTGTCACATCTTTATAGATGAAACAGCCCAAAAAGACATGGCTGAACAAATCGTATTGAATGCCAAAACACAAAGACCGTCTGTGTGTAATGCAATTGAGAGCATCATCATTCATAAAAATTGGGCAAGGACACACGGCGCTTCATTGTGTCAAACACTACATGCAAATGGTGTAGAAATACGTGGAGACGAGGATGTTTGTCAGCTTGATGAACATGTTACGCTAGCGACACAAGCTGATTTCGAAACAGAATTTTTAGCCCCAATTGTTAGTATCAAAATGGTGCAAAGTATAGAAGAAGCCATTCAGCATATTCAAACATACGGATCCAAACATTCTGAGGCGATTATTACTGAAAACGATCAACACGCTTCATTATTCTTAACGGCAGTCGACGCTGCAGCTGTGTATCATAACGCCTCCACTCGATTTACAGATGGCTTTGAATTTGGTTATGGTGCTGAAATTGGCATTAGTACACAAAAGCTTCATGCAAGAGGACCAATGGGTTTACCAGCTTTAACTTCTGAAAAGTTTGTGATTCGCGGACATGGTCAAGTAAGAGAATAAATCACGATAAAGAGAGTCCTATCGAAGAGGGCTCTCTTTTCCTTTTGTATTTTTTATGTTAAGTATGATAAAATATGGTAATGTTTTATATTTTGAGAAGATTGGAGAAGGCAACATATGGCGAAAACGATTCCCTCTTCCGATATTGGAGTGAAAATCAACAAGTGGTATGAATTAATCCGCAGATTTGATTCAGAACAAGCAGAACAGGTAAAGCAGGAAATTCGCACCTCTCTTGATTCAATGGAAGAAGATCAGAATTTGCTTCTCTATTTTTCTTTAATGGAATTTAGGCATGAAGTGATGCTTGATTATTTAAAGCCATTAAAAGAAGGAAAGCTGCGCGCCAACTTTTCCGAGCTTTCGAAAGAAATAGACGAGCACCAAACGCATGTGACAGGCATGCTTGAATACTACTACCATTTCTTCAGAGGCATGTATGAATTTGGCAGAAGGCAATACATTGCCGCCATCTCTTCTTACCAAAAGGCAGAGCACAAGCTTTCTTTTGTATCTGATGACATTGAACGAGCGGAATTCCATTTTAAAATGTCGGAAATCTATTACCATATGAAACAAACACATATCTCGATGCACCATGCAAAACTTGCGCTCGATGTCTATGTTCAGCATGAACTGTATGCACTACGTACCATTCAATGTGAATTTATTGTGGCTGGAAATTATGATGATATGAGGCGGCATGAAAAAGCGCTACCACATCTAAAAAGAGCACTCGACAAATCTAAGGACTTTCAAAATGTGCGTTTCATCGCATCCTCTTTGTTCAATATGGGGAACAGCTATTATCGAATGGGAGACTTGGTTCGCGCGCTTGAACTCATGAAAGAATCCATCGTGTTATTTGACCAAAATCAATCTGATCATCTCCGCCGATCTATTGATCCTCTTTATACAGCCGCACAAATCTTATTTAAACAAGGGCAAATAGAAGAAGCGATACACTACCAAACAGAATGTATGAAACGGGCAGAAGCTTTGCAAGACGATATTCATATTCAAAAGACAAAATTTCTAACCGCTCTATACAAAAAGCAAGATGCCGAACAAATTAAACAGATATTCCACTTTTTAGAGTCTGCATATGCATATCCAGATATAGAGGAGCTAGCATTAGACACCGCAAAGTATTATAATGAAATAGAAGATTATGAAAAATCTTCCATGTTCTATCAAGAAGCAGAACATGCGCGAATCTATATTCAGAGAGGGGATTGTTTATATGAATTTTAAAAAATGGGCAGTCGTCTGTACAAGTATCTCCGTTTTGGCATTATGGCTGACAGTATCTAATGCCGCTCCAGACAACAGAAACCACACGATGGAACAACAGAATCCGCAGCATGACTTCATCTGAAAGCCCTATATATAGGGCTTTTTTTATTTGTACATGTTGAAACGCACAATGGATTCAAACAAATGTCTTTCTGTTGACTTGGGCAATTAGATTGTGTACAATTCAATTATGAAAAATGTTTATAAAGGGAGAGGGATAGATATGTCAGATATTTTATTTACAGCTACTGTATCAGCAGTAGGCGGAAGAGAAGGAAAAGTGGTCTCAACAGATGGTGTACTTGAACATGATGTTGCGATGCCTGGGACACCTCGAGCGAAAAAGCTTGAAAAAGCGACCAACCCAGAACAATTATTTGCAGCAGGATACTCAGCATGCTTTGATTCAGCTCTTCAAATGGTCGCTAGAATGGAGCGCGTCCGTTTTGAAAGTGAAGTAACCGCACATGTAAGCTTAGTGAAAGATCAATCAGATGATGGGTTTAAATTAGGCGTCAAGTTAGAAGTGAAAGGGACTGGAATTGAACAATCTGCTTTAGATGAACTTGTTCGTAAAGCACATGGGGTGTGCCCATATTCAAAAGCAACAGCAGGAAACATCGAGGTAGAACTTGTAGCAGTTGCACAATAAAAAAGAGCATCATAAAAAGGCTGAGGACATGTTCCCTCAGCCTTTTTTGTGGGTTAATTCTTGTAAAAGCCCGTGTAAAGACGCACGTAATGTTTTCAGCTCTTCTTCAGATTTGCCTGTTCCAGTCAGCATCCGTAATGGAATGGTGGTTGCCTTCTCTTTTAACTGTTCACCGTATTCCGTTAATCGAATGTGCACAGAACGCTCGTCTTCTTTTGAACGCTCTCGGATAATCAATCCATTCTGTTCCATTCGTTTTAACATTGGGGTAAGTGTGCCTGAGTCTAAATAAAGAAGCTCTCCCATTTTCTTTACATTTAACGATTTGTGCTCCCATAACAACAGCAATGTCAAATATTGTGGATAGGTGATGTTGAGCTCATCTAATAACGGCTTATAACGCTTCGTCATCTCTCTTGAACTTGCATACAATAAGAAACATAGCTGATTCTCCAGCTTCATATGATCGAATTCATTTGTCATGTCTGTCACCAACTATTTTTATCATACTTTCCATTGTATAAGATTTTCATCCTTTTTAAAATAAATACATGCTGAAATTGAAAAAATATTCAATGTGCGCTCAATGTTTGAGAAAGTGATGAAACGTGAAAAGTAATAATAGAAAAAGGAGGAGATTGAAATGAAACCTTTATTCACAGCGAAAGTGAAGGCGCATCATGGAAGAGAAGGACATGTGCGATCAGACGATGGTGTTCTTGATCACCAGATTGTGATGCCGAATGTAAAGAAAGAGGGAGACACAGGCACGAATCCAGAGCAATTGTTTGCAGCTGGCTATGCAGCTTGCTTCGGGGGAGCGCTTGAGCAAGTGGCAAAAAAACAAGGGATCGAAATCGAATCGGACGTTGAAGGACAAGTCAGTCTATTAAAAGATGAAAGTGATGGGGGATTTAAGCTAGGTGTGAAGCTGATTGTCTCCGCAAAAGGTCTAGACCATGACAAGGCGAAAGAGCTCGTCGAGGCTGCCCATCAATTCTGCCCATATTCAAAAGCAACAAGAGGGAATATAGAAGTGGACCTTGAAGTGGCGCAGTAAGGAAAAATCTAAGACACCTGCATTGTGCAGGTGTCTTTATTAGTATTCTTTCTTCTTTTCGAAAGCTTCCCAAGCTTCAAATGGTGCAAGGTTTTTTGGAAGAGTTAGTTGATGGAATGGAATGTTTCTTGTTTCATACTCTTTGTTTATTTCTTCATAGATAAACGAGTCATCAAAACCAGAAGACGCTGCATCCTGATGTCCAGCTGCAAAATAAACCGCTTTTGGTCTCGCCCAATAAATAGCGCCAAGGCACATCGGACAAGGCTCACAGCTTGTATATAAAATACAATCTTCTAACTGATATGTATGAAGAGCCTGACACGCATGTCGAATGGCTACGACTTCTGCATGTGCGGTTGGATCATTGCTTGTCGTGACAGTGTTGCTTCCCTCAGCAATAATCTGCCCATCCTTCACAATAACAGTTCCAAAAGGGCCGCCTGTTCCTTGATGTACACTTTCTACTGCAAGGTCAATTGCGCGTTGTAAAAAAGCTTCGTGATTCATTGTTTGTTCCCTCCCAATGTTCGACTCATACCTTAGTATAAATGATTCATGAGAGAAAAGAAAATGACTGGTAGATGATCAGATCACGCATATGTGAAGTGAAAAAAATCCCCTGCTTCACATCGCAGGGGAGGGGTATTTCTTTATTTATGCATGCTGCGCTAGCTTTTTGCGGGCTACTTCAGCAGCTGTTACCATGTTTTTCAATGCCGCAATTGTTTCAGGCTCTTGTCTCGTTTTCAATCCGCAGTCAGGGTTGACCCAGAAGCGATCTGTCGGACAGACGTTCAGCGCATCATCAATAATCTGACTCATTTCTTCGACAGATGGTACGCGTGGGCTATGAATATCATATACCCCAAGTCCAAGACCTTTTAGGTAAGGGTGTAACTCTAAGTAATCAAGGAATTCACCATGGCTTCGTGAGTGCTCAATTGTAATCACGTCCGCATCAAGATCTTCGATGGTATCGACAATATCTTCAAAGTTACTGTAGCACATATGTGTATGAATTTGTGTCTCGTTTTGAACAGAAGAAGTCGATAAACGGAAGGACTCTGCTGCCCAGTTTAAATATTCTGCCCAATCACTCTCTTTTAAAGGAAGACCTTCTCTTAAGGCAGGTTCATCTACTTGAATGACTTGGATACCTGCTTCTTCCAGCGCTTCTACTTCTTTACGAAGTGCGAATGCGATTTGGAAGGCGATGTCTTTTCGAGAGATATCTGTTCTTGGGAAAGACCAATTTAAGATGGTAACAGGTCCTGTCAGCATACCTTTGACCTTTTTCTCTGTTAAGCTTTGTGCGTAAACCGTTTCTTTGACGGTCATTGGTGATGTGAATTCGACATCTCCATAAATAATTGGTGGTTTTACACAGCGTGATCCATACGATTGCACCCATGCAAACTTCGTAAAGGCGAATCCGGCAAGCTTTTCACCAAAATATTCAACCATGTCCGTACGTTCAAATTCACCATGAACCAGTACATCTAGACCAATCTCTTCTTGAATATCAATCCATCTCTTTGTTTCTCTCTTAATAAATTCATCATATTCCGCTTCCGTCCACTCATTTTTGCGCCATTTTTGGCGGGCACTCCGTACTTCTGCCGATTGTGGGAAGCTACCAATTGTTGTTGTTGGCAGTAGTGGTAGTCCGAGTGATTCGTTTTGAATACGAAGACGCTCTTCAAAGGCAACAGGACGCTTAAAATCTTTAGAAGAAAGACTATTGCGTTCAGCAGTTAAATCCGCATTTGTTCCTTTAGCAAACTCTTTTAAGGTAAGAAGTGCTTCTGTTGCTTCATTGATATGTTGTTCAATTGCAGCTTTGCCATTTGTGAGGCCTTCTTTTAAGCGTGTTAATTCAACCAGCTTCTCAGTGGCATAAGAAAGTCCATTTAATAGTTTTTCTTCAAGCTGTTCGCTTGGGTGTTTCGCCACCGGTACATGAAGTAAGCTGCTTGATGGCTGTAGCCATACTTCTTTTGCTTGTATATCCCCAATGAGTTCAGATACAAAAGATAATCGTTCACCAAGATCTGCTCTCCAAATATTGCGGCCATCAATGATTCCAGCTGCTAATATTTTATCTTTCGGGAAGCCATGCTTTTTCACCTGCTCAAGATTGCGTCCTTGGTCATGGACAAAATCAAGACCGATGGCTTCAACAGGGTAAGTGACAAGCTCTTCATACGCATCTACAGAATCAAAATATGTTTGGAGAAGAAGATGTAAGCCCGGGACTGCTTTTTTAATGGCTTCGTAAATGTCTTTTACTTCTTTTACTTCGTCACTCGAAGCGGTCACAAGTGAAGGTTCATCAATTTGAACCCATTTGACGCCGGCTTCTTGAAGCTCTTTTAATACTTGAATATAAAGTGGAATGAGGCGTTGCTGGATGTCTTTCTTTTCACTTGCTTCATAGCCTTTGGAAAGTGTAACAAACGTGTAAAGACCAAGGACAACAGGCTTTGTCTCAACCCCAAATGCTTTCTTCACCTTTTCATAGGCTTCAAGTGGTTTGTTATGTGTGACTTTGAATTCTGTGCTCTTTTCATATTCTGGGACGATGTAGTGATAGTTTGTATTGAACCATTTTGTCATTTCACTTGAGACAGCATCTTTCGTTCCTCTTGCCATCGCAAAGTATGTATCTAGTGGGTCTTTCAAGCTGCGGAAGCGCTCTGGAATCCAATTAAACATGACAGCAGTATCCAGAACGTGATCATAGAAGGTGAAATCTCCTGAAGGAACAACATCAATTTGTTGATCAATTTGCGTTTTAATCGCAGTTAAAAATTGATCATCGAGTGTGCTTAATAGTGTTTCTCGGTCAGTTTGACCTTTCCAATAAGACTCAAGTGCTTTTTTCCATTCTCTGTTTAAACCAATTCGTGGGAAACCTAGATTGCTTGTTTTAACAATTGTCAATTCCAATTCCTCCTCTAAATATAAAAAGACATTTACACTCATGGTCAAGATTGATGAGGGCAAATGTCTGGTTTAAAAAGACAAAATGTGTGTGCGAAATCAAGCGTAAGTATCACTGACGCTTTTCCGACATCTCCTATCAACCGTAGGTGTTTGATGTGATAGAGCGGCTGGTATCCTGGCTAGTGAATCTACAAGCCTTTCATCCTTCCCATCAAGTGACAGTGGATTCAAAAAGAAAAGCTCTCCTCACTTACAGTGGCGGGACCGCGCCGGATTTTCACCGGTCTTCCCAATTCAAATTCGACACGTAATCGAATTACCGACTCTCAAACTATGAATTTATTGTGTTCGATTATATAACGTTCACTTCATTTCGTCAAAGTAAATTTTGAATAATTTTAATTAAAAAAATCCTGAGAAAATTCTTTCTTTTCTCAGGACCTTTATCTACCTAGAGAGATAAAAGATCTGCTTCTACTGTTTTTTCTAAAAGTACATCTGGTGCCGTTAAATATAAAAATCCATTTCCTACAAGGGTTTTGGGTTGTTGTAGTGGTAGGGTTCTTCTCACAAGTTGTGCATAGACTTCAGGTTCTGTCAGCTTACGCTGGAAGGCTTCCTCTTCGGCATTTTTAATAATGGCGAGTGCACCGCTGACATGTGGAGCAGCCATTGAAGTCCCTGTGAGCCTGCCATATTTATGATTGGGAAGAGTGGATAAAATATTTTCCCCCGGAGCGACGAGATCGATTTCTTTATTGGCATTGGAAAATTCAGAGGATGTTCTAGTAAGTGAGACAGAACCGACAGCGATCACCTCATTGTATGCAGCTGGGTAGGAGAATTCTTCGGTACGCTCGTCCCCATCACCTTCGTTGCCTGCTGCACAAACAACAAGTACACCGCTTTTGACTGCTGCTTCAATGGCTTCCTGCAAGGCTGGTTCGTTGCTAGGTCCACCAAGAGACATAGAGATAATGTCTACTTTTTGCTCGACAGCGTAATTGATCCCGTTAATGATCCATTCATATTTCCCACTTCCATGTTCACCGCCAAGAACTTTTACGATGAGTAGCTTTGCTTCTGGGGCTACACCTGAAATTCCGCCATTGCGATCTGTTGCCGCAATGGTTCCGGCTACATGGGTGCCGTGACCATTGTAGTCTTTCACACTTTCAGCGTCGCTCTGATCATCATCAGTGAAGTTCTTTCTTCCGATGATTTGATCCTTCAAATCTGGATGTTCTGTGTCGCAACCTGTATCAAGGACGGCAATAGTCATGCCCTTCCCTTTGAAGCCACTTGACCAAAGATCGGGTGCTTTAATCTCCTGAATACTTTCTGGCGTTTCTTTCGCTTCCATCACATTGGCTTTTACTTCATACGGAATTAAGCGAATTTCACCTTTCATAAGAAAGCCCTCCTTATTTTGTTTTCAAAGTAGATTCAGGCTGCGTAATATTATTGTATAAAACAACCTCTCCATCGAAAAGGGTCAATTGTAATAATTTTTAAAATAATCAAAATATTATCAGCGGTGCAGATCTTATCACCTATTGTTGAAAGACGTCGTATGATGAGAGAAACACTTGATATCATATGAAAAAGAAGAAAATGATGTGTAGTGAGCTTGTGTATATATTGATGGAAATGGGTGGAAAGGACTAGTTTTAATTGAATGAATAAACAATAGAAAATAGTGATGAAGATTGTTTTTTAAACGGCTGTTGTTTTTTGAATATAATGTAAGGGGTGGTAGGAGGGAAATCGATTCGTATCAATTGAATCCTTGATCTTATGAATATAAATGTCTTTATTCAAGAAAAGATAGGATATGAAGATTGAGACTGTTCCAAAGGCGGGCAGGCAACCTTATAATAATGTAAAGATACAGCATGCTTTCAGATAGGAGAGATAGGAATGAATAAAGGGAAGATCCTCGTGGTCGAAGATGAAAAGAAAATTGCAAGGGTGCTTTCACTTGAACTTGAATATGAAGGATATGAGGTGACAGTGAAAGAGACAGGGGCTTTAGGACTCGAAGCTTTGAAGGAAGAGAGCTTCGATTTAGTCCTGCTTGACGTGATGCTTCCAGAATTAAGCGGTCTTGAAGTGCTAAGAAGGGTTCGGAAAACGAATAACACCACTCCCATTATTTTGATTACGGCGAGAGGGAGTGTTCCAGATAAGGTAAGTGGTCTTGATCTTGGCGCAAATGATTATATTACAAAGCCATTTGACATAGAAGAATTGTTCGCACGGATTAGAGCGCAGTTGAGATTCAACATACAGACACAAGAAGAAAATGAAGCAGAACTCAGCCTAGCAGATTTGAGAGTGAATGAGAAAACAAGAGAGATCAAAAGAGGCGATCACATGCTTGAGTTGACCCCAAGAGAGTATGATCTACTTGTTCATTTGCTCAAACATCAACAGCAAGTACTCACAAGGGATCAGCTTTTAACAGCCGTTTGGGGCTTCGATTATTATGGAGACACGAACGTAGTCGATGTGTATATTCGTTATTTACGAAAAAAAGTCGATTATCCATTTGAAAAACAGCTCATCCACACAGTAAGAGGTGTGGGTTATGTGATGAAAGGATAAAGAATGAGGTTAAAAAATAAGATCCAACTTTATACATCGTTGTCATTGTTCTTCATGGTATTGCTGTTCCATACATCCATTTATTTTATTTTTTCATATACCCTCACACAAAAGGATATGTCGCGCTTGTCTGAGGTAGCTGAGAATATGACCATTGCGTTAAAAAAATCAGAAGAGCAGGGTCTCCCGTCCTCCGAGCTGTTGCGTGCCTATCTCCCGCAAAATGGGATGATACGTGTCGTTACTCAAGATGATGAATCGAAACTGACGATTACAAAGGAATCAACATTTAGCTCACTCCCTTTTACATATGAAGCTGGTCAGAAAGCGGACATTATCGAATACCGCCAGCGTATGGTTGCGTTTGCCGCTATTCCAGTCATTTGGGCAAATGGAGAAGTGGTGTCGCTGCAAGTATTTGAAGAAATTGAAAATACAGAAGAAAACTTGTCGTTATTAAAAATCATTTTAATTGCAGTAGGTCTTCTATTCATTGCTCTTTCCTATTTCACAGGGCATATTTTAACCAAACAAATTGTCCGTCCAATTCGCACAATGACGAATACGATGAAGGAGAGTATGAGAGATAAAGCTTTTAAACGAATTGAATTAACAGGCGATTCTAAGGATGAATTGAATCAAATGGGACAAACATTTAATGAAATGTCAGAAATACTGGAGCAACACTACGAAAAAGAGCAACAATTTTTACACGATGCATCGCATGAACTGAAAACCCCCATTACCGTCATTATGAGCTATAGCAACTTATTAAAGCGCTGGGGACAAACAAAACCTGATGTGATTGAAGAGGCGTCACAAGCCATTCATGAGGAATCAAGAAAAATGAAGAGACTGACAGATGAGTTATTAACGCTTGCCAAACATGGTCAACCGGCACATCTAGATATGAAGCCAATGGATCTAGGCAGGATGTGCAAGCAGGTGTGTCATACACTTGAGGTGGCAACTGATCGGACGATTCACCTGCATGTCCAAACAGATCAGCCAGTATTTGCTGAAGGTGATGAAGAGAAAATCAAACAGCTATTGACCATTTTCATTGATAATGCATTGAAATATAGTACAGAGGCGGTACAAGTAAACTGCGGGTTCGTTGAAGACAAGCCATTTATTTCTGTTATCGATAAAGGGATTGGCATAAGGGAAGAAGATCAGCCGAAAATCTTTGACCGTTTTTTCCGTGTGGATGAAGCGAGAAACCGTGAGACAGGTGGAACGGGGCTTGGACTGTCGATTGCGAAACTCATTGCTGAAGAACATGGGGCTCAGCTAACGATTGAGAGCCATTTAAATGAAGGAACAAACATGACGATCCTTTTTCAGAAATAAATAAGCCTTTCTCATCAACTTCTCATGTACTCCTTATAAAATAGAGAATAGGAAGGAGGCGCAGAATGTCTAGAAAAATGAAAATGGGACTTGCCCTCGCAGGGTGCGTCACCGTACTAATCATGTTTGTCATCATCATCATCCAAACCTTTGAACAAAAAACGTTAACCGAATCAGAAATCAAAAAAATCATTGCAAAAGATTACGACGGGCACATCACACATGTCGATTTAATCAATAGTAACCAGGACTACACTTTGACGCTTGAAAATTCAAAAGGGACCTATCAAATCATTGCTTCTTCCGCAACGGGTCAAACGAAAGAAATCAAGCAGTTAAAAAGCAATCAAGATCTAATAGAACAAAATACACTAAGTCAAGCGGAAGAAGTGGCGGTTCATAAAGTAAACGGAACAGTCATTCAAAGGAAAGAGAAGTCAGACCGTTTTACGTTCACAATCCAATCAGAAAAAGACCTTTATCAAGTGGCGGTCGACAAGCAAACGTTGAAAGTGACGGAGACAGTAAAGAAAACAGCGACCCCTAAGGAAAAGAAACCGACCAAAATCACTGTAGACGAAGCCATCCAAATCGCGGTAAAAGAAGTTGGCGGTACGGCGGATGATGCTGATCTTGATACGAATGACGGATTACTTGTTTTTGAGGTGGAAATCGATTTGCCGAATGAGCGAGAGGCTGAAGTGTTAGTGAATGCCTATACAGGAGAAATTGAAGGAATTACTTACGAAAATTAATCCTTTTCTCATCAATTTCTCATGTTTCTTTCCTTTCTTTTTCATCTTCATTTCTTAAGATAAAGGAGAAATGAAACAGAGGAGGAAATAAACATGTTCAAAAAAGTAATCGTCGCTACAGTAGTAACAGGTGCGCTTGTTGCAGGTGGTTTCTCCCTACAAGCACAAAATAATCAAACGGTAAATGCAGAAGAATCGGTGCAACAGGCATCATCATTTGTGTCAAAAAAACAAGCTGAAAAAGCAGCCCTAAAAGTCGTCAAGGGATATGTAGATGATGTGGATCTTGAGCGTAAAAAGGGAAAATGGGTGTATGAAGTCGAGATTAAAAAAGGCGGTCATGAATATAAAGTATTCGTGGATGCAAAAACAGGAAAAGCCTTAAATGACCCAGTGAAAGAAAAGAAACAACATGTCAAAATTTCTAAGAAACAAGCAGAGCAAATTGCCCTTGCGAAAGTGAAAGGCACGGTCACAGATTCGGATTTAGATCAAGAGGATGGTGTGTATATCTATGAAATCGAAATCACCACACCAAATGGTGATGAAGTCGATTTTGAGATTTCCGCTAAAACAGGCAAAATCTTAAAGCAAGAATGGGATGATTGATCATTCATCGAACCTTACACGTTTCATGTGTAAGGTTTTTTCGTTCGGACAAACTAAAAGGAAAGGAGGCGAGAGAATATGAAGAAAAAAGAAGAACAGCGTATGGATCATGCGGAATATGTTCCGCATCCCGATGGAGAAGGATATGCTTTGTTTTTGCATGATTCTTTTCATCTACTCTCCCAAGAAGATATGAATCAGCCGGAAGAGGAATAAAGCATGTATAGCGATAGGACAATGCCTATCGCTTTTTTCTAAAAGTAAGCGAATACATGATTCGGCTTGGCACCTTGCTTATTGACATCAATCCACTTTTTCTGTAATCTCATTTGTGTTAACAATATGAGACTTCGTTAGGTGAGGCTCCTATATGGAGATACGCTGCTGCCCAAAAATGTCCAAAGACGCCAATGGGTCAACAGAAATCATCGACATAAGGTGATTTTTAATGCAGCTGGATTTTGTTCCTATGCCATACAGTGCTAAAGCTCTACGATTGAAGGAGCAAGGGTTTATTTTGTTATGCCTACAAAGCGCCTTCATTCGTTTGAAGGTGCTTTTTTTTTGAGAGAAGGAGGTGCGGGAATGGATTATCCCGATTCGAGACACATAGACAATATGTCAGATGATCAACCAGAGGCTACAGAAAAAGGAGATCCTGACCCCGCGCATTCTAAGGGATCAGGTATCTTCTAAAGACGGGGAGGTACAACGAATGATACAGAATATTTCGTATGATGAACTCATATTAAGGATCATTATTTTATTAAGAGATGGCAAACGTAAAGAATTTAAACACATCATGGAAGAACTCCAGCCGTATGATATGGCTTATTTATTTAAGGAGCTTCCAGAGAAGCACCGTGGCCGTTATTTGACTTTTTTATCAGTCGATGATTTGACGGAAATGATGGGTGAACTTGAGCGGGAATATCAAGAGATCGTCCTGAAAAAAGTAGGGAAAGACAAAGCGACTTTCGTGACCAACAAAATGGATAACGATGATTTAGCCAATCTGTTTGATGAAATGGATGATGAGCTGAAAGATCAGTTGTTATCCAACATGGAAGCCGAAGAGTCAAAAGCCGTTCAGCTCCTCATGAATTATCCTGCTGAAACAGCGGGACGTATCATGACCAACCGATTTGTTTGGATTCCTCAGCACTATACGGTGCAGGATGCGGTTGTGAAGCTAAAAAGCTTTGCCGAAATAGCTGAATCAATTAACTATTTATATGTGATCAATGAGCAAAAACAGCTTGTAGGGGTACTCTCATACCGAGATTTAATTTTAGGTGAACCAGATGAGAAAGTGCAGGATCTGATGTTTACAAGAGTGATTGCAGTGGAGGCATTTCAAGATCAGGAAGAAATCGCCAAACTGATTGAACGATATGATTTCCTTGCCATTCCTGTAGTCGAAGAGAACAACGTGCTGGTTGGGATTGTGACAGTCGATGATATCATTGATGTCGTCATTCAAGAAGCGGGAGAAGACTATGAGAAATTTGCTGCATCTGGTAAAGACATCACATTTGATACGCCGGCTTTTGTGGCGGCATATCGACGTCTACCATGGCTCATTTTACTATTGTTTATTGGTCTGATTTCAGGCAGTATTTTAAATTATTTTCAAGATACATTACAACAAGTGGTTGCTTTAGCCTTCTTCATGCCAATGATTGCTGGGATGACAGGGAATACTGGGACGCAATCACTTGCAGTCGTTATTAGAGGACTATCAAAAGAAGAGTTAACGAAAAAAACGATTGTGCGCCTGATTTTTAGAGAGATGAGAACAAGTATTTACATTGGGATTGTCTGTTCAATCATTATTACTGTCGTTGCCATGATATGGCAGGGGAATTTGATTTTAGGATTTGTGGTTGGTTCCTCCCTTCTTGCGACACTCATTATCGGAACGATGGCAGGTACTGTCGTGCCGATTATTTTACACAGATTAAACGTCGACCCGGCGATTGCATCTGGGCCGCTCATTACAACATTAAATGATATTTTATCACTGCTGATCTATTTTGGAATTGCAACAGCGTTCCTGCATACACTCATGTAAGCAAAAAGACTGTAAAACGTGACGTTTTACAGTCTTTTTTGAATAAAGATTGCATATAGCGCTTCCATCCTTTACATTTTAAGGAGAAGGTGGGAGAGAAATCATGAAGAAATTCTTACTCATGTTGATGTGTATGCTTTTGCTCATGGCATGTCAGAGAGAAGATGAGGGGAAAGACAGAAGGCTAGTAGCAGCAGAGCGAATGCTTGAAGCGATTACAGAAGGAAATAAACGAAAAATGGAACACATTTATGTCGAAGGAGCTGTGCCTCATCCAGATGAGATCTTGAAATTAAAAAAGGATTGGGGCATTGAGAAGTTATCTTATGATGATTTTCAATTAGAAGAAGCCAGTATTCATGTGTTCCATGCGAATTATCAAGATGCTCGAACGAAAGAGAAAAAGGCCATTGCGCTTCGGATCAAGGAAGATCCTACAAAAGGTGTCCTCATTGACTTTGTAGGCGTCGTGGAAGGGGAATAAAGAATCGTTCAATAGAGCGATTCTTTTTATTTATCGATTTTTGTACCGAAAGTGTGCATTGATTTGTCCTTCCAACATTTTTTTCTTAAATTGTCCATTTTTTAGAGCTTGTTCTTTTTTCTTCAGATCCCTTAAAATTTCCGCTGTCTGGACGCCGTCTTCTCGTTTATTGGCAATATCCATTAAACGTTCTACATCGGAAAAGGAATATTTTCGCGTGCCTCTTGTTGATCGCTGGGGGTAGATGAGTTTCCGTTCTTCATAATAGCGGATTTGCCTAACGGAAAGACCAGTTAACTCACTGACGATTCCGATTGAAATGACCTTTTTATCCTTATAAGATACTTCTTCTTGCGTCATATACTCACCCCTGCAAGTCTTTTCTTCTTATTATATAAAACAACCATTGAAAAAACCTAACGTTTGTTAGAATATTTCACATATGAATGAAAATACCTGAAATGAATGGAAGAAAACTTAACATAAGTGAACGGTGCATCAACGTGTCACAACGAACATGATCTCACCAAATGACTGTAAAAAGAATATCGATTTTTGTCATGACATAACGTGTGAATGTTCTCGAAATACAGCATATACATATGTGAGATCAAAACGGTTATAGGTGCTTAATATTATATCAATATTGAATTTTGTAGAATATTGACGAAAAAGGTAAAAGGAAATGTCGTATCCTTACAGATAATGTTAAAGTATACGGTCGTAAGATGGTTTGCTAAAAAAGCTTTTTTTCGAGTGGATTGTGAAAAATAAGAAGGATTTTAAAAGTTTATATCGAAATTCTATACATAACACGAATGGAGTCACTGATATGGTTGAAAGGGTTTTCAGAAACGTAGTACTTCTATTTTTTACGAAAGGCTCCAACTGCACCGCAAGAAAGCCTTGAAGTTAAAAAAATATTATAAGAGGTAGATAAGTGATGAGACTATCGTTTAATGAAGAAGAAGTAGAACGTTCAATGACGCTTTACAAAGTATTTGCACGAGCATTTAAAAGCGTTTCAGAACACAGTATTAGAGATAGCAAAGAGCATGGGTTTAATCCAACTGAATTTGCTGTTCTTGAGTTACTGTACACAAGAGGCGCTCAAAAACTTCAGCAAATTGGATCAAGACTCCTACTTGTTAGTGGGAATGTGACGTATGTAATTGATAAGTTAGAACGAAATGGGTTCATTGAAAGGGAACAAGATCCAAAGGATAAACGATCTGTTTATGCCCATTTAACAGATAAAGGACGTAATTATCTTGATAAGATTTATCCAATCCACTCACTTCGCATTGCGCGAGCATTTTCTGGATTGACGCGTGAAGAACAGGAGCAATTAATTGGTTTGCTCAAAAAAGCAGGGATACACAGTCAGCATTTATTATTTCGATAAACACATGTGAAAAAAGGTGCCTACGGGGCACCTTTTTTTATATGTGTGGCTGTTCAACAGGATAAGCGATAAATTTTTCAATGTCGCTTGCTGGAAGTGGTCTTGCATAATAAAATCCTTGGAAATCGTCACAGCCCTGTGAAGATAACAGCTGTGCCTGTGCAAATGTCTCAACCCCTTCAGCAATGACTTCGAGAGAGAGTTGATGCCCCATGGCAATAATGGCACCTGTGATTTGCTCAGATTTTGAATCACTTAATATATCCTCAATAAAGGACTTATCAATTTTAAGTCTGTGGATCGGTAAATCCTTTAAATAGCTAAGAGAGCTGTGCCCTGTTCCAAAATCATCAATACTAATACGAACACCAAGCTGCTTTAGTTGTGTAAGGACTTGTGTGGATTGCTTAATGTTTTCCATTGTCGTACTTTCTGTGACCTCAAGTTCCAGTAAAGACGGTTTGACATCATATTTCTTTAGCGTGAGTTTGATTAAATCAATTAAGTCCTCAGAGTTGAACTGCTTCGCTGATAAATTAACAGACACCGAAATGTCTAGTCCCTTGTCATGCCACCTTTTTGCCTGTTGGCATGCTGTATCGATCACCCACTTACCGATATCAATGATGAGACCCGACTCTTCAGCTAATTCAATGAATGCATCAGGTGATGTAAGGGAGCCATCTGGTGCTTTCATTCTTAAAAGCGCTTCAACACCTGTCATTCTTCTCGTTTTAGCACTGACTTGAGGCTGGTAGTGAAGAACAAATTGTTCATTTTGAATGGCATCTCTTAACTCTAATTCTCGAATCAATCTGTCCTCACTTGATCGTTCCATTGATTCGGTGAAAAACTCGTAGCGACTTTGTTTATGTTTTTTTGATAAATACATGGCCATATCCGCTTTTCTCAATAACTCCATACTGTCTTTTCCGTTTTGTGGAGAGCTCGCAATTCCAATACTAATGGATGTAATGAGCTGGTGATTCTGAATAAAAAACGGTCGTTCAAACTGCTTGATGATGTTTTGACAAAGATGTTCAACTTGATGTAGATCATGCTCCTTGTGAGAAAAAATCATTAAAAATTCGTCTCCACCAATCCTTGCAATAAATCCGTGATCAGGTAAACATTTCGTCAGCCTATTCGCGGCAGATTTGAGAAGCAAGTCGCCTATATTATGACCAAGTGCATCATTGATAATTTTAAAGCGGTTTAAATCAAGGAAGAGGACTGCGGTTGATGTGCCATTTTCCTCTTGAGAGGAGAGCATTTTGTTTAAATGCTGAATGCCATGCCGTCTATTCGGTAGCTCGGTCAGTGCATCATAATGTGCCATCACTTGTATTTCCTTTTCAGCAATCCGCTGCTTTGTTAAGTCCTTGAACACCACGTAAATACTATCCAGTGTATCGTTGACGTGAACAGGGATATACGTGACGTGATAATAGTAAAAACGATCGGTTGTTTTCAGTTCTGTTTCACGTGTGATCGCTTTCTTTGATTGATTGATCAATTCTTCCCATGTTTGATCAGGCATTACGTAGTCGCTTATCTGATCACCGATCCTATGATTGCAAATGTGTAAAATGTGTGTGCCAGTGTCATTAGCAGAAAGCACCTTTCGATCAACAGATAACACAATAATGCCATCTATATTATGCTTGATTAACGATTGGAAGCGTTGTTCATTATCTTTTAATTTTTGTGACTGAAGCATAATTCGATGATCAATAAATGCACCAAAAATCATGAGTAATTGGACAATTAATGTCATCAGTCCAATGACAACCGACACACTCAATGGAGACATTTCAAGAGAACTGCTGGCAGTCTCATGTCCACCTGCATGAAAAACGATCGTTGATGCCGCCATACCCGTATAATGCATCCCAGAAATGGCGCCACCCATCACGAGTGCACCAGCTATCTTCAACAGATGGTCCTTTTGTTTACTTTCAGAATGATGAAGCCGAAAGAAAAGCTTCATTGATATGAAAGAAGCAATCGCTGCAATCAAAAACGATACGAAAAATAAGATCGGTTCATAACGGATGGTTACATGGGCCATTGATTCCATTCCGAGATAGTGCATGCTGCAAATCGCCGTTCCCATCGTCAGCGCGCTCAGATACAATCGAATGGTCGATAGCTGCTGCCGGATGCAGATCGAAAATGCGATGAAAGAGCCGATAAAAGCAGCCACAATTGATAAGAGCATTAGGGGCGTTTCGTAGGTGATGCGAGAATCTAAGTGAAATGCCATCATGCCAATAAAATGCATCGACCATATTCCCATGCCCATGATCAGTGCACCTAGCACAAGCCATATCTTTTTCTTTGCGCCGTTTGACTGAATCACCCGGCTTGCTAACCGAAGAGCTGAATAGGAGGCGACAACGGCGACAGTGACTGATAGAAAGACAAGCCAGCCGTTGTAGTTTCCTGTAAAATGTGTCATGTGAGAAACCCCCAGTATCCTAAAAACAGACATATACCACATATATCGGATCAAATGGGGTCTCTGTTCACTTTTCATTCACTGAAAATGCACAATTAGCGTTTTTTTTGTCTTTCTTTTATAGTAAAATCAAATCTAATGTAAAAAAACGAAGAAAAGTGAATCGTTTTGCGGTTTTCATTCGTTTAATATGTGGCACGGTTCTACAAAGAGACGACTTGTCAGATTGATTATGTGTGAAAGGGATTGATAAACATCGAAGATTTCATTATTTCGTTAGCAGATGCCTTTAAAAACTTGTCTTATTTCGGCATCTTTCTTGCATTATGTATTGAGTTTGTTCCTGCTGAAGTGGTTCTGCCTCTTGCAGGCTACTGGGTATCAGAAGGGGACATGGCCTTAATCGGCGTAGTAGCTGCCGGTTCATTAGGCGGTGTGGCTGGTCCTTTGACCTTGTACTGGTTAGGACGTTACGGTGGCAGACCCTTTTTAAATAAATATGGGAAATATTTTTTTATAAAGCCTGAAGCACTTGATAAATCTGATGCGTTTTTTGAGAAGCATGGTGGTTTTGTTGCATTCAGTGGACGGTTTATTCCAGGGGTTAGAACCCTTATTTCCATTCCATGTGGGATCGCAAAAATGAATGTGTGGGTGTTTTGCTTATATACATTCTTGGCGATTACGCCGATTACATTCGTGTATGTATACCTCGGGTTTATGCTTGGAGATAATTGGAAAGAAGTCGGCTCCATGTTAGATCAATACCTATTGCCAATAGGAATCGGTGTGGTTTTATTATTCGGCCTTTACATCTGGCTGAAGCGAAGAAAGAAAAAAGAAGAAAAAACAATTGCCTAGAAAACAAGTTGACAATCCCGTGCCTATTGATTAAGATAAAACTAATCTAAATATTTGAATCCCACCAAAGGGGAGTAGCGTCCGGTTTTACCGGAAACAAAGTCGTCATTACATGGATACTGATTCCATCGGCTTTGTTGGCATGATTTACATACGACATGTCTAGCAAGACCTTTGCCATTACAGGCAGAGGTCTTTTTTGTATTCATAAGCTTTTGCCTGTTGTGGGACAATAGATAAAAACAAGGAGGAATGATGATGGATGCAGCAATACTTTTAGAATACGGGTGGGTTCTACTCGTACTGATTGGATTAGAAGGGATACTGGCAGCTGACAATGCTCTTGTCATGGCCGTCATGGTTAAACACTTGCCTGAAAAACAAAGAAAACGGGCACTGTTTTATGGATTAGCAGGAGCTTTTGTCTTGAGATTTGGATCTTTATTCCTGATTTCATTTTTAGTGGATGTTTGGCAGGTTCAAGCAATTGGCGCAATATATCTTCTTTATATTTCCATTCATCATATTTTGAAATCTCACGTATTTAAGAAGAAAGAAGATGAGACGAAAGTAAAACAAAGTGGTTTTTGGGCAACAGTGGTGAAGGTAGAACTAGCAGATATTGCATTTGCGGTAGATTCTATTTTAGCAGCGGTCGCTTTAGCTGTGACACTTCCAAAAACGAATTTGCCAGAAATCGGTGGACTTGACGGCGGACAATTTATCGTCATTCTTTTAGGTGGTATTATAGGTCTGATTATTATGCGTTTTGCGGCGACTGTCTTTGTGAAACTTCTGAAAACACGTCCAAGCCTAGAAACCGCAGCCTTCGCCATTGTCGGCTGGGTTGGTGTGAAACTCTCGCTCTATACACTTTCTCATCCAGCAATTGGCGTCGTATCTTCTGATTTCATCCACTCAACTTTGTGGAAAATCATTTTCTGGACGGTTCTTCTTGCCATTGCGGCTTTTGGCTGGTTCCTATCCAGTCCTTCAAGAAAAGGTGGGAAAGAGAACGAGGGAAAACAAGAAGTGCACGCAGAGGAATAAGTTTTTGCAAGAAATATCATTTCATTTTCATAACACGTATATTACAAATAAGGGGGAGATACCCCCTTATTTCTTTGCTTTTAAACGAAATGTTGTAAAAGAGATGGAGATTTATCTGTCATAATTGAGAAACAGGAAATGAATTCCTCATTTCTTCCTTTGCGCTTCCCTCATAAATTAGCTATCATAAATGAGTACTATAGGAAGAACTGAGGTGAAACCATTGCTTAGCCTTTTGTTTAAAAAAGGAAAGAAAAAGCAAACATTAGAGCAGTCGGCGATTCTTATCCAACAAGGAAATACCGAGCTGCAAAATGCATTAATCGAGCAATACAAACCATTTGTCGCTAAGACGGTTTCATCCGTTTGTAAACGATATATAGATGAAAAAGATGATGAATTTAGCATAGGCTTAATTGCCTTTAATGAAGCAATAGAGAAATATTCTTCCGAAAAGGGAAATTCACTCCTGGCTTTTGCGGAGTTAATTATTAAACGAAAAGTCATAGACTATATCCGAAAAGAAGCAAGAAATGCGCCAACCATTCAAATGGACCCTCAAGAAAATGAGAATGGCGAATATGCACAAAGTATGATTGAAGCAGAGTTATCTACAAATGAATACAAACGATTAATTGAACAAGAACATCGACGTGAAGAAATTGAACATTTTAAAGAAAGATTAAAAGTATATGGTCTAACGTTTCAAGAATTGCTTGAGCATTCACCGAAGCATGCAGACGCTAGACAAAATGCGATTAAAGTCGCCTATACACTTGTCAAACATGATGAGCTCAGAAACATTTTATTTCAGAAAAAACAATTACCCGTCAAACAGCTAGAAAAGCTTGTAGAAGTCAGCCGTAAAACGATTGAAAGAAATAGAAAATATATCATTGCAATGGCGATCATTTTGACAGGTGATTATGTGTATTTGAAAGATTACCTTAAAGGGGTGCTTAGTTCATGAGAAGAGGCATTATAGTAGAGAAAAATAAAAAATGTATCACACTGCTGACCCCTGATGGACAATTTCTGCGGACAAAAAATGAACAGCAAGATTATGAAATCGGTCAAGAAGTGACATTTCCGAATGAATCACGACTTGATAGAAAAAGAGCCGGTTTTTTTGACTTGCTTCGATTACGTCCATTATTTGCAGGTATCCTATCGATCGCAGCGATTATTGTCGTGATTTTTACTATGATGCCATCTTTCTCCGGTCAAAAAGCGTATGCTTATATGACCATTGACATTAACCCAAGCTTTGAGCTAAAGCTAGATGACAATTATCAAGTAATTGGTGTCACGCCACTAAACAGTGATGCAAAACAAGTACTCGGCAATATCAAAGATTGGGAAAAAGCCGACATGACCAAAGTCGTGCAGAAGATCATAGATGATTGTGATGAAAAAGGATACATTAACCAATCTAAAAGCATTTATATTGCAACGGTTTACGAAAACAAGCAGGATCATACATATAAAACAAACGTCAAAAACAAAATAAACACCATCTCTGGTGAATATGAAAAACGCGATTACACGTTAGAAACGATTGAAGGTGATCTTGAAACAAGAGAAAAAGCACAAAAAGCAGGCATCTCAACAGGGTCATATATGAGAAATCAAGAAGACAATGAAAAAGAAGACGTGAAAAAGGATCAAGACGCTGAAGATCAGGACGCTGATCAAGAAGAACCAAAGCAAGATGATGAGGAACAAGCAGATAAACAGGAACAAGAAAAAGTGAAGCCGGACGAAAATGATGAGTCGCATCCAAATAACGAAACGCCGAATGAAGAAGAGAAAGAGCAGAAAGATATAGAGAGGGAAGAGCAAAGGCCTCACCAAAAGCCTCATCAGTTGAAGCCTGATGATGAAACGAAAGGCAAAAAAGGGCATGATGAAAAAGACAACTCTTCACAGAAGGAGCAAAAAAAAAATCAAGCCACTGACCCAAATGAGAAAAAACATCACCGCGACAAATCTGGTCCTGATAAACATGCACAAAAAGAAAGTGGCCATAAGCGTCCCAATAATGAACAACATTAAGAAATGACATGTGCATACAATTAGACAATAAAAAACGCCAGAATAGATCCGGCGTATTTCACCATGTCTTTATTTAGATTGATTTCCCATCTGAGATTGTGCTTGTTGTACGAGTCTTTTTGTGATTTCTCCACCAACAGAACCGTTTGCACGTGAGACTGTATCTGAACCGAGAGTCACACCAAATTCTTGGGCAATCTCGTATTTAAATTGATCTAATGCTTGTTCTACTCCAGGAACAAGTAGGTGATTTCGATTTGCCATTGCCTGATTCCTCCTTTCGCCTCATGTTTTGTTACGCCTTTCTATTTTGAAAAAAAAGCGAGTGAATTATGCTGGCAATTGCTGCACAAAAAAACGAGGTGATGTGATCACCTCGGTAGCTCTTTTGTTTGATAATGTTCAAGTGTATGACACATCATTTCTTGTGCTGTGCTTTGCAAGTGAGACGTGAAAACAGAAAAGACCGTAGAACTAATGATGCCTTTAATCAAATCCCATTGTTTCCTTGTTAATTCGGTGAATTGTTCATGGAGCTTGTCTGTTTGTTCCTCTGTCATCTCACGTAGATTCATTTCCTTTAATGGAAAATGTGTATCGTGATAAATAAAATCAAGAATGCGTGCATATGCTTCATAAAAACGGATTGGACTAATAATATCGTCCGTTCGATCTGTAATGGAGTTAAATAATGCCGTTAAGATCGTCCGAATGGCATCGAAGTCAAACACCGATTTTAAATCTCTGACAATTAATAAAATCACGACCTGGTCAATGGAATACTTTTTACCAAGCTCTGGGTGACCAATCATATCTTTAATATCTCGTTTGATCCAATTTTGAATCGCCGTTGATTTAAGAGATGTGAGCTCACACAAGTTGCCTAGCTCAACGATTTCATTTGTTGAAAGCCCATGTTCTGCTTTTTGCTTCCGTCGTTCGAGCTTCTCGAAAAACGATGGAATCTTCAATTCGTCATATTGATGGTGTGTATCGTTCTTTACAGATAAATTCAAGAGTTGAAGCGGAGTCAGATCTCCCTCTCCTTTTAGAGAATAAAGAAGTCTTGTCATGTCCATTCTTGTTAATTTAAAAGTAACCATGTTCCACCTCATTTGTTCGTCAAAAACGTGATTATTCATCTAATTCAACATCATAATCTCTTTTAGTCGAAAATGCAAAATAAACTAAATGTAGCAGCTGCTGTCACAAATTGTTCACTTTTTTAGTCAGGCTGATTGCTTAAACGTTGAAGTGACACGGTTCAAATCGTATGATGAAGTGAGAAAATGCATCCCTTTTTCCTTGCAATTTGAGACGTTTATTTTTATAATTTTAGTAATAAGTTCATTTGAACTTAATATGATTGCGGAGGTTATGTATGAAAAGAATTTTTCTCTTTATATTAACGAACATTCTTGTTATCACTACGATTGGTATTGTCCTTTCGATTATTAGTGCAACAACTGGTGTTGGTTCTTATATAGGAGCAGACGGACGCCTTAATTTAGTTTATCTCCTTGTATTCAGTGCAGTTGTTGGTTTCGTTGGCTCGTTCATGTCACTTGCGATGTCTCGCTGGATGGCAAAGATGATGATGGGTGTTCGCGTGTTAAACCCTGAAAAGGACACGTTAACTTATGATGAGCAACAGCTTGTCGATCGCGTTCACAGATTATCTAGAGCAGCTGGTCTTTCTAAAATGCCTGAAGTGGGTATTTATCAATCTCCTGAAGTAAATGCTTTTGCGACAGGTCCTTCTAAAAGCAGATCACTTGTTGCAGTATCAACAGGATTGCTTCAAGAAATGGATGATGCAGCGGTTGAAGGTGTTATTGCCCATGAAGTGGCTCACATTGCAAATGGTGACATGGTCACAATGACGTTACTGCAAGGGGTTGTCAACACGTTTGTTGTCTTCCTTTCAAGAATTGCGGCATGGATCGCAAGCCGTTTCGTTTCACGTGAAGAGCTTGTCCCGATTGTCCACTTTATTGCGGTGATTGTGTTCCAAATTATTTTCTCCATTTTAGGAAGCCTTGTCGTGTTTGCCTATTCTAGACATCGTGAATTCCATGCAGACCGCGGTGGTGCGGATCTTGCTGGGAAGGACAAAATGGTTCATGCGCTTCGTTCACTCCAAGCGTATACGTCTAGAATCAAAGATGACGATCAAACAGCAGTCGCTACACTGAAAATCAGTGGTAAAAGAAAAGCATCTCTTTTCTCTACACACCCTGATTTAAACGAGAGAATTAGAAGACTAGAAGCAAAATAAGATAGACGAAAAGACATCCTTTTGAAGGGTGTCTTTTTTCTTTTTGATGAAAAAGAAAATATCGCATAAAATATCTTTAAAAGGTTGTCTCTTTTCTTTAAAATGATAAAGTATTCTAAAAGAAAGATTAAAGAAGGAAATGAAAATGAACCCAATCAAAAAACTCATTAAGCGGCTATCGCCTTTTCAGCTAATTGCTCTTTATTATTTTCTTGCAGTCACCGTGTCGCTTATTCTTCTCAGCCTGCCAATTGCTCACAAAGAGGGAGTGAATTGGGCATTTATTGACGCCTTATTCACAGCAGTGAGTGCTGTGAGTGTCACAGGGCTGACGGTTGTTGATACCTCACAAACATTTAGTGTGGCAGGTATGTGGATCCTTGCATTTGTTCTACAAATCGGTGGAATCGGTATTATGACCCTTGGCACCTTCGTATGGCTTGTGATGCGAAAGAGGATCGGTATTAAAGAAAGAAAACTCATCATGGCTGATCAAAACCAAAGCAATCTATCAGGCATCGTGAAGCTCATGAAGCAAGCCCTGTATTTGATTTTGCTCATTGAGTTTGTCGGCGGTCTTATTTTAAGTGTATATTTTCTTAAATATTATGACTTGCAAGGAGCTTTTCTACATGGCTTCTTCTCGAGTATTAGTGCAACGACCAATGGTGGGTTTGATATTACAGCGAATTCATTCATTCCATACAAAAATGATTATTTTGTTCAATTTATTACGATGTTGCTTATTGTGTTTGGCGCCATCGGCTTCCCTGTGCTAGTGGAAGTAAAGGAGTATTTATTTAATCAAGATCGAAAGCATGCCTCGTTTTCATTGTTTACAAAAATCACCACCATCACGTATGGCAGTCTCATTGTGATTGGTGCAATCGCTATATTTGCATTAGAAGCGAGATTTTCTTTTCAAGGGAAAAGCTGGCATGAAATTTTGTTTTATTCGTTATTCCAATCTACAGCGACTAGAAGTGTTGGTTTATCGACGTTAGACATTACCCAGCTCACAGAGCCGACGTTGTTATTTTTATGTTTGCTCATGTTTATTGGTGCGTCTCCAAGCTCTGTGGGGGGCGGAATTCGGACAACTACGTTTGCCCTCAATATACTGGCGCTGTTTCATTTTGCAAGAGGGAATAAGTCCATCAAAATCTTTAAAAGGGAGCTTCACCATGCGGATATTCATAAATCGCTCATGGTGACGATGATGGCCTGTATATTGGTGTTCGGTTCCACGTTTTTGTTGACATTGTCAGAGAATAATTCGTTGCTTGAAAATCTATTTGAAGTTTGTTCTGCTTTCGGAACGACAGGGTTATCATTAGGGGTTACGTCAGATCTTTCAGTGTTTGGAAAGTGTATCATTATGGTGGTCATGTTTATCGGTCGAATTGGTATACCGAGCTTCTTATATTTAATAGGTCGCAGAGAAGTGGAAGCAAATTATCATTATCCGAAAGAACGTGTCATCATTGGCTAAACAGCATTCATTCGAATGCTGTTTTTTTAATTTCCATTATATAACTGGCTAAATGGAACTTCATTATCACATTCTAAAGGTAAGAGGTGAATGAGACGTGCTGGAAGTGTTATGGAAAGCGATTATTATGCTGCTAGTTGGAACGTTGCTATTACGAATAGCGGGGCCTAAATCCATTAGTCAATTAACTGTGCAACAAACGGCCATCATGGTATCCATTGGGTCCATCATTATTCAACCGTTTATTGAGCATAGTTTACTTGAAACGATATTTGCAGCAACCATATTTATTGTGGCACTCGTGGTCATGGAAAAGCTCTCCATTCAATTTGATTGGTTTGAAAAATTTGTTTCAGGCAAATCTGTGGTGATCTTACAGGATGGCGAAATGCTAGATCATAAGCTGAAAAAAACGCGACTCACACGAGATCAATTCAAGATGCGACTAAAACAACAAGGCATTTCCGATATCAGCTGTCTCAAAAAAGCGACACTAGAAGCTAATGGACAAATTGGCTATGAGCTAAAGCCAGATGAAAAACCAGTCACGGTCAAGCAAATGAAAGAACTCTTCGCCCAATTAAAAGAAGAACTAAATCAAACAAAAAAGGACGGATCTTAAATGAAACGAAAAGCAGCGAAAAATGAAGCACTGACCAATAATATGACGCCAACGGAAAGTATGGCACATGATCAAGGGAAAACACAATATGATGAACAATCACTAGACAGGCAAGCAAATCGAAATTCTCACCAAGGAAAACAAGGGGGAGCATCTCGTGACTAAAAAACATGAGAAAAGTAAAGACATGAAAGAACATAAGAAACCAATGGACCCAGACATCTTACAAGAGGAATTTGGAAGTGAACTTGGAGATGTGAATAGTAGTAAATGGTTTGAAACGTTCATGAAGCCAAAAAAGGATACAGCCTGTCAAGATGAGAAAAATGAACAATAAAAAAACGATCATTCTCGATCGTTTTTTTATTTGCTATAGCTACTTTGCCTACCAGTGATGGATCGCATGAGGTTGGTCATTTTCAGTTCAATAAATGGCTGGGCAACTGTTTTGACAAAGGTACTTGATAAGGTGAAAGTTAATAGCACGGTGATGAAGAGCAAAATCATAACGCTAGCTGTATTTAATACCCAATCATCAAACCATGTTGTTCTAAATAGCTTAATGAAAAAGCCATGCAGTAAATAGACATACAACGTTCTTGTGCCCCATTTTGTAAAGAAGAATCGCCTTGTTGGGACGAGCGCAAAGAAGCTGAAGGTAGCTGCAAATGCAAGCAAGTACCATGCCATTCGTTTCATAGCAGCAATCAATCCCTCGTCACCAAGTGAAGCGTATGATTGTGAACCAAACAAGAAAGAGTAATCGAATTCATAAAAATAACAAAACATGAGCACACCGATTAAGATCAGAAAGGCTGTCACTTTCCCAGCGTGAGTACGAATGAGTTCGAAATGCTGTTTCTTTAAATAGAAGCCAGCTAGAAACATCGGTAAAAAGACAAACGTCCGTGATAAGCTTAGGAAATGACTAATGCTGTCTACATAGCCGGCAAGTAATGCAATGGATAAACTGACGACCATTGCCCAGTGGAACGGTAGCTTAGAAAAAGGAATGAGTAGCAAGTTCCAAAAGAATAAGCTCATTAAAAACCATAACGACCATTGCGGGTCAAAAGGGTTGACGCTCGACATGCTTTGATCCTGAAGAAAGTAATAATAGACAGAATAGATAACCTGAAAAATTAAATACGGAATGATCAGTTTCATCGCTACTTTCTTCATAAAACCAGGTTTTCTAAATCCTTTTGCAAAAAAACCGGACACCAATACAAAGGCAGGCATATGAAATGTATAAATAAATTTATATAAGTAAAGCATCCCATCATGATCATGAATGAAGGACCGTAACAAATGACCAAAGACGACTAAAAAGATTAGAAGGAATTTCGCATTATCAAAATAATGATCTCGAGTAGCTCCCATAACATCACCTTTCCTGATTCATTTACACATAAATGTTCTATGTGCACTGTTCCCTCATTTTCCTCATTCTAAAATACATTTTTGGTCTTTTCGCCATTTGATGTGAAATTGTCGAACGGTTGTAAAAGAAGGGTAACAATAGCGACTGTCTGATAAAAAGGTGTCATCCAAATGAAATAAATGAACCAGTCTAACTTTGGAAAATTTTCTTTTTTATGAGTCAAATGAAGGAACAATGAAAATATTGTAGAAATATTGTAGAGGAGTTAGGCAGGAAAAGGAGTGTAAGAGAATGACTGAAACGCTCAACGACAAGAAAATATTTACAACAGGAGATATCAGAAAATTAGAAAAAGAAAATGAACATTTACGAAATGAATTAATGCAGCAGAACATGCTGTTAAATAAGACGTCAGATGCCATTTTTATCTTTGACCAACATCTCAACATCATCCAAGCCAATGAAGCCACATGCAAACTCGTGCAGACACCGAAAGAAGACCTCCTACATAAATCCGTCCTTGATTTCCTATACGGCATCCCTAAAAATAAAATTGTCTGTTCGCTAGAGACGTTTTTCCGAAAAGGGACATTAAAAAGAGAAATCTCCATTCACCTTGAAAATGGAGAAACAAAATATATAGAATTTGTTGCAGAACAGGATGAATTAAAACAGCAATATATTGTCATTATGAGAGATATTTCTTCAAAGAAAATTCTAGAGCGTGAACGATCCATGAATGAGCAGCTTTTTAAGGATTTGTTTGATCGAGCGATTGATGGTATGGTCATCTTTGATCAAGATGGCTGTATGATTGACGCCAATCACTCTTTTTGTCAGAGTTTTGAGCTTAAAAAAGAGGATTTAACTGATCGTTATTTAAATGAATTTGTAGAAGAACAAAATCGCCCTGCCTTATTGCAATTGTTAATGTCACTAAAAGAGACAGGACAGGCGAAGGGTGAGTTACCTGTTACTCTTCAATCAGGACAGCAAAAGTTATTCGAGCTAACCATTACGTCAAATGTCATGAGTGGTTTTTTTATGTCCATCATGCGAGATATTACAGAAAAAAGAATGATGGAAGAAAAGCTGTTAAAAAGTGAAGAGCGATTTAGGGAAATATTTGAAAATGCGATGGATGCGATCATCATATGGGCTGACGATGGGGTGATTGTGAGAGCCAATGAATCAGCGTGCCGAATTTTTGAATTACCGATGCATCAGTTGATTGGCCGGAATTTAACGGATTTTTTAGTGAAGTCTGATCAGAGATATCGACCAACAAGAAGGCGCTATTTTAAACATCATGAAATACGGGAAGAACTCCTGTTTGAAATGGCAAATGGACAATTTAAGGAGCTAGAGTTTACATCGAAGCATGCGGTATTTGAAGGGCAGCATTTAACCATTTTACGTAATGTCAGTGACCGGAAACGAATGGAGCAGGAGTTGCGAGAGAGCGAGCTCAAATTCCGTAAAGTGTTTAATGGTTCAATGGATGGCATTGTTCTCTTTGATAATCAATATCGCATTATTGATGTCAACCCGACCGCGAGTGAACTTCTTGCCCTCAAGGATGGTCAATTAAATGAAATGAATCTATTGCATATTCTCGCCCCTTATCATATCGAAAACTTGGCCCAGCCTGCACAATCGATGTCATTAGATGAGATCGATAATGAAGTACCATTTGTCTTAAATCATCCAGATCAGCGTATGATGGAATTCTCTTTTAAACGAAATATTATTCATAATATGAATCTGGCCATTTTTAGAGATGTGACCGAGAGAAAGGAATTGGAAGAACGGGTAAGAAAATCAGATACACTGCATGTCGTTGGGGAGCTTGCTGCTGGAATTGCACATGAAATTAGAAATCCGATGACGGCATTAAAAGGGTTCATTCAGCTGTTAAAAGGGAACATTGAAGGAGAATATTCACTTTATTTCAATGTCATCACATCGGAGCTGAAAAGAATTGAATCCATCATTACTGAATTTTTGATTTTAGCAAAGCCACAAGCCATCGTATATGAAGAAAAAAATGTGGTGCAAATTGTGAAAGACACAATGGACCTGCTACATGCACAGGCGAACCTTGGCAATGTCCAAATGCATCTTAATGTGCTGGATGACATCCCTCTGATATACTGTGAACAAAATCAATTAAAGCAAGTTTTTATTAATATTTTAAAAAATGCCATTGAAGTGATGCCTCGAAAAGGAAATGTATTTGTATGCATTCGGCGTAAAGACGAGGAACATATTGTCATTTCACTCCGTGATGAAGGATGCGGAATGGCAGAGGACAAACTAAAGCGGCTTGGTGAGCCATTTTATACGACAAAAGAAAGAGGTACGGGACTTGGCTTAATGGTCAGCTATAAAATCATTGAAGAACATCAAGGGACCATTGAGGTTGAAAGCGAGGAAGGTGTCGGAACGGTTTTTCATCTCACCTTGCCACTCAGACAACAACGACAAGAAGGAGAGCTTTAATGTGTATTATACAGTTTATACCGCACCACTTGGCGAATTATACATACTAGAAAACGAAGGGTTTGTGATTGAAGTCACGTTTGATGGCGAGCCATTCGTTGTGTCAAAGCAGCAGGGGATTAGCGCGATAAAAGAAGAGACACCCGTCTTAGTTGAAGCGAAGAAACAGCTTGATGAATATTTTAAGGGGGATCGTCAAACATTCGATCTCCCCCTCAAACAAGCTGGGACACCTTTTCAAGAGCAAGTATGGGCAGCATTATCTGCGATTCCATATGGGGAGTCGAGAAATTATGCGGATATCGCAAAAACGATCGGCAATCCTAAGGCAGTCAGAGCCATTGGACAAGCCAATCGGCGAAATGCCCTGCCAATTTTGGTTCCATGCCACAGGGTGATTGGAAAAGACCGCTCACTAACTGGTTATGCAGGGTCGAAGACGGAGATAAAAGAAGTTCTGCTAGAATTAGAACGGATCCCATTTATCAAAAAATAAATCGATTGACCTGTTCCAAATGTTTAGCAAACGACATATCCTTTTACTAAGCTAAAAAAGTTGGTCGAGGGAAAAAGGAGGCCGCTACAATGTTTGGGGGTAAAAAAGAAAAGATTTATGCCATGACGTCATTGTGTGTCAAAATGAACATATTAACAGAGGAACAAAAGAAAGAAATAGTAGCGAAAACAATCCAGACAAAAAAGCGCGGTGCTCTTAAGTAATCAGAACATCGCGCTTTTTATGATCAGATCATGTGATTAGGGGAAATGGCATATTCTTGTGATTTTCAAAATGACGGTGGTGTATACAAATTGATATTACATAATGGAATTACAGGCTTTTATGATTCTGAAGACAATGCACCTACACAAGTAGACGGGAAGCTTTTTAAACAACTTTGCTTCGATTTTGCCTGTCGTCGTCGTGGGGAAATCATTGATTTCACTCCTCCGCAATCCCCGTCGAACATTGCACAATTTGATGGGCATCATCGATTTAGATAAACTCAATGTTCCTTTGGACCAAAACCTGCTACAGACATCACAATTAAATCGTGCTGAATTCAAGCAATTGGCTTATTGGAAACCCATTAATCATTGGGATTAAATAAACGGAACTCCACGGAGTTCCGTACGAAAATCAACTGAGGCTACGCTAAAGTGAGGCTTTCTGAAAATAGAGCATCGATCTCTTCTTTATAGTTAGAAGTAATGATCCCTTTCTCTGTAATGATCCCTGAAATGAGTTCATGTGGCGTGACATCAAAGGCAGGATTGAATACCTGGACATCAGGTGGTGCTATTTGTATGCCGTTTACAGTTTTCACTTCTTGGGGGTCTCGTTCTTCAATCGGAATATCAGATCCGTGATCAATCGATACATCAAAGGTTGAAAGAGGTGCCGCGACAAAAAACGGAATTTGATAGTGTTTTGCTAAGATGGCAAGACCTAGGGTGCCGATTTTATTTGCTGTATCACCATTTCGAGCGATTCGATCGGCTCCAACAATGATTGCAGAGACTTGTTTTTCTTTCATTGTATGGGCTGCCATGTTATCCGTAATGAGCGTGACATCCACACCGCCTTGCATCAATTCCCATGTGGTCAACCTTGCTCCTTGCAGGACAGGACGTGTCTCACACGCATAAATATGAAGATCAAGGTTTTTCTTTTTTGCTAAGTAAAAAGGGGCGAGTGCTGTTCCGTAGCGGCTAGTTGCGATGGATCCCGCATTACAAATGGTCATAATTCGGTCACCAGATTTAAAGAGCTGGAGTGCATTATGACCGATTTGTCGGCACGTTTCTTCATCTTCAATTTGAATTTGAATGGCTTCATGCACAAGATCTGTTTTGGCTGCATTCACAGAAGCGGCGCGTTCAATGCGCTGTAACAGTCTGTCTAATGCCCAAGCGAGATTCACGGCAGTTGGACGAGCCCCATTGAGATATTCCCTTAAACGCGCTACTTCTTTCTTGAATACGTCTATTTCATCTGTGTCTATGCTTTGGGCGCTTAATGCGAGCCCAAAGGCAGCCGTAATGCCAATAGCAGGTGCGCCACGCACTTTTAATGTGACGATGGCATCAAATACATCTTCCTTCGTATATAAGTGTTCAAATACCGTGTCAGCCGGTAATTTTTGTTGATTTAATATTTTGATGTGATTTTCTTCCCATTCAACTGAACGAGGAACTTCAAATTCTTTTGACAAATCTCGTCACTCCTTTACAGATTGTTGGAATAAGGCGACGAGGTCAGACGCTGTTTCCACTGTATCGTATTGTTTGATGAATGTTTGGCCGAGCGTAAGTGCTGCTTTTTTCTGTTTGATCCGTCTTGTTGGTGAAGAAATGGCATCTAAATCAGCTGCATGGGCAAGACCAATCGTTCGGCGGATGAGCTCACAGCCAGCGAAGCCGGTTGCTTCTTTTAAAATACGGTCAAAGGTTGTTTCTAAAAAGCTGTCTGATACACTAAATGCCTCGATGCTATCTTCCTTCCATGCTTTTCTGAAAACCTCTGTAAACGTAGACCAAACATTTTCAACATGATCAAAAAGAGGCTGTTGATCTTGTTTATTCTCACGGGATAAAGCATTTAAGAGGAGATTGGCTATAAAGTGACCAATATCGAATCCGAATGGTCCATAAAAGGCGAATTCTGGATCGATCACCTTTGTTTCATGCACATTTGCAAAAATACTCCCAGTATGAAGATCTCCGTGCACGAGTGTTTCAGCAGATGTTAAGAAAATTCGCTTTAGCTCCGCTGCCTTTGCTTGCAGTTCTAAATCCGCCCAAAGTTTTTCAGCATCCTCTCTTAACGCTTCTTCAAAATCATTTGTTTCACTATCGAAAAAAGGGTCTGTGAACACAAGTTTTTCTGTAATGTCACAAAGATCAGGATTGGTAAACTGCTTCACATATTGTTTTTTAATTTTAGGGTTAGTCGCGAAGTCAGACGTGTAAAATAACGTTTTCCCTAAAAATTCCCCTACATCATTTGATAAATTCGGATATTGTTTTCCCGCAATTAGCCCTTTTCTGACGATTTCTAAGTGTGAAAGATCCTCCATGACTGTTACGGCTAGGTTTGTGTCAGAATAGTACACTTCTGGCACGAGATGTGGTGCATATTCAGATTGCTTAATGAGAGCCGTGCTTTCAATTCGTGCCCTGTCTAATGTCAGTGGCCAGCTTTCACCTACAACTTTTGCATATGGCAATGCCTGTTTAATGATCAATCCTTTTTCATGCTTATGATCAAAAATATGAAAGACATAATTTAAATTTCCGTCACCAATTTCGGTACATGTCAAATGACTGCTTTCTTGAATCAGTCCAAGTCTAATAGCCAGTGCGACTGCCGAACTCTCTGTTAATTCTTCATACGATGCTGTCAATGTAACCAAATGTTTCCCCTCCAAATCATATAAAAAAGCCTCTTTCTCCTGAGAGAAAGAGGCTTGATATGTGTGTGTGCACAAAGCCTCTCTTATCTCTCAGCACATACGTCTGATGGAATTAGCACCGTGCCCTATAAGACTGTCGTCTTGGCGCGATCATGCTGCGCCCCACTTCACAGTGGTATTAACGGTCGGTTGCTGTTGGGGTCAAAAGGCCAAATCCCTCGCCCAACTCTCGATAAGAGAAATCAATATGTAATTGTTTTTCATCTGTCACATTTCTTAATTCAAGATATTATCAGAACTGATCTTCGCGTGTCAATCTTTTTTCGAAATTGCTTTACAATTCATAAAACAATCCATTACAGTGAGTTTATTGTTACGTAACTTGAATAGAAGGTGAAAAAATGGAATTTCAGCAATCAGATGTGTTGAGAAAATTACCTAAGCAGTTCTTTGCATCGCTTGTCCAAAAAGTGCAGAAAAAGATGCAGGAAGGGGCAGATATCATTAATTTAGGTCAGGGAAATCCTGATCAGCCAACTCCGCCACATATAGTGAAAGCCATGCAAGAAGCGGTAGAAAAGCCTGAAAATCATCAATATTCTTCATTCCGAGGAACGACAGAATTAAAAGAGGCTGCCGCTACCTTTTATGAAAGAGAGTATGGCGTTACCCTTGATCCGACATCGGAGGTTGCGATTTTATTTGGTGGTAAAGCAGGGCTTGTTGAATTACCCCAATGCTTACTGAATCCTGGTGATACACTCCTCGTTCCAGATCCAGGCTACCCTGATTATTGGTCGGGCGCTGTGCTTGCCGGAGCTGAAATGGTGACAATGCCTCTACTCGAAAAAAATGATTTTTTACCTGATTATGATCAATTGTCAGATGATCATAAGGAGAAAGCAAAATTGATGTACTTAAATTATCCAAACAATCCAACGGGTGCAACGGCCCATCGTGCCTTTTTTGAAAAAACAGTCACTTTGGCAAAAGACCACGAGATATGTATTGTCCATGACTTTGCATATGGTGGCATTGGATTCGATGGAGATCAACCAGTGAGCTTTATGCAAATAGATGGCGCCAAAGACATAGGAATTGAAATATATACATTGTCTAAAACATATAATATGGCTGGCTGGCGCGTCGGTTTTGCTGTCGGGAATCCGTCTGTGATTGAAGCCATTGAGCGATATCAGGATCATATGTTTGTTTCCCTTTTTAAAGCAACACAAGACGCAGCAGCGACAGCACTATTAGCTGATCAAACATGTGTACAGGAACAAAATGAACGATACGAAAAAAGGCGCAATACTTGGATTGCAGCCTGCAAGGAGATTGGCTGGGACGTTCAGGCACCGAAGGGATCATTTTTTGCTTGGTTAAAGGTGCCAGATGGATATACATCGGAATCTTTTTCGGACTTATTATTAGAAAAAGCGCATGTGGTCGTTGCACCAGGAAACGGTTTTGGGTCTCACGGTGAAGGCTACGTGAGAGTGGGTCTTTTAACAAGTGAGGAACGGCTAAAAGAAGCAGTGAAACGAATTGCTGCGTTAGGTTTGTTTGAAAAAAAGTCATTGACAACGTAAAAGAACGATGCGATAATTCAGGCAACATTTAAGAAAATTGAATATTCTTATCAAGAGTAGGCAGAGGGACTAGCCCAATGAAGCCCGGCAACCGACTTCCATGAAGCACGGTGCTAATTCTTGCAGCAGGCGCTGAGAGATAAGATTCGGATGAATGATACGAAACCTCTTTAAGGCGCTGATCTAGCACTGAAAGAGGTTTTTTTGTTTGAACATAAGCAGGACGCAATTGAAAGGGGATTCCTAGTGAGTGAATTACTGGCGACATATGTACTAACACATCGAGAGAATGAAGAGATGGACCGGAAAGCGGAGCAGATCGCGCTTGGATTAACGGTCGGATCATGGACAGATTTGCCGCAGCTCAAAAAGGAGCAGCTCAAAAAACATAAAGGCCGTGTGGTCAACGTCAATGAGAAGTTTGCCGCAACACCAAATGGATTGTTTCAATCAGAGGTGACCATTGCATACCCGGAGGCAAACTTCTCAGCAGATATACCAGCCGTTTTAACGACGATTTTCGGGAAGTTATCATTGGACGGGAAAATAAAGCTTGTTGACATCGAATTCTCTACGGCGTTTAAGAAAAACCTACCAGGACCGGTATTCGGAATTGAAGGCATTCGAAAGAAGCTAAATGTGTATGATCGTCCGTTATTAATGAGTATTTTTAAAGGCGTGATCGGTCGTGATATGGCGGATTTAAATGAACAACTTCGACTGCAAGCGTTAGGCGGCGTTGACTTCATTAAGGATGATGAAATCTTATTTGAAAGTCCACTCGCTCCTTTTGAAGATCGAATCAAAGAAGGAAAGAGGATCTTAAAGGAAACCTATGAAGAGACAGGTCACCGCACGCTCTATGCAGTCAATCTCACTGGCAGAACCTTTGATCTAAGAGATAAAGCCTTAAAGGCAGCCGAACTTGGGGCTGATGCGTTGCTGTTTAACGTCCATGCCTATGGGCTTGATGTGATGCAAAGTTTAGCGGAAGATTCAGAGATTCATTTGCCGATCATGGCTCATCCAGCAGTGAGCGGGGCATACACATCGTCTCCTGAATATGGATTCTCAACGTCTCTTCTTTTAGGAACCCTCAATCGATATGCAGGCGCCGATCTGAGTCTATTTCCATCTCCTTATGGCTCTGTCGCACTTCCGAAAGCAGAGGCGCTTGGAATCTATGAAGCTTGTCTGAAAGAGGACACCGTAAAGCGAACATTCCCTGTCCCATCAGCTGGCATTCACCCTGGCATGGTACCGCAATTAATCAAAGATTTCGGAATCGACCATGTGATCAATGCAGGTGGAGGGATTCATGGACATCCACGTGGAGCCATCGGCGGTGGCAAAGCATTTAGATCAATCATTGATGCTGTAATAAATGATATTCCGGTTGAACAGCAGGCATCCTCTTGTTCAGACTTACAAGCAGCACTTGATCTTTGGGGAAGGGTAGAGGATTAGATGAAAAGGCCAATTGTATGTTGTGATTTTGATGGAACGATCACGAAAAACGATAATATTATCAGGATCATGAAACAGTTTGCACCTAGCGAATGGACGAAGCTAAAAGACGCTGTTTTGTCAAAGGAGATCACCATTCAAGAAGGTGTCGGACGAATGTTTCAATTACTAGACAGTGATCAGAAGGAAGCGATACAATCGTTTATTTTACAAGATACAGAGATTCGAGAAGGATTTGAAGAATTTGTCGCTTATTTAAAAAAAGCTGACATTCCTTTTTATGTGTTAAGCGGAGGAATGGACTTTTTTGTCTACCCAGTACTTGAGGGCATTGTAGAGAAGCAATCTATTTATTGCAATCATGCGTCGTTTCAAAAGGAGCGTATTCAAATTGAATGGCCTTTTGCCTGTGATTCGCAATGCCAAAATGGCTGTGGCTGTTGTAAGCCGTCCATTATTCGACAGCTGACCGATGAGAATGACTTTATTATCATGATTGGAGATTCGGTCACAGATATAGAGGCGGCAAAGCATGCTGATTTCACATTTGCCCGTGATTATTTACTGAATGAATGTAAAGAAATGAACGTCATCCACCAAGAGTATGAAACATTTATTGATCTAAAAGCGCAATTCGCACAAATAAAGGAAGTGAAGGAATGGGAGAGACAAAGAGTAAACGCTGGCAGGAGTTAGCCGAAGTCAAACGTGAACTGGCACAAAGAGACTGGTTCTTTGGAACAAGCGGAAATCTATCCATCAAGGTGTCGGATGACCCAATCACATTCTTGGTGACGGCAAGCGGGAAGGATAAACGAAAAGAAACAAACGAAGATTTTGTGCTTGTTGATGCACAAGGTCAGCCAGTTGAACCGGGCGAAACGCTTAGACCATCAGCCGAAACATTGCTTCACACCTACTTGTATGAACGGACGAATGCAGGCTGCTGTCTCCATGTGCACACAATTGATAATAATGTGATATCTGAGCTATATGGGGATCAAGGAGAAATTCGGTTTAAAGGCAACGAAATCATTAAAGCGCTTGGTTATTGGGAAGAGGAGGCAGAAGTCGCTCTACCTATTATAGAAAACCCAGCACATATCCCGCATCTTGCTGAACAATTTGCTGCACATCTAAGTGAAGGTAACGAATCAGGAGCTGTACTCATACGTAATCATGGCATTACGGTGTGGGGAAAAACAGCATTTGAAGCAAAGCGTGTGTTAGAGGCATATGAGTTTTTATGTAGTTATCATTTGAAATTATCACTCTATCAATCCCAACTTATTAGATCATAGGAGGAGAAACATATGGCGACAATTTATATTCATAATGAAGAGAAAACATTACTTGAAAACGAACAAGAAGTTCAGGCATATTTAGAAGAACAAGGTGTCATTTATGAACATTGGGATATTGCAAAACTACCAAGTTCATTATCAGAAAAGTATGATTTAACTGATGAAGAGAAAGAAGAAATTTTGACCGTCTTCCAAGATGAAATTAGGGCCATTTCTGAGCGAAGAGGCTACAAAGCACAGGATGTCATTTCGTTATCTGATTCGACACCTCATTTAGATGAACTACTTCAAAACTTCCAGCGCGAGCACCATCATACAGACGATGAAGTGAGGTTTATTGTGAGTGGACATGGAATCTTTGCGATTCAAGGGAAGGATGGCGTCTTTTTTGATGTAAGACTAAACCCAGGCGATTTAATTTCAGTGCCTCCTCATATCCGCCATTACTTTACACTGCAAGAAGATCGCAAAGTAGTTGCCGTTCGCATTTTTGTCACGACTGAGGGCTGGGTGCCAATTTACGAAGAAGAAACCATATGATGTGAGAGCTGATCATTCCGTGAAGACGGAAGATCAGCTTTTTTTAGTAAATTAGACATAAAACGGGGAAAAACTTGTTTTTTTTACACTTCTGCATAGGAGAAATTTCTGTTGAACTTTTGAGTCAGTCCCGCCAAATTTGACGTTTACACCTTAAAATGATTGGGTAGAAGGTCTTTAGACTGTCAAAAATTAAATAAAATAAGCATATTTAATTTAATTTACAAATAAAGTATAATTTTGGTGTCGGTTCATTTAAAGCGTAGACAGACGAATTCATTGCGGGAGCTGAGATGAGATGAATATGTATGTAAAGAAAGAACAGTTATTAATGTCAATTGATGAAAAGAGAAAACAAATGGTAGAAGCGGCACAAGTAGAAGGATACACAGCTGAGATGACAATCAAGTATAGTCAAGAATTGGACAACCTGATGAACGAGTATCAATACCTTCTATCACATGAGCAACAAGCTGTGACTTCCTTTCATGATATTGTGTCTCAAATGAGTCTCTTATCAGTGAATCGTCCCTCTTACTAACAGGAAAAACCGACTTGCGTATGCAAACCGGCTGAATGTAGCTATGCTGAGTGTGCAGAAGGAAGCATGATGAGTACCGTTGTTCCTTTATTCACTTCACTCTGAATATCAATTGTCCCGCCATACATCGAAATGATTCGTTTACAAACAACAAGCCCAAGACCTGTTCCTTTTTCCTTCGACGTAATAAATGGAAGGAAAATGTGTGTAAGCATTTCTTCTGGGATTCCTTCACCTGTATCTTTCACTTTAATAATCACCTGTTCTTTTTCAGTCTCAATCATAATCTTCAAGTGACCACCATTAGGCATGGCTTCTAATGAGTTTTTTGCTATATTCAATACGACCTGTTTAATGTGATCCTTTGTGCAATAAACACCAACATCTTGAATCGTATTGATTTGTAAATCAACCTCAACATTATACAGATTGGCTTCTGAGAAAACGATAGGCATGATTTCGCTCACAATTTCTTTGACGGAATTATTCTGCCACTTCTCAGCAGTTGGTTTCCCTAATACAAGAAACTCACTAACAATTTGATTGATTCGTTTAATTTCTTCCTCGATGACAGAGAAATAGAGCTTGTCTTCCTCAGAATGATACTTCTTTTGAAGCAATTGAATAAATCCACTAATACCGGTTAAAGGGTTGCGAATTTCATGTGCGGTACTTGCTGCAAGTGTCCCAATTAACTCAAGCTTTTGCGCTTCATTTTGCTGACGTTCTTGTTGGGTTTGTCGTCTTAACATCATGTATTGGACAAGCGTGAATAAAATATTTAATAAAATAAATGCACTTGATAGAGGAAACAGCATAACAGATAGGACTTCAGATACTGTAGCTCGCTGCGGGAAAACCTCTAGCTTCCAGCTATTTTCATCTAAATATGTCGACACCGTTCGGTCATTTTCAGATGCTGGCTGTGGGCCACTTGTAAACACCACATCGCCATGTTGGTTGTGCATTTTAAAATGAAGATCTGGATTCAATACGTTCATGATATTTCTTAAATAATCAATTTGAATCGCAGCGACTAATACATTGGTGACTTGATCATTCTCATCTAAGACAGGTACACAAATAGAGAGGATGCGTTGTTTCGTAATTCTACTTATGTAGTTATCTGTAATCTCAGTCTGTTTTGTGATTTGAATGCGCTTGAAATAATCTCTGAATGATAAATTGACTTTTTCTTTTAACGGGGTAGTGCTGGCAGTGACATCTCCTTTTTCATTTAAGAGATACAAGCCTGAAAAACGAGGTTCTTGTTTATAGATTTTCTCTAGGATGTGTTGGACTTTTTTCGTTTCTAGCGGCTGATCAAACCCCATCGCGAGGGATGTTAATCTCGCTTCTGTTTCACTGATTAAATAATTCATTTGGTTTTTGTGAATATTTAACATGAGTGTCGCCGTTTGTTTGTTTTTTAAATCGATTTTTTCAGTTTCTTTTTCATAGATAAAATAACTAATGATTAGGGTTGGAAGCACCACCAAAATAAGATACAGTCTGATTTTCTTCCAAAACCCTTTCAGTATGCTCATCATTCATCGCTCCAACGTATTACCTAATAGACTTATTATAGCATTGAAATAATCTTCATTACGATCACTTGTGTCATTTTTAAAAAATTAGGTGATTCGGTATAGGCTTATTTTCATGTTATTTATTGACCAACATATTGACATTTTACTTATTGTTTATTAATGTCACAGTAAGTGGGTTGTATGACATAAAGGATGATAAAAAATGGAAAATAAAAATGTTGAAAAATCATTGAAATTGTTTATTGTATTATCACGTGCGTATCGTTCAATTAACCACCATATGAACAAGCATATTATTCAGCACGGTCTGAATCCGACTGAATTCGCTGTATTAGAATTGCTTTATCATAAAGGGGATCAACCGCTTCAACAAATTGGTGATAAGATTCTCCTAGCGAGCGGAAGTATTACGTATGTAGTGGATAAATTAGAGAAAAAAGAACTACTCAGTCGTAAAGCTTGTGCTGAAGACCGCCGGGTGACATTTGCCCATATTACAGAAAAAGGACGGGCGTTGCTAGACGATATCTTCCCAGATCATGCGAAAGAAATACATGAAATGATTAGTGTGCTGAGCGAAGAAGAGAAGGATGCCTGCATTGATATGCTTAAACATGTGGGACTTCGTGCAAAGCATTTATACGACCATAAAGAATAGCATAAAATAAAAAGGAAGCCACAGGCTTCCTTTTTATTTTGCTTTTTTCTCAATCGGTAAAATGAGAACTTCTACGCGTCTATTTTTACTTCTACCTTCTGCTGTATCATTTGAAGCAATTGGTTTGAATTCTCCATATCCCTTTGTACTAAAGTTTTCTTGGTCTAAGTCGGAGTTTTCAAGAAGAATATCTAAAAAGTTAACAGCGCGAATGGCACTTAAATACCAATTGGATTGAAAGTCTGAATTTTTAATTGGCACATTGTCTGTGTGTCCGCTAATGACAATGCCGCGTGCTGGGTTAATGACAAGTAGTTTAGAAATCTCTTTTGCCAGCGGAACATCTTGTTGCCGGATGACGGCTCTACCTGAATCGAAGAAAATACTATCTTCAATTGTAATTAAAAGCCCTTCATCTGTTAGCTTCGTTTGTAGTTTAGCATCTAGTTTTTTATTTGCTATGAACGTATCGACTTGCTTTTTGACCTTTGTTAAAACTGCTTGATCTCGTGCTTTCGCTTTTGCTTCCTCATCATCTTCTGCTGATTTTTTTGTTTGATTACTTTGGTCCGGATCCTCGGTGCTTTGCATACTTGAATGATCCATTACACCGGTACCACCAGTAAAGACAACATTAAACGATTTCGCCATCTGCTCATATTTTGCAGCATCAATGGAACTGGATGCGAACAAGACGATGAAGAGGGCAAGGAGAAGCGTCAGAATATCAGCATAAGGAATTAGCCAAGACTCATCTACATGTTCATCATGATCTTGCTTTCTCCGTTTCCTAGCCATTTTGCTTGTCTCCTTCTTCAATGACGATACTTGCACGTTCATTGGCTGGGATGTACATCAGTAGTTTTTGTTCAATGATTTTAGGAGATTGACCTTCAAGAACAGAAAGAATCCCTTCAATCATAATAAGACGAAGCTTTACTTCTTCTTTTGATTTCCGTTTTAACTTGTTTGCAAATGGATGCCATAAAACATAACCTGTAAAAATCCCGAGGAGTGTGGCAACGAACGCAGCACTGATGGCTGCTCCTAATTGATCAATGTCTGCCATGTTTGCCAGTGCGGCAATCAGACCAACAACAGCACCAAGTACTCCTAGTGTTGGAGCGTATGTACCGGCTTGTGAGAAAATTAATGCACCCGCCTGATGTCTTTCTGACATGGCATCGACTTCCTCTGTTAATACATCTCGGATAAATTCAGCACTTTGACCGTCAACGGCCATGCTGAGTCCATTCTTTAAGAAATCGTCATCCACTTCTTCAAGGCTTGCTTCTAATGCTAAAAGACCTTCACGACGAGCAATTTGCGCCCAATTTGAAAATAGAGGGATCATTTCTTGAATCGTTGGCAGCTGGTTATCCTTAAAAAGCTTGCCAAATAATTTTGGTGTTTTCTTAATTTCACTAGTAGGGAAGGCGATGACAACGGCTGCAACGGTCCCAACAATAATAATTAATATAGCCGCAGGGTTGAGAAGAGCGGTTAAACTCACACCTTTCATAACCATACCGACACCAAGTGCAACAAATGCTAAAATAATACCAATCAACGATGTTTTGTCCATTATCTCACCAAATCCTTTTACTTTCTTTTTCTATAGTTAATATCGGTATCTTCTAGAAGGGTTTTAGCTTGAATAGTAAATAAAGCTGCTATCTGTGAAGAAATCTTGTCGAAAGTTTGCTCTTACCGTCTAAAAAAAGAAACTCCCTATCTATTTGAAGGGAGTTTCTTTGAGTCAAGTTCGCCAATGCTTACTAAACGCATCTCTGTTTCTTCTATTGTATTGGCAAAAGGGGCATGTAGTATCGACGCTGATGGACTTAGCTTTTTTTCACAATGATTTCATCTTTTTCAACATCGACTGTAAATCCGTCAAGATGTTCTTCTTCAAGCATGATCTCGGTCATTTGATCTTCAATGTGTTCTTGGATTGTTCTTCTTAATGGACGAGCACCAAATGCAGGATGATATCCAAGCTCGGCGATTTTTTCTTTTGCTTCATTTGTGACTTGAATCGTTATATTTTGTTCTTTTAATTGGTCTGTTAGCTCATTCAATAGAAGGTCAACGATTTTGACTAAATCTTCTTTACCTAATGATTCAAACTGAATGATACTGTCAAATCGGTTCAAGAATTCTGGCTTAAAATACGGACTGAGCGAATCAATCAATGATTGTTCTTTCATTGTGTCATCTTGCGCTGACTGGAATCCCACTTTGATGGTTTTATCAGTGCTGCCAGCATTACTTGTCATAATCAATACAGTATCTTTAAAGCTAACGGTTCTGCCTTGACTGTCTGTCAATCGACCATCCTCCATGATTTGTAAAAAGAGGTGCTGGACATCTGGATGTGCTTTTTCAATTTCATCTAACAAAATGATGCTGTAAGGATTTCTGCGAACCTTTTCAGTGAGTTGACCAGCTTCTTCGTGCCCAACGTAACCAGGAGGAGAACCAATGATTTTGGATATAGAATGTTTCTCCATATATTCACTCATGTCCAAACGAATCATCGCATCTTTTGAGCCGAATAATTCTTCAGCCAATGTTTTGGATAACTCGGTTTTCCCTACACCAGTAGGTCCAACAAATAGGAAGGAGCCAGTTGGTCTATGTTTAGATTTTAACCCAGCTCTGCTTCTTTTTACGGCTTTTGCTACTTTGTCGACCGCATGTTCTTGACCAATCACTTTGGCTTTTAAACGGACGTCAATTTCTTTCATTTTCGTTTGTTCGTCTGCTTGTAATTTGCCCACTGGAATTCCTGTTTGTTGTTCCACAATGGCTTGAATATCCTCTGCTGTGACGATATGTTCTGCTTGATTAGACTTGTGTTGCAGTTTAGCTTCAATCGCTTCTTCTTCGTCTCGAAGCGTCGCTGCTTTTTCATATTGTTCAGCCTTTAATGCCGCTTGTTTTTCAGTGGCAATTTGTGCTAATCGATTTGTGAGTTCAGCTTCACTAGCGACATCAAGTGAGAGGTTCGCTTTTGAACCCGCTTCATCCATCAAATCAATGGCTTTATCCGGCAAGTGACGGTCTTGAATATAACGCGCTGACAATTGGACACAAGCTTTAATCGCATCCTCAGAGTAGGTAATGCCATGATACGTTTCATACTTATCTTGAATGCCTTTTAAAATCTGGACGGCTTCATCTTGTGTTGGTTCAGCAACGGTGACAGGCTGAAAGCGACGTTCAAGTGCTGCATCTTTTTCGATCTGACGATATTCTTTTAATGTAGTGGCACCGACTAGTTGCAATTCACCTCTTGAGAGAGCAGGTTTTAATATGTTCCCAGCATCCATTGAACCTTCGGCAGAACCGGCACCGACTAATAGATGAATTTCATCGACAAATAGAATAATATTTTTACGGCTTTGTAATTCTTTCATTAACTGCTTCATTCTTTCCTCAAATTGACCACGAACACCTGTGTTCGCTACGAGGGAAGCCACGTCTAATAAATAAATTTGTTTGTTCTTTAATTTATTTGGTACATCACCGCTCGCAATTTTCAGTGCAAGCCCTTCTGCAATGGCTGTTTTACCAACACCTGGCTCACCAATGAGCACTGGATTGTTTTTATTTCTTCTATTTAATATCTCAATGACTCTTGCTACTTCTTCATCACGGCCAACGACTGGATCAATTAAACCAGCCTTTGCACCATCTGTTAAATTACGGCCGAGCTCATCGAGTAACCCTTTTTGTTGTTTTGATTGCTCCTGATGCGGGGCATGTCCTGTTGGTTGAGAGAAAAATGAACCTCCGCCGAACATGTTAGGTCCCATTTTCATTTTTGACTGCTCCATCAAAGAGGTGTAGCAGTCTTCACATAAAACCATTTGGCTACGGGACGAATTGACTTGCATATTCAGGCGAATAGTTGCTTCATTTACTTGACAATGTTGACAACGCATTTGCCATGACCTCCTTAAAATAAAAGTTTGACCTTATTTGACTAATGATATGAAAAGAAAATGGTCTGTTGTTTGACCATCTTTGACTATAGTATACTCTGACCTATTTTGACTTTCAAGTACTTTGCACAGAGCAGGATAAATGATCCTTTTTTGCATTTAATCATGGTTTGTCCTTCTTTTCAAGAAACCTGTCTCATAGGATAAGAAAAGAGACAATTGAAAGTGATGGGTGCGGAGGGGTCACATGAAACGTTCAAATGAATCCGCTTTTCAGCTTGCCTTTGTATATGTAGGAACTGTGGTTGGAGCTGGGTTTGCGACGGGAAAAGAAATCGTAGAATTTTTTGTTCGTTTTGGCTGGATTGGGTTAGTGGGAATTCTCATTAGTGGCGCTATTTTTACTGGTCTTGGTGCTAAAATGATGCTTATTTCTAAACGAATCAATGCTGAATCATACCAAGACATGAATCGTTTTTTATTCGGATCAACAGCAAGTCAATATATCAATGTCGTCATGTTTTTTATTTTGCTTGGTGTGACCTCTGTGATGATTTCGGGCGCTGGTGCTATTTTTGAAGAGCAGCTAGGCATTTCAAAGGAATATGGTGTGTGTTTGACAATCATTCTCAGCATTATTGTCCTTTTTAAAGGATCAAAAGGGTTATTTGGTGTCAATGTACTCGTTGTACCAATGCTGATTTTCTTTTCGCTGATGGTATTCCTTGATTCATTTGTTTTTAGTAGCAGTGAAAGTCATGTGCTTGCATTGCAATTTGGAGAAGGTGAATGGATTTTATCTGCGATATCTTATGGTGCTTTTAATTTAGCGCTATCACAAGCCGTCCTCGTACCAGTTGCAAATGAGATGACATCGGAAGCTGTCATTAAAAAGGGAGCGGTACTTGGAGGTGTGATGCTAACACTCATACTTCTTGTCTGTTTTTTATCACTTTCTTCGTTAGCCATGCTAGAGGCCTTTGACATTCCAATGGCTCAAGTGGTGTATCAAGTTGCAAATTCTATTCATCTGATTTACTTATTTGTCATCTTCGGTGAAGTATTTACATCAGTGATTGGGAATTTATATGGATTGGAGAGACAGGTGAGGGCGTATATTAGATTGAGAAGCATGTATACGATTTCTCTGATTCTGATTTGCTGCTATGTGATTAGTAAAATCGGATACGGTACACTTATTTCAACGGTTTACCCCATTTTTGGTTATGTCAGTATCTTTTTTGTTATTTTTCTTAGTCTGAAAAAAGTCCCTTCATCAATTGATAGGTAAAGAAAGGATGGCTTGTATAAAAAATATATGCTACACTAAGATCTGTGAAAATTGAACAAAAATCCGTGAAGACGGGAGAGGTTCTAGCAAAACCCTCTATAAAAAACTAAGGACTTGCCGTATCCTTGGATGTGGCATTTTTTATTTTTTATGGCTAGGACACCTCTATGAATGTGAAGGTGTCTTTTTCTTTTGAGAAAAATGGGGGTTTGAGAGGCCTTTCAGATGCAGTTTCGTGCACTGGCACATGATTGCAAAAGGAGGAACGTAGGAAATGAAAAATGAAAAAGCAGTTGTTGTCTTTAGTGGGGGACAGGACAGTACGACCTGTTTATTATGGGCACTTCAACAATTTAAAGAGGTAGAGACAGTTACCTTTCATTATAATCAGCGTCATCAAGAAGAAATTGATGTCGCCAAAAGGATTGCTGAAAAGTTAGGTGTGAAAAATCATTTATTAGACATGTCTCTGTTGAATCAACTGGCACCAAATGCCTTAACAAGAGATGACATCGATATTGTAGAAAAGGAAGGAGAACTGCCGTCTACATTTGTTCCAGGTAGAAATTTAGTCTTCTTATCTTTTGCATCTATTCTTGCGTATCAAATTGGTGCAAGACACATCATCACAGGAGTATGTGAGACTGACTTTAGCGGTTATCCAGATTGCCGTGATGCGTTTGTAAAATCTTGCAATGTGACAGTCAACTTGGCAATGGAAAAGCCATTTGTCATCCATACACCACTGATGTGGCTCGACAAAGCTGAAACATGGAAGCTAGCAGACGAGTTGGATGCGTTAGACTTTGTGAAAAATGAAACGCTCACTTGCTATAATGGCATCATTTCTGATGGCTGCGGGGAGTGTCCTGCATGTAAGCTTCGCAAAAATGGATATGACACGTATATGGAAATGAAGGAGGCGAAATAAATGCTTTCGCAAATCTATCCACAAACGGATCATCCATATTCATTTGAATTGAACAAAGATATGCATCTATCAGCAGCGCATTTTATTCCAAGAGAAGATGCTGGTGCGTGTAGTCGTGTTCATGGACATACGTATACGATCAACATCACAATTGCTGGAGACCATTTAGATGAATCCGGATTTCTTGTCAATTTCAGTACGCTGAAAAAGCTGATACATGGGCAGTACGATCATACATTGTTGAATGATCATGAAGAATTTTCTACGGATGACCCATATGCGATGCCAACAACTGAGGTTGTGGCTAAGACGGTACACGATAAAGTGGCGGCCTATTTATCGACACTAGCAAACAAGCCAACCTGTGTTCAAGTCTTTGTCAGAGAGACACCGACAAGCTATTGCATTTACCGTCCGAAACGAGTTGAATCAAATGGCTAAGGCGATTCCTGTATTAGAAATCTTCGGTCCAACGATCCAAGGAGAAGGAATGGTCATTGGCCAAAAAACCATGTTTGTTAGAACGGCTGGCTGTGACTATTCATGTAGCTGGTGTGATTCTTCATTTACATGGGATGGATCAGCCAAGCATGATATTCAGTGGCTACATGCGGAAGAGATTGTGAAAGAGCTGAAAAAAATAGGTGGACAGGCTTTCTCTCATGTCACGATTTCAGGGGGGAATCCTGCGCTTTTGAAACAAATGGAATCACTCATTGATTTGTTACATGAAGAGGGAATAGATACAGCGCTAGAAACACAAGGAACGATGTATCAAGATTGGTTTTTGAAGATTGATGATTTAACGATTTCTCCAAAGCCGCCAAGCTCAAATATGAAAACAGATTTTACGAAACTGGACCGTATCATAGATGAGTTAAAACGTGGAAACAGGCTACAACATGCGAGCCTGAAGGTCGTCATCTTTGATGATCGTGATTTAGCCTATGCGAAGGATGTTCATGCGAAATACCCAGAGCTACTGTTTTATTTACAAGTAGGAAATGATGATACGACGACATTAGATGACGCGTATTTATTAACGCACTTATTAAAGAAATATGAATCACTTGTCGATCAAGTAGCAAAAGATCCAGACTTGAATCGCGTAAGAGTGTTGCCGCAATTACACACATTGTTGTGGGGAAATAAACGAGGCGTATAGAAAGGAAGAGACGACATGACGACTAGAAAACCAGAAGAATTAGAAGGTGTCACTTTACTAGGAAACCAAGGAACCGAATACTTATTTGAATACGCACCACAAGTGCTAGAGTCATTCCCAAATAAACATACAAATCGAGATTACTTTGTAAAATTCAATTGTCCAGAATTTACATCCCTTTGCCCGCAAACAGGACAGCCCGATTTTGCGACCATTTACATTAGCTATATTCCAGATGAAATCATGGTTGAAAGTAAATCGTTAAAATTATATCTGTTCAGCTTCCGTAACCACGGTGATTTTCATGAGGATTGCATGAATATTATCATGAATGACCTAATCGAATTAATGGACCCACGCTATATTGAAGTATGGGGGAAATTCACGCCAAGAGGCGGTATTTCGATTGATCCGTATACAAACTACGGAAAGCCTGGGACGAAGTATGAAAAAATGGCCGAGTACCGTATGATGAATCATGATATGTATCCGGAAACGATTGATAATCGCTAATCATCAAGTGTTGTAAGCTTTCAGAGGTTTATCGTGATATGTTGGGTGAACTAAGTCCCCTTGAAATTGTTCAAGGGGACTGTATTTATGGTATCGATTTTCATATATAAAAGTATTAAAATGAACAAATTTTTTTAATACTCGCATACTTTATCTTCGCACTCAGGCTTTTCTTTAGCATCAACAGTAAATAAACCCACTTCATCATTACCTTTATCATAGATTCCCCATATTTCTTTTTTCTTATTTCCATTGAGGTAACCATTAATTGAAATGCCTCCCATTGGGTTTACCATATAATCATTCGTATAATCAATACGTTCAATATCAGTATAGTTTGTTTTAATAAAGTCAGTCATTCTTTTTTTTTGCCAAGGAATACAATTCTTCTTTTTTAGCTTCTAGGGCTTCTACTTTTTTGTCATGATGTTCCTTCATAAATATCCCTCCAAGTGCAATAATAACCAGAGTTATTATAAGGATAATTGTGTGTGTTTTCATAAAACCATCCTTTATCTAAAGTATGAGTAAATCAGCAGTGAGAACGATGTATTCAAGAACAAGTCCAATTGTATCAGCTACACCTGAATCTAAAATAAATAGTCCTCTTGAATAATCGAGAGGACTGGTTTGTTTATTCTGATGATTTACCTCTTTTTAATACTCGCATACTTTATCTTCACACTCAGGTTTCTCGATTGCATCTACAGTGAAAGATATGACTTTGTCATTACCTTTATCATAGATTCCCCATATTTCTTTTTTCTTATTTCCATTGAGGTAACCATTAATTGAAATGCCCCCCATTGGGTTTACCATATAATCATTCGTATAATCAATACGTTCAATATCAGTATAGTTTGTTTTGATAAAGTCAGTCATTCTTTTTTTAGCCAAGGAATACAATTCTTCCTTTTTATCTTCTAGTGCTTCCATTTTTTTATCGTGTTGTTCCTTCATAAATATCCCTCCAAGTGTTATAATAACCAGAGTTATAAGGATAATTATGTATTTTTTCATAAAACCATCCTTTCTGTATTACATTTTACATGAGAGAAAGGGCATTGTACATGAATACAAAGACCGACATACCTAATTTAACCGATGAAGACTATTTTTCTCTTAGTCAAAATACATATGATGAAAAGAAAATACAAAAAGCCTATGAGAATAAGACGCCACTTATAACTGATTCAAAAAAGGCTTTTTATGTAGATAAAATCAAAAAAGACCCAGACACAGGCTTAGATGCTTACGTATTCGTACAAGGTAAGAAGAAAGACGGTAAATGGATAAAACCTAAAAACCCTGAAAATGTTGTTGTTGGATTTCAAGGGACTAATCAAGAGCAAATAAAAGCTGACATCATTGATGCTGATGGTGGTAATGTTGTCATGGGTAAAGACCCGAAAAAGAAAGTCAAATACATAATGAAAAAAGAAGCGCAAATCCATTCTAAAGCCATTAGCAAATATAATGGTAGCATGGAGCAAGCTATGTTACTGAAGAGCGGAAAGTATAAAATTGTCACCAAAACTTCCCAATTCGATCAAGGGGATAAGCTTGTGGCTAATGAAGTAAAAAAATACGCAAATACTAATACAGTGATTTCAACGACTGGACATTCACTTGGTGGAGCAGATGCTGAATATGCTGGTGTAAACAATAACGTTTACAGTGTAGCCTTTAACAATCCTTCCATTGTTAAGTTGCATGATGAAAAAACACAGAAGAAAATCAGAAACGGCGAATTTGATTTGTATCAAAAGTCCATCATCAATCCGGATGACATGGTTGGGGCCGGTTGGTTATTAGAATATGACCGGCACAACGGAACGACAATTTATACGAAAGATCCAAGTCAATCACGAAGAGAGCGTATAGAGCGGTTTATGTCACCGCTTGGTGTTCCTGGGGTTTTAGGAAATTTGATTACTTCTTTTTATGGACAAGCATTTGCAAAAAATCCGGATACTCATAGTTTAAGTGATGCGAATTTTCAATTCGATAAGAATGGTAATATTAAGAGTGTTGATGGCAGCAAAGGTGTTTATAACCAGAATGTCGAATCGTTCTCATCTTATTCAGGTATGAATGGGCAAACCATTAAAGTGGATGCCAAGTATGCAAAAGAATTAGCCAAACGATTACAGGCAGCTATCGAAGACTTAAAAACAAAAAAACAAGCAATTGAACGATTCCCTCATGATCACAGCAAAATGGTTTATGACGTAAAATCTATTTACGGAAAGAGATTGGGAGAGTTCGAGGAACTTGGTCCTAGTGATCTTGATCAAGCTGTATTGTACCATGCACCCACTGTTGAAAATGAAAAAGCAGCATTTTATGACTTAGAAGAACACTATGAAACTGAGGCTTCTCTACATTATTTGATTAGAGATTTAGAGGATATTAGTGAGTTTATAGTTAAAATGGCTGAGGATTTAAAAAATAAGGATAATGAATTAGCAAATTGGTTAAGGGTGTAAGGAGGATAAGTTGGATACACTAGAATTTTATAATAAAATGATGCAAAATGAGAAATTGAAAAAAATTGTAGGATCAAGTTTAAAGACTCATTGTCACAACCTAAAAGAAGATACAAAAATCGCATCAGATTTTTCTTCAGCACAACAGGCGATAGCTGAAGTGTATGTTGCATTACTCTCTTCATTTGATGGGCAAGCTAAGGAAGCACTCGTACAAAGGCTCAATGAAAATGCAAGATTACTGACTGATGCTACTGAAAACAGAAGTGCTTTTTTAAAAAGTATTAAGACTAAATAAAATTAAACACCCTTTCATTTAAAGGGTGTTTTTAGTTCGTTTTTATGGTGAATTTATAGTTGAAATTGAGAAGCATATCTATATTCAAATTTCACAAAGAATCAATCCAACATAAACCACAAAAAAAGAGAAGAGTCATTTCGCTCTTCTCATACAAGTAGGAATAGAACTTGCTAGGACGGCTGGGGGCTACCAGCTCATAATTACATTATACAAGATAGAACATATGTTTGTAAAGTGTGTTCAGGCTTTTTTTGCTCATCACGTTTGTTTTGAGATAGAATAAGGACAGTTGTCGGGAAACGGAGGCGTATGTGTTGGAAAACGAAAAAGAGAAAGCGGAGCAACTGGTAATGGAGCTGAAAGAAGAGCTTCACATGCTGGAACATCAAAATAAAGAACGCTATAAATGGAGTGCTTCTACATTACTTGGATTGATTGCGCTTTTGATCGATAAAGGGGTCATCACACCTGAAGAAGTAGAGATGTACAAAACCAAAGCGGAAATGCAAACCTTTCATACGCAAAAAGACTGATCTCCATATATGAGGTCAGTCTTTTTTGTATGTGATGTCTAAGAGAGCGAAGCTGCTAGTTGAAACAGCCTTGCTGATTGATTCTATGTAACGAGCGTCTGGCTTGAGGATTGCAAAATTATTGTACGGAGTCTTTGATGATTTTATAATTTTTATGATTAACGACTGTCAGTGAGTCTAGTTCTAAATCTCTATAGTTGTCCATAATGGTGACATCCACAATCACTGAGTTTTCGTTTACTTTTTCAACTACACCTGTTAAACCATTTCTAAATTCAATCACGTTTCCAATTTTTGCAATCTTCAACCGATCCCTCTCCTTTAAAAACAGATTTCTTTCCCTATTAAAAAGTATTTTGCAATATTTTCATACCGTTGTAAAGGGTAAAGACGTTTTTGTTTCGTTTTCGTTGTACGCGTTTAAAACGAATGGTATATTTAATAATTGATCATCGCAGAAAGGGAGAGGTTTTTTTGACAGAGGAACAAATTCACACAATCATTGAATCATTAAGGAATGGAACAGAAAAGCAAGTCACCATTCAAAAAGATGATTTTTTATATTTTCGGTCTTTTTTAGTCAAGCAAGATGATTTTAAACACTTTCGCGGGACAGCTAAACATGGTGGAGATGTTATTTTTGAATATCTTAAAGAAGCAAGAAGCTAAAGCTTTTTCTCATTTATGAGAGAAAGCTTTTTTATTTTGGCTGTTTTGACATACTTCAAAACAGCCTGATACATATGAAAAGAAAATGTAATAACCCAACATTCGGTGCATATGGATGATGATAGGCTGAAAAATCACTCTTTCAAGCGTTAACATTTCCATTTTGTACACAAGTGAACTAGAAGATGCCATTTAGTGACGGAATTTGGACAGGCATGCAAATCTTTGTGCGTGAAAATAAAAGAGGCTCTTGTTAGAGTGGACAAGTATCTTGCAGCCTACTTTTATTAAAGGAGGAATGAGGCGAATGATGAAAATTCATACAGCTCTATTTGTCATCCTTATGCTCGTATCAGCGATGAAAATGGACAATATCCAACACATCCAACACAAACAAAATGCATCTAATCAGGAAATGGCAGCTTCATCTATGAAGCATCAGCTTTCAAATATAGATCAAGACGAAGATCAAATGGTGACCCCGCTACTTTTAGATATGGGACAGCAGCGAGAAGTGAGAAGGAAAAATATGTCTGAATCAAAATCGTCAAATCAGTCACAACAGAAAAAAGAAAAAGCTGAAACAAAGAACGAGAAAAAGCAAGCGCGTTATTCTCGTGATGAAGTGGACTTGCTATCTCGATTGGTGCATGCGGAAGCGAAAGGAGAATCCTTCGCAGGTAAAAAAGCGGTGGCGAGTGTGGTTTTAAATCGAGTGGAGCATCGTTCTTTCCCTGATAGCGTCAAGGGGGTTATTTATCAGCAAAATGCCTTCCAACCGGTTTCTAATGGGAGTATCCATGATAAGGCGGATCGAGAATCGATCAAGGCAGTGAAGCAGGTGGTGAAAGGCCAAGACCGAACAACTAAAGCCATTTATTTTTACAACCCAAAGACTGCGACAGATCAATGGATTCGTTCCCGTACCGTTGTAGAACAAATTGGCCGTCATGTTTTTGCAGTTTAACGAAAAAGCAACGACATATCAGTCGTTGCTTTTTTGTGTTTAATAATCAAAATATTTTCAGGACTTGTCTCATAGAATGTGAAAAGAATTTTCTTTTAGACAAGGGGAGACTACATGAATCGATTTGTAAAAGGGGTCATACTGCTATCTGTTGCCGCTTTTATTGCGGAGTGTATAGAGTTTTTAGTCAATATGATTTTAGCAAGAGAGCTCGGGGAACACGGAATGGGTCTGTATATGAGTATCCTTCCCATCATTATGCTTGTACTAGTGATTGCCAGTTTAGAGTTGCCAGTCTCCATATCTAAATTCATTGCAGAGTCGCACGAACGACTTCACAAAAGCATGCTACGTCATGCGTTTAAAATGACACTGGTGGTAACAGTTACAACTACCGCCATTGCAGCATTTGTACTGCCTTATATTCCTGTTTTTGAATCGTATCATCCACTGATGAAGGGGCTTGTGCTTTCTCTCATCCCGATTATCGCGTTCACCTCGATTGCACGTGGTTATTTTATGGGGAAACAACAAATGGGTAGAATTGCTTTAGCCAATATGCTTAAAAAAACAATCCAGCTCATCTGCTTGTTTTTATTTTTCCATTGGTATTCCTTTGATATTGAAACAGCTGTATTGATTGCCATCGGGGTGATCGTGGCAAGTGATCTTGTCGTTTTTATCTATTTATATTCACAATATGTTATGGCGAAAAATGCGGTCAATGTCAGGTCGGTTGAACTGAGAGGCAGTGATGTAAGAAAACGATTGTTGGCGGTCTCTATTCCGACAACGGGGATGCGTATTTTCCATGCCATCGCCAATGCAATTGAGCCTTTTTTAATCAAAGGAGCGCTAATCGCAGCGGGTATATCAGGTACTCTGGCTGTTGATCATTACGGAATGCTTGCGGGCGTGGCGATGTCCATCGGTTTCTTTCCCGCGTTTATTGCCCATTCAATCATGATCGTGATGATTCCAAATGTGTCTGAAGCATATGCGCTAGGGCAATATGATCTTGTGAAAAAACGGGTGAGGCAGGCTATTCTGATTACATTTGGTTACGGGGTACCCGCAGTGATGGTGATGTATTATTTCGCATCTCCACTCACACATCTCTTTTTTGACTCTGAGCAGGCAGCGGTTTATTTACAATTACTTTGGCCATATTTTTTATGTCACCTGTTTGTGATGCCATTTCAAGCATGTTTAATTGGGATGGGTCTCATAAAAGATGTGTTTCTTCATAATATATGGGTGCACATTGTCACCTTTTCGATGGTCTATTTTCTCGGTTCGATTGAAAGCCTCAATATGATGGGGGTCATCTTAGGCATGAATACAGGGATGCTACTCTTGACCGCTTTACACTATGCGACCATTTGTAAGGAGCTTGGGGTTTCGATGTTTTTGCAAATGAAAAAAGCGTGAATGATATGGAAACAAGCGGGAATGCTATAAAAAAAACGGGAAAGGAAGATCGTGATGAATCGTACATATCTTCTCGCTAGCGTTCTATTCATGTTCCTTTTTTCATTTGTATTCAACACAGAAATAGAAGCGAAACCACCTGTCATGGCACCATCAATAGAGGCAACAACATTACATGGTGAAACGCTCATTGTCCCGCCGAAAGGAAAACGTACGATCCTTCATTTTTGGACAACATGGTGTCCTTCATGCAAAATGGAGCTGCCAGTCTTTGAACAAATGGTCAAAGAAAATAAGAGTGATGTAGACATCCTCACAGTCAATTTACTAAGTGCTGAACAGGGAAGAAGGGCTGTCACTCAATTTGTAAAAGACAGAAAGTTTACTTTTCCCATCGTCCTAGATATAAACGGGGAAATGATGAAGAAATATCAAATTATCACCATTCCAACCACCTTTTTGATTAATGAAAAAGGAGAAGTTGAGAAAACCCATGTTGGACCTCTTACAAAAAAACAAATGAAAGAATGGACAAATAAAAAGCCATTGTGAAAATGCTTGAACCTAGAACCAAAAGGCGTATCTTTTGGTTCCTTTTTGTGTTCAATTTCTTTTTTTTGAATAAAATGTGAGACTTGAATCGTACAAAACATTGATGATAATAATTATCAAATAGAAATTATAATAATTATTAATTGAAAATTAACGAGAAGCTGTTATAATAAGTTTCAGACCTATTAAAACTAAGAAAACACTGAAATAACAGACAGAAATTGTACTTGTTAACGGTTGATAATGTGAAAATCATTATCAATTAGAGAGGAGAATATAAACATGAATGAGAATGCGGCCGTTTATCAGACGACAAACCAAAAGGAACAAAATAGATTTTTACATCAATGGAGACAAAACGGAGAATTGATTGCAGCAGGTATATCGGGAATTCTCATTTTAATTGGGTGGTTTTTAAACGATCACAGCATGTGGAGTATTCCACTGTTTATTCTTGCATTTGTCATTGGTGGTTTTGCAAAAGCGAAGGAAGGAATTGAAGAAACAATTGCTTCTAAGACGTTGAACGTCGAATTGTTGATGATTTTCGCTGCAATAGGATCAGCTATCATTGGGTACTGGGCGGAGGGAGCCATCTTAATTTTTATTTTTTCATTAAGTGGTGCGTTAGAAACGTACACGTCAAATAAAAGTAAAAAAGATTTAACAGCTCTCATGTCCATTGCACCAGATGAAGCCACTTTACTGAAAGAGGATGGAACAACCGTTCAAATCGCTGTTGCATCATTAACACCAGGTGATCGCATCATGGTCAAAGCTGGTGAACGCATTGCAGCAGATGGTGTGATTCTTAGCGGAAGAACAAGTGTAGACGAATCAGCGTTAACAGGTGAGTCTGTACCACAAGAGAAGTCGCAAGGTGATGAAGTATTTGCTGGAACTGTGAACTTAAATGGTTCACTGACAGTAGAGGTAACAAAACATAATGAAGAAACATTGTTTCATAAAATCATTAAGCTTGTGAAATCTGCACAAGAAAGTGTATCGCCGAGCCAAGCTTTCATTGAAAGGTTTGAAGGAGCATATGTAAAAGGTGTTTTAATCACTGTGGCCATTTTAATGGTTGTGCCCCATTTTGCACTCGGTTGGAGCATGAGTGAAACCTTTTACCGCGCCATGGTGTTTATGGTCGTTGCTTCCCCGTGTGCATTAGTAGCATCTATTATGCCTGCAGCACTGTCGCTTATTTCTAACGGTGCGAGAAACGGAATGCTAGTGAAGGGAAGTGTCTTTTTAGAAAAGCTAGGCACAAGCACAATGATTGCTTTTGATAAAACGGGTACAATTACGAGTGGAAAACCAGCTGTAGAAAAGGTTTCCATTGCAAAAGGTCAAGACGAAGCCTCGTTTTATCAGGCACTGTACCAAATTGAACGTCAATCAAACCATCCGTTAGCCAAAGCCATATCAGAGATGGCCAAAGATCATCAAGTGGCACAAACGGTTGATGTGACAATTGAGGAAACTTCTGGATTCGGTGTGAAAGCGCAATTGAACGGAGATATGTGGCGTATTGGGAAAAAAGATTTTACGCGCGAAGCATCCATTCACCCTGAGATCGAAACGGATGGCGAAGATCTTTCTGCACAAGGCTACACAGTTGTGTATGTCCAAAAAAACGAACAAGTCGTTGGCTGCCTCGGGTTGAAAGATCAAATCAGACCTGAAGCCAAAAACATGATCCGAGAATTGAATGAATTAGGAATTCAAACGGTTATGCTGACAGGAGATCAACAAAAAACGGCAGAAGTCATTGCGAAAGAAGCAGGGATTCAAACGGTTGTCGCTGAATGTCTGCCAGATCAAAAGGTTCATGAAGTCAATCGACTGAAAAAACAAGGTGATTCCATCATCATGGTAGGAGATGGAATCAATGATGCACCTGCACTTGCTACAGCAGACGTTGGCGTTGCGATGGGTGGAGGCACTGATGTTGCATTAGAAACAGCTGATCTCATTTTAATGAAGAACAATTTAAACAACTTAACGAAGATGATTCGCCTTTCAAGAAAAATGAACAGAATCATTAAGCAAAATATCATTTTTTCTTTGACTGTGATTTGTTTGTTAATCTGTGCGAATTTCTTACAAGTCTTAGATTTACCGTTTGGTGTCATTGGACACGAGGGTAGTACGATCCTTGTTATTTTAAATGGATTGCGTCTTCTTCGTGCATCCTAAACAATGGTTAAGCGCACTGACTTTCTCGTCAGTGCGCTTTTGTGCGAAATACAGTGAAAACTGATAAAATGTTTCGTAGAACTTCAAATGAGGAGGATGACAAATGAATCGAATGAACAATTTGTCTTCTTGGTTAAAGAAAAAAGACATTCAAGGTGCGTTTATACATACAAAGGAAAATGTATTTTACTTATCGGGGTATTACACAGAACCGCATGAACGCGTGATGGGGCTGTTTGTTTTCCAAGAAGCGGAACCATTTTTTATTTTGCCTAAAATGGAAGTCGAGCAAGCGAAAAACGCTGGATGGCATGGTGAGATCATCGGATATGAAGATCATGAAAACCCATTTGACTTCATTCAGGAAGCGATCAAAGTAAGAGGGATTGTGGCGACTCGTCTGGCGATCGAAAAAGAATCGATATCTCTCCAAAGAGCAGAACAACTCCAGGCAGTCACAAAAGCAGAAATGTTCATCCGAGCAGAAGAGGAATTAAATCAGCTACGTCTTATAAAGGACGAAAACGAAATCGCAACGTTGAAAAAAGCGGCTCAATTAGCAGATGAGGGTGTACAAATTGGAGTGAATGCACTGAAAGAAGGTGTGACAGAAACAGAAGTACTCGCTGTGATTGAATATGAACTGAAGAAAAAAGGAATCCAAGGCATGTCCTTTTCAACGATGGTTCTTTTTGGAGAAAAATCGGGTGAGCCCCACGGTAATCCAGGACAAGCTGTCTTGAAAAAAGGAGATTTTGTTCTGTTTGATCTTGGGGTGATTGTAGATGGTTATTGTTCAGATATCACAAGAACATTTATTTTCCAAGAAGCAACGGAGCAGCAAAAAGACATCTATCACACCGTTTTAAAAGCAGAGACAGCAGCACTTGAGATGAGTCAACCGGGCGTAAAAATTGGAGATTTAGATTTGAAAGCACGTGGCCTGATTACAGATGCAGGATATGGGGAATATTTTCCTCACCGCCTCGGACATGGGTTAGGTATCTCTGTGCATGAATTTCCTTCGATGAGTCAAGCCAATGATGACGTCTTACAAGAAGGAATGGTGTTTACGATTGAACCGGGTATTTATGTACCAGGTGTCGGCGGAGTCAGAATTGAAGATGATGTACTCATCACGACGGAAGGTCCAGTGACCTTAACGAATTATCCAAAGGAGCTAACCATTATCCCATAATGAAAAATCACGATGAACGAAGCGTCATCGTGATTTTTTCTCACTTATGCTCTGACCGGTCTTTATCAATGAAAAAATCTTCAATGGATTGAAACGGTCTCACTTTATGTTCTTTACCTGAAGGGTGTAAAGCAAAACGAGCAGAAAACAAAACAGCCATACACAATATGATCCATATGATAATACCCATTCTGAATGCCCCTTTCTAACCAGTGATTTGTTCGGCTCACATCCATCTTAAAGTATGAAACGCGTACCATATCAAGAGAAAGTAGGAGAAAAAATGGCGAACATAAGAGAGATTGCGAAAAGAGCAGGTGTTTCTGTCACAACGGTCTCACGTGTGATGAATCATCATCCTTATGTGAAAGACGAAAAACGTCAACTCGTGCTAAAAGCAATGAAAGAGCTCAAATATACGAGGAACATTCATGCCGTTCATTTAGCAAAGGGTTATTCAAATATGGTCGGAATCGTACTGCCAACAATCAATCATTCCTATTTTAGTGAACTTGTCACAGGTATTGCGAACAAAGCACAAGCCAGTGGCATGCATCTCACTTTGTTTCAAACTGGATATGATCCTTTGAAGGAAAAGGACGCGTTAATGAGTTTAAAAGAGCGCCGAGTGGATGGATTAATCTTTTGCTCAAACGCGTTGAGTGATCAAGATATTGTCAAGTGGCAAGAATATGGGCCGATTATCTTTTGCCACCCAACTGTTCATGATGAATGTTCCGCTGTGTCAATTGCACATGATGAAGCCTTTGAAGAAGGGCTTGACCACTTAGTAGCGTGCGGGCATCAAAAGATAGCGATCGTTCTGTCGAGAACAGAAGGGACAAATAGCAAATTCCGAATTCAGGCATATCAAGACAAAATGCGCTTACTTAGGCAGGAAATCGCGGAAGAATGGATCATTGAAGGAAAATTGACGCTGCTAGACGGACAGCAATTGTTTTTACAATGGCAAACCATGACGCATCAACCGACAGCACTATTGATAACAACGGATGAAGTGTCAGCTGGTTTTTTATTAGAAGCACAGCGCCACAAAATCAAGGTGGGGGAATTTCCAGCCATTCTCAGTGTGCAAAATGAACAGCTAAGTGAAATGCTAGGCATCTCGACGATTGATATCCCGATGAAACAAATGGGAGAAGAAGCGTTTGACTTGTTTGACTGTGCAATGAAAGGGAAACCACCTGAAAAAAGAGTTCTACCCTTCCAGCTAATTCAACGAACAACAACGGTTTTGAAAAACAATCGTTGACGCATGATTCATCTGTTTTGTACGATAAGAGGGATTGAATAAGAAGGAGGTGGGGATGTTCATGGAATCCTTCACCGTTAACAAAGCATTAAATAATAATGTCATCATTGCAAGACACCCTTCTTACGACGAAGTGGTCCTGATCGGAAAGGGAATCGGCTTTGGGAAAAAATCGGGTGATGTTCTTGATCAAGCAGCATTTGAAAAAATGTTCGTGTTGAAAAATTCAAAAGAACAAACAGAATATAAGCAGCTGCTTCATCACATAGATGAAAACATCATTGAAATTGCCAATGATGTCATTTATCATATACGAGAAAAAATGGGACATCGGCTAAATGAACATATTCACATCGCACTAACGGATCATATTGCTTTTAGTTTTAAGCGCGTTCAGCAAGGGTACGATATTACCAACCCATTTATGCTTGAAACCAAATCGTTATATCCAAAAGAATACGAGGTCGCCAAAGAAGTCGTTGAAATGATCAATAAACGGCCTGATGTCGAAACAAAGCTGCCAGAAGGAGAGATTGGTTTTATCGCTCTTCACATTCATTCAGCTTTAACGAATCGACCTTTATCCGAAGTCAATCGGCATTCACAACTCATCACGCAAATGGTCCAAGTCATAGAAGATGCGTTCCACATGAAGGTAGATAGAGAGAGTATTCATTATTTACGTTTATTACGCCATATTACGTTTTCCATTGAGCGGATTAAACGGGAAGAATCTTTGGAGGAACCAGAAAAGTTACTTCACCTATTGAAAAACGAATATCCTTTATGCTACAATACAGCTTGGAAAATGATTAAAATTTTGCAACATGCATTGAAGAAGCCTGTACATGAAGCGGAAGCGGTTTACTTGACCCTCCACCTGTACAGATTGACTAATAAAATTTCATAGTAACCTTAAACGTGTTACTGATTCGATCAGGCATGAGTGAATGAAGGTAAATACAGGATAAGATCCTGTTATTTGTGCAACCTTATATCACCATGCCTTTTTTGTGTTTGAAAGTAAAATGTAAACGGTTAATTATGAAATGAAAGTCAGGGGTTAATGAAATGCATGTTGTAAGCGAAAACAGAGGAGGTTCAACCAGTGTTTAAATCACTTTTCGGTGTGTTGCAAAAAATTGGACGAGCACTTATGCTACCTGTTGCGATTCTCCCTGCTGCTGGTATTTTACTAGCACTTGGAAATGCGATGCAGAATAAGCAAATGCTAAATGTGGCTCAATTTTTAAACAACGATACAATTCAACTTATTGCAAGTGTAATGGAGAATGCAGGGGATATTGTTTTCTCGAATTTACCACTCTTATTTGCTGTAGGGGTCGCCATTGGTCTTGCAAATGGTGACGGTGTAGCAGGGATTGCCGCTATTATCGGTTATCTAGTCATGAACGTGACCATGAGTGCCGTTTTAGTCGCAAATGGCTCAATTCCATCAGATTCTATCGAATTGGCTAAATTCTTTAAAGAAGGTCATCCGGAGTATATTAGTATGCTGGGTATTCCGACCTTATCTACAGGTGTATTCGGCGGGATTATAGTCGGGGTATTAGCAGCTTATATGTATAATAAATTTTATAAAATTGAGCTTCCGCAATATCTTGGTTTCTTTGCAGGGAAGCGTTTTGTACCAATCGTCACTTCCATTTCTGCACTTATTTTAGGACTTTTGATGCTTGTCATCTGGCCGCCAATCCAAGGTGCACTGAATGCATTTTCAACAGGTTTACTTGCAGCGAACGTGTCGCTTGCTGCCTTTGTATTCGGTATTATTGAGCGCTCGCTTATACCGTTTGGATTGCACCATATTTTCTACTCGCCATTCTGGTATGAGTTCTTTAGCTATAAGAGCTTATCAGGAGAGTTAGTACGTGGTGACCAACGTATTTTCATGGAACAAATTAAAGACGGTGCAGAGCTGACAGCAGGAACATTTATGACGGGTAAATATCCATTTATGATGTTCGGTCTTCCAGCAGCAGCACTTGCCATTTATCATGAAGCAAAACCAAAGAATAAAAAACTTGTGGCTGGGATTATGGGATCAGCGGCACTTACATCTTTCTTAACAGGGATTACAGAACCGCTTGAATTTTCATTCTTATTCGTAGCACCAGTATTATTTGCGATACACTGTGTATTCGCTGGATTATCTTTTATGATGATGGATATTCTAAATGTGAAAATCGGAATGACCTTCTCAGGAGGGTTAATCGACTTCTTCCTATTTGGAATCTTGCCAAACAGAACCGCTTGGTGGCTTGTCATTCCAGTAGGTCTTGTACTTGCTGTCATTTATTACTTCGGATTTAGATTCGCTATCCGCAAATTTAATCTGAAAACACCAGGTCGTGAGGATGAAGCAGCAAATGGTGCAAGTGCCTCAGGATCTGAAAAAGGCGATGACTTGCCTTATGACATTCTTGAAGCAATGGGTGATCAAGAGAACATAAAACACCTTGATGCATGTATTACGCGTTTACGTGTGACAGTAAATGATCAGAAGAAAGTGGACAAAGACCGTTTGAAACAGCTTGGTGCTTCTGGCGTACTTGAAGTGGGGAACAACATCCAAGCCATCTTTGGCCCTCGTTCTGATAATTTAAAAACACAAATGCAAGACATTATCGCAGGCCGCACGCCTCGCCCAGCGAAAGATCCTTCTGCAAAAGAAGAAGTGAGTCAGCAGGTGGAAGAGGTCATTGCAAAGCCGCTTCAAAATGAGCAAGGTGAAGAAATCTTTGCTTCACCAATAACAGGTGACCTGCATCCAATTACAGATGTGCCAGACCAAGTCTTCTCAGGGAAAATGATGGGTGACGGGTTTGCGATCTTACCGAAAGATGGAACTGTATTATCACCGGTCCAAGGAAAAGTGTTAAACGTGTTCCCAACGAAACATGCGATTGGACTTCAATCTGATGGTGGTCTTGAAATCTTAATTCATTTTGGAATTGATACAGTCAGCCTGAAAGGTGAAGGATTTGAAGCGTTTGTAAAAGAGGGAGACCAAGTAGAAATTGGTCAAAAACTCTTAGAAGTGGATATTGACAAAATTAAGTCAGAAGTACCATCTTTGATGACTCCAATTGTATTTACAAACCTAAGTGAAGGACAGTTTATTGACCTTCAAGAAACTGGTGAAATCAAAGCTGGACAAGAAAACTTCATGAAAATTTCAAAATAATTTTCATAACTGCCGTTCTTGTTAGATGACAAGCGCGGCAGTATGATATAATATTGTGGATGTATTAATTGTATAAAAAGGAGATTGATAAAAATGGCTCAACAAACATTCAAAGTAACTGCAGATTCTGGTATTCACGCACGTCCTGCAACTGTACTTGTACAAACTGCTAGTAAATATGATGCTGATATCAACTTAGAATATAATGGTAAAACAGTAAACCTTAAATCTATTATGGGTGTAATGTCTCTAGGAATCGCGAAAGGTGCTACAATCACGATCTCTGCTTCTGGTTCTGATGAAAATGATGCACTTGCTGCGCTTAAAGACACAATGAAAAGTGAAGGCCTAGGCGAGTAATGCAAGAATTGAAAGGAATCGGGGCTTCATCAGGCGTTGCGATTGCAAAAGCGTATCGTCTAGAAGAACCAGATTTGACTGTTCACAAAAAAGACATCAACGATCCAGAGACAGAAGTAAAGCGTTTTGAAGAAGCAATTCATGTTTCAAAGCAAGAACTTGAAGCGATTAAAGCGCATGCGCTAAAAGAGCTTGGCGAAGACAAAGCAGAGATCTTTTCTGCACACCTCCTAGTTCTAAGCGATCCTGAGCTATTAAACCCAATTAAGGATAAGATCACATCCGATCAAGTAAATGCTGAATATGCTTTAAAAGAAACAGCGACAATGTTTGTCGAAATGTTTGAAGCAATGGACAATGAATACATGAAAGAGCGTGCAGCGGATATCCGCGACGTTACAAAACGTGTCACTGGTCATTTACTAGGTGTTGACATTCCAAATCCAAGCATGATTTCTGAAGAAGTCATCATCATTGCAGAAGATTTGACACCTTCTGATACTGCACAGCTAAACCGTCAATACGTCAAAGGGTTTGCGACAGATATCGGTGGACGTACATCTCACTCTGCCATTATGGCAAGATCCATGGAAATTCCAGCCGTTGTTGGTACGAAAGAAGCGACAAAAACGGTTCAAAATGACGATGTGATCATTGTTGATGGAATTAGCGGAGATGTCATCATTCAGCCTACTGATGATCAAGTGAAAGCGTATCAAAAAAAGCATGAAGACTACTTAGCTCAAAAAGCTGAATGGGCGAAACTTGTGGACCAACCAACGGTGACAAAAGACGGCGTTCATGTAGAGCTAGCTGCGAATATTGGGACACCTGAAGATGTAAAAGGTGTACTTGAAAATGGCGGCGAGGCAGTTGGATTGTATCGTACAGAATTCTTATATATGGGTAGAGATCAGCTCCCTACAGAAGAAGAGCAGTTCGATGCTTATAAAACAGTATTAGAGAAGATGGAAGGAAAAGCAGTTGTTGTCCGCACACTTGATATTGGTGGGGATAAAGAACTTCCTTACTTGCAGCTTCCAAAAGAAATGAACCCGTTCCTTGGCTATAGAGCAATCCGCCTATGCCTAGAAGAACAAGACATTTTCAGAACACAACTACGCGCCTTACTTCGTGCAAGTACATATGGAAACTTGAAAATCATGTTCCCTATGATCGCGACGTTATCTGAATTTAGAGAAGCAAAAGCCATTTTACTTGAGGAAAAAGAAGCTTTAATTGCAAATGGTACAGCTGTATCTGATTCAATTGAAATCGGAATGATGGTTGAAATTCCATCAACTGCAGTCATTGCAGACCAATTTGCAAAAGAAGTAGATTTCTTCAGTATCGGAACAAATGACTTGATCCAATACACAATGGCAGCTGATCGAATGAACGAGCGTGTGTCTTATCTGTATCAGCCATACAATCCAGCTATTTTGCGCCTCATCACACTTGTGATTGAAGCAGCGCATAAAGAAGGCAAGTGGGTTGGTATGTGCGGTGAGATGGCAGGAGATGAAATCGCAATTCCTCTACTACTTGGTTTAGGATTAGATGAATTCTCTATGAGTGCAACGTCTATTCTTCCAGCAAGAACTCAATTGAGTAAGCTATCTAAAGAAGAAGCTGCTTCATTTAAAGAGCATATTTTATCACTTAGCACGACTGAGGAAGTTGTTGACTTCGTCAAAAATACATTCCAGAAAAACTAAGTGAATTTAAACCAGACAGGTGAACCTGTCTGGTTTTTTTGTCGAAATTTATCATATTGGATCATAGAGAATGTAGAGAAGGGCATTCTAATAAAAAATGGAGGTGACCAGATTGCCTTTCTCAGAATATAAACCAGGTGATCAAGTGTATGTCATTTATCGAAATCCACATGCAGCGAATGTGGCTCAAATTAAAGAAGCGGAGATTGTCACGCATCCGTACAATGAACAAGAGCTTGCTTTATTTTTACTTGAAACGTATCATACGCTAGCGCCAGATGATGCGATCTTTCCAACGTACGAAGAAGCACAAGCGCTCTATCAAGATCTATTCGAATAAGGGAGATATTACAAAGGATAAGCACTTCACTTAGAGGTTAAAGTAACCGTATGTAAACCTTTAAGGTAAGGATGTGTTAACATGATCAAGCCTTTTGTCCCACAGCTTGTCTATATTGAACCTAGGGCATTAGAGTACCCATTAGGACAAGAGCTGAAAGAAAAGTTCGAAGGCATGGGAATTGAAATAAGAGAAACGACTTCACACAACCAAGTCAGAAATATCCCTGGCAAAAATGATTTGCAAAAATATCGTAATGCAAAATCAACGCTCGTCATTGGCGTTAGAAAAACGCTAAAGTTTGATTCATCGAAACCATCCGCGGAGTATGCCATCCCATTTGCCACTGGATGCATGGGGCATTGTCATTATTGCTACTTGCAAACGACAATGGGGAGTAAACCTTACATTCGCACGTACGTCAATGTAGAAGAAATTTTAGATCAAGCAGAACAGTATATGAACGAACGCGCTCCAGAAGTAACGAGGTTTGAAGCCTCATGTACCTCTGATATTGTCGGGATCGACCATTTGACACATACATTAAAAAAAGCTATAGAGTATTTTGGTCAATCTGATATGGGGAAACTACGTTTCGTGACAAAATTTCATCATGTCGATCACTTGCTAGATGCAAAACATAACGGACGAACGAGATTTCGTTTTAGTATCAATGCAGATTATGTTATTAAATATTTTGAACCCGGTACATCGCCATTAGATAAACGAATTGAAGCGGCTGTAAAGGTAGCAAAAGCAGGCTATCCACTTGGGTTTATTATTGCCCCGATTTATATTCATGATGGCTGGCAAGAAGGATATAAAGTTCTTTTTGAAAAACTTGATGCAGCCCTTCCAGAAGATGTGAGACAGGATATCACCTTTGAAATGATTCAGCATCGGTTCACGAAACCAGCAAAACGCGTCATCCAAAAAAATTACCCAAAAACAAAATTAGAATTAGATGAAGAAAAGAGAAGGTACAAGTGGGGGAGATATGGAATTGGAAAATATATCTACCAAAAAGATGAAGAGCTTGAACTGCGACAGACATTAGAATCATATATAGAACAGTACTTTCCTACTGCTAAAATTGAATATTTCACTTAAAACAAGTCTTTTTGGCTTGTTTTTCTATTTGAATTTTCTCATAACTATTGAATGCAGTACCAATTTTGCCGATATACATCATAAGGTACGAAAGTAGGATGTAGGAGTGATGAGATGTTTAAGAAGCTTCAAATAAAAATAGCTGTGTTTATTTCAGTTATTTTAATTGTAACCGTCGTTGCGGTACAAGTCGGTTCAAACATAGTGTTAAGACCACTCATTGAACGTGATGCAAAAAATGCTACAATCGCAACGGCCGAAAACATGAAAGACATCATTGCATTAAAGCTAGAAGGATACAGTGACGCCATTAACAATCTGGCAACAAGTACATTTATTGAAGATTTTGCACAAAAACAAACAAAACAATCAATTGTTTATGGAAATGATGAGCTAAAGGGCCTGCAGGAGCAGGATGAACTCATAGCGCTAGCTTATATTGGAACAAGTAAGGGTAATTTATTTACATTCCCAAAGTCCGTTGTTGGCGAGGGGTTTGATCCAACAAAACGTGATTGGTATATTCAATCAGCTGAAAATCCAGATGAGGTTCTATGGACAGAACCATATATCGATGAAGCGACAAATCAGACGATCGTCTCAGCTACTAAGGCGATTGTTCGTAATGGAAAAGTGGTGGGAGTCGCTGGACTGGATTTGAAGTTGTCCTCCATTCAATCATATATAAAAGAACAAAAAATACCTCACAAGGGTAGTGCTTTCTTAGTTGACAGCACAGGGGTTATTTTGGCACACCCAACAGAACAAGGGAAAAATATATCAAAAGTAGCATCTATCAAAAAAGCAATCGACGATTCTGGCATTGATGATGACAAGCAATTAACCGTCGTTTCTAAAATCAAAGAAACCAATTGGACGGTAGGTGTCAGTTTTGAGAAAGAAAAACTGCTTTGGATTACGGGACAAATGAATCAAACCAATATCTTGATTTCTATCATTGCTGTTGTACTTGCGATCATTCTGAGCTATTTATTAGCAAGAAGCATTACAACGCCAATTAAACGATTAATAGAACATGTTCGCAAAGTGTCTGAGGGAGATTTAAGCAGCACATATGAAACCAAATCACAAGATGAAATCGGGTTATTAACGAAAAACATTCATCAAATGACAGAAGGAATTCGGGAGTTAATTGAAAAAGTAAAAGGCGCATCAGAACAGGTTGTGAAATCAACAGACGATGTCACGCATATTTCAAATGAAACCTTGTTGTCTAGTGAGCAGATTGCCACTGCCATTCAAGAAGTGGCAACAGGTGCATCCAAACAGGCATCAGAGGCTGAAACGATTAATGAGAATTCCGAGCATTTGTACGAAAAGGTGCGTCAAATGGGTGAACTTGCCTCACAAATACAAACCCATTCAAAGTCATCTGAGGATGCAAGCTACAAAGGACTAGACGCACTCGGTTTATTAGTTCAAAAATCAGCACAATCAAATGAAGAATCGAAGAAGGTAGAGCAAATGCTGCTTGATCTTGAAGATAAAGCGAATAATATTGAGAATGTCGTGACAGCCATCTCTGCCATCTCTGATCAAACAAACTTACTTGCACTGAATGCAAGTATTGAAGCAGCTAGAGCAGGTGAAAGCGGAAGAGGATTTGCTGTCGTCGCAGAAGAAGTAAGAAAGCTTGCAGAACAATCTGCTGAATCAACCAAACATATTAGTGAAACTGTAAAACTCATTCAAGATGAATCGAAAAAAGCCGCAGAAGCAATGACAACAGCAAGTAAAATGAATGAGGAACAAGGTGAAGCCATCAACGCAACAGCTGAAGCACTGAGTAGCATTACAATGGAAATGCAAGTGCTTGTTGGTTCTATTGATGACATTCATACACAGATCCATGAAATGACAGAAGATCAGCAAAAAATGAATGATTCCATTCAAAGTATTGCGGCGATCTCAGAAGAATCCGCTGCCTCAGCTGAGGAAGTACATGCTTCGACAGACGAACAATTACAAGCATTAGAAAGAACAAAAACGTCAACCGACATGCTGAATGAATCAAGCCAGGCATTACGTCAAGCAATTGACCGGTTTAAGCTAGAATAGAATGTGAAAGAACCTTGCCGTGCGTGCAAGGTTTTTTTGATATGATAAAATAAAAATCAAGGAGGGATGGTCTTGAATGTCAATCTAACTGGAAAAAAAGCACTGGTTGCCGCAAGTAGTCAAGGAATCGGAAAAGCGATTGCCATCGCCCTAGCAAAAGAGGGAGCAGATGTGACGATATCAGGAAGACATGCCCAAACGTTAGAAGAAACGGTCAAAGAATGGGCACCGCACGTAACTGGTCAGCTCACCTATCAAGTATGTGATGTCTCTGATGCGAGCCAGATCAAGCAACTCGTTCAAACAGCTGCCGGCGAAGATAAGCGTCTTGATATTCTTGTGAACAATACAGGTGGACCGAAAACAGGAACACTCACGACCTTAACCGATTCAGATTGGATGGAATCATTTGAACTTCATTTACTCAGCTACATTCGTTTATTAAAGGAAGCGTTACCTTATTTAAAAAAACGTGGCGGAAGAGTGTTAAATATAGCTTCTGCCTCGGTCAAAGAACCGATACCAGGATTGATGCTGTCGAATACATTTCGACCAGCGATTGTTGGATGGACGAAAACGGTTGCCCAAGAGCTTGCAAAGGATGGAATCTACATCAACACGCTTGCTCCTGGAAAAATTGAAACAGATCGTGTGAAGCATTTGGACAGTCAGCGTGCAAAAGCAGAGAATCAATCGGTGGAGGACATCAAAGCGCAAGCGGAACGTGAAATCCCGCTTGGACGATACGGACAGCCAGAAGAATTTGCGACATACGCGGCTTTTCTTTTATCTGAGGCCAATACATATATGACAGGTCAAACGCTTGTAATTGATGGGGGATTGACCAAGTCTCTTTGAGGAGGAACATGGGATGGCACAAATTAAAACAGTTGGTTTTATTGGAATTGGCGTAATGGGACGTAGTATGGCAGGACATCTCTTGGATGCTGGATATGAGGTGCTTATTTATACAAGAACGAAAGAAAAGGCGGATGCACTCATTCAAAAAGGTGCGATGTGGAAATCTACAGTGAAAGACATCGCAGAAGCGGCGGATGCTGTGATCACAATGGTTGGTTATCCATCAGATGTTGAAGAGATTTATTTAGGCGAAGAAGGGCTGGTGAAACATGCATCACCTGGTACCTATTTGATTGATATGACAACGTCAAAGCCGCAGCTTGCCAAAAAAATTGAAACGAAAGCGAAAGAAAGAGGCCTATTTGCATTAGATGCACCTGTATCGGGCGGTGATGTTGGTGCGAGAAATGGTACGCTTGCTATCATGATTGGCGGAGAAAAGGAAGCCTTTGAAGATTGCCTTCCACTATTTCAACAAATGGGCGAGAATATTCAATACCAAGGAGCTGCAGGGAGCGGTCAGCATACAAAAATGTGTAATCAAATTGCCATCGCTGCAGGCATGATCGGTGTGGCAGAGGCGATGGTCTATGCGAAAAAATCAGGACTTGATCCTGAAACTGTGCTAAAAAGCATTACAACAGGTGCTGCAGGGAGCTGGTCCTTGTCAAACCTTGCGCCAAGAATGCTGAAAGGCGATTTTGAGCCAGGTTTTTATGTGAAGCATTTTATAAAAGATATGGGGATTGCGCTTGAAGAAGCGAAGCTAATGGGTGAAGAGATGCCAGGGCTATCACTTGCGAAGTCCCTTTATGAGAAGCTTGCTGAAGATGGCGAAGAAAACAGCGGCACACAGAGCATTTATACATTATGGGATTAAAAAAAGCTTGTCCCAAAAGGGGACAAGCTTTTTCGTTCTATTATTTTCCGATGAATTGCTGTGTCCAGTAATGACCATCTTTCACATAACCAACACCAATGTGTGTATAGTTTTTGTTTAGAATGTTTGCTCTATGGCCTTCACTGTTCATCCAAGCAGTAACCACTTCTTGAGGTGTACGTTGTCCTTGGGCAATGTTTTCACCTGCTGTTTTGTAAGTGATGCCAAAAGCTTTCATTTGATCAAATGGTGAACCATAAGTTGGGCTTGTATGAGAGAAATAGTTTTTATCTTTCATATCTTGAGATTTTGCGCGAGCTGATTTGCTTAATTTCGTATCAATAGAGAGCGCTTTTAACCCTTGTTTTGCACGTTCTTTGTTTGTTAACTCAACCACTTCTTGTTCAAATGCATTTAAGCTGCTGTCTGCTTTTGGTGCAGTTGTTTCTTTTTGTTCAGCTTTTGGCGTGCTTTGATTGTTTGTGTTTTGTTCCGTTTTTGGTGTGCTTTGGTTGTTTGTGTTTTGTTTTGGTGGTGTACTTGGTTTAGAAGCAGTTGGTTTTTTCACTGATTCTTGTTTTTGTTCATTTTTTGCTTTATTTACTTCTTTTACTACCTTTGTACCTGTGACAGGCTGACCGCTTTTGATGAGCTTATTCAAAAGAGCCTCGATTTCTTTTTGTTGTGACTGGCTAAGTTTATTGACATCAGATGAGATCTGTAATTTAGCAGCTAATGTATGAAGATCAATTGCTTGATGCTTTACTTGTATAAGTTGTTTCAGGTTAAGCTCTTTCGCATCAACTGACTGCCCTCCAGTAAAAGTAAGCAATGTAGCAGCTGTTAGCGCTGAAAAAAAGAATGATTTCTTCTTCATATTGTAACTCCTCCTAAAATCTTTGTTTTGTTTCCTCACAAAAAATCATACCATGGACTTTTTGTTAAAAACGTACCAGCATCCTCCATTGACAAAGAACATTTGTCATTTTTGTTAAAGTCAAAGAATAAAAGCTTTTCAAATCAACGAATGGGTGATTCTTACATTTAAAGAAGACGACATAAATATACCAAAATTTTAATGTCTTAGTATAATTTTTTGCTGAAAAGTCATTGACAGCTTTTTTTTGCCCGTTTCGCTGTAACAACTATTACAAAAGTGTTACAATAAAGAATGGTAATTGTAAAAGATTGAAAGGATGAGAGGAGTAACATAAGTGGGAGAGAAACAGCATCAAGGTGCGACCGAGCAGAAAAAAATCAAGCGCCGGAACGCCTGGAGAATCAATCTCTTTTTCTTCGCTGTATTTTGTTTATTTGCTGGACTCGTGCTGAAGCTAGGTGTACTGCAAATCGTCAATGGTGAGGATTATAAAAAAGAAGCCAATCGTACTGAAGTCAAAACAGCATCATACCCGTCACCTAGAGGAAAAATGTATGACGCAAGAGGAAGAGTTGTCGTTGACAATGAAAGCGTACCTGCCATCGTTTATACATCAGAAAGCGGTGTGGAAGCGAAGGATAAGATAAAGGTAGCAAGGAAGCTTGCGACTTATATAAAAATGGATACCGAGTTTTTAAGAGAGCGAGATATTCGCGATTTTTGGCTTGCTAGTCATCCAAAAGAGGCAAAAAAGCTGCTAACAAAAGCAGAACAAAAGAAAGTCAATGCAAAAGATGTGTACCCGCTGCAAGTTGAGCGTGTACCAGAAGAAGAAATCAAAGCCATTGAAAACGATGAGAACGAAAAAGCGGTTGCCGCTATTTATCGCAGATTCACAGGCGGATATGCCTTTGAACCTCAAATTGTCAAAGCAATGGACCCGAATGAACAGAAAAAAGGGGACGAAAAAGTTGCTTTACTTGATGAGACAAAAGAATCAAAGCAAACATCATCAGTGAGTTTAACATACGAAGAGATCTCACTCGTGTCAGAGCATCTGGATGAGCTTCCTGGTGTCAATGTTATCAATGATTGGACAAGAAAATATCCATATGAAAAAACACTGTACAATGTCCTTGGCGGTGTAACAACACCTGAGCAAGGAATTATAAAAGAACGTGAAGATTACTATATGGCAAGAGGCTACTCACGAAATGACCGAGTAGGGAAGAGCTATTTAGAATATCAATACGAAGATTTCTTGAATCCAGAAAAAGCGACTGTTAAATACACCCAAGTTGGCGGAAAGCTATTAGATGAAATTGAACGGACTGAAGGCCGTAGAGGTCTTGATCTTTCGTTGACGTTTGATATGGAGCTGCAAAAAGAAGTCGATAAGATCGTTGAATCAGAGCTTAGGTCTGCTAGTGCACGAAACTACATGATGGACCGCGCTTTTGTCGTGATGATGGATCCTAACACAGGTGACATACTCGCCATGTCAGGTAAAAAAATGGACGGGAGAGATGTCACAGATTACGCCATCGGGAACTTTACAACGCAATACGAGATGGGGTCTGTTGTGAAAGGAGCGACCGTGCTCGCTGGCTATCAGCACGGTATGTCACACAACCAAGGTTATACGGATACACCGCTCTACTTTGCAGGGAATGGCAAGCCGAAAGGGTCTTACACTAACCTTGGATGGGTGAATGATCTTCAAGCGCTCAAAAAAAGTTCTAACGTTTATATGTACCAAGTGGCAATGAGAATAGCAGGCATTACTTATCAAAGGAATGGCCCGCTACCAGCAAGATCTGATGATTTACAAAGAATAAGAAATTACTTTGCACAATTCGGACTTGGTGTGAAAACAGGGATCGATCTTCCGCAAGAATCAGGCGGAATGCTACCGCATCCTAAAACCGTCGGAGGACTTTTGCTTGATGAAGCGATCGGTCAGTACGACACGTATACACCACTTCAAATCGCACAATATATGTCAACCATAGCCAATGGAGGCAATCGTGTTCAGCCAAGAGTCGTGAAAAGCATTCATGCTCCAACGAATAAAGAAGAGATCGGTCCTGTAGTGAAAAAATATGAGCCGAAGGTGCTTAATACGGTGAACAACACAAAAGCAGATATTGACCGAGTGAAAATGGGGCTGAAAATGGTGACATCTGCTGGCGGAACGGCCGCTGGTCGATTCGGACAGCATGATGTGGCAGGTAAAACAGGTACGGCCCAAACCTTTTACTACGGTGCAAATCGTAATTGGTGGGGGAATGCCACGTATAATTTAACGTTTGGAGGATACTATCCTTCTTCTAATCCAAAAGTGGCTTTTAGTGTCGTGACACCTTATGTCTCTGATAGAGACCCAATTATTAAAACCATCCCAAGTAAAATTGTGGATAAATATGTTGAATTACAAAAAAAATACGAAAAGCAATAATGAGAAAGGAGCACAGCAAGAGAACGTGCTCCTTTTTTGTTGAAAATATGGACGTTTCACAACAAATTGGGAGGAAAATACGGTTTTTCTAGCGAAACCTTTTATACATCAATCTAAAGACAACTCTAAAAAATGAAAAGGAGGGTCGGACGACGATGGAACAAAAAATGAAAGATTCGAATCAGTTGTACTCGAATATTGATTTACATGCCGTTCTTTCTTCTAATGGCCGCTTTCTCTACATTTCTTCCAACTGTAAACAGCTTTTACTTTATGAACAAAAGGATTTACTAGGTTGCTATTTAAAAGACTTTGTTCATACTGAAGATCAATTTCTCCTCGAAAGTTATTTCTATAATCAGCACATGCTTGAGATTTGTCATTTTAGACTGATGAGAAGCGACCTTACAGCTGTTTGGATAGAAGCAAGCATTGATTTTGTGGCTTGTGATGAATCAGATCACGCATTAGGGAGAGAAATCATCCTGAAAATGCGTGTGCTGGATTCTGATCCGCAAACAACAGCTTCTCATACAAAAGCAGAACCGCCTGCACAGTCCATACACAGTCTACCGGCTTTCCAACATGTGAGTGAAGCTGAAAAATTAATTGCGATGCTCCCAAATCCGCTTTGCATCACAACGTTAGGAAAAATTGTGTATGCAAATGATGCGATGCTGAATTTAATGGGCGTATGCACAAGAGGTGAAATGATCGGGAAGTCTGTATATGATTTTATCGTAGAGGATTATCATGACATTGTCAGAAGCCGAATTTCAAGGTTGCAGCAAGGCCTTCCAGTCGGGATGATTGAGCAAATATGGAAGCGAGAGGATGGAAGTGCCATCCATATTGAAGTCAAATCATCTCCTACCATTTATCAGAGTCAGCGTGCAGAGCTGCTGCTGCTTGTTGATATCTCATCCCGTAAAAAATTCCAAACCGTCCTTCAAAAAAGCAGAGAGCGGTATCAGCTACTCATTCAAAACTCAATCGATACGATTGCCGTCATTCATGATCAAAAATGGGTATTTATGAATGAATCAGGCATTAAACTATTTGAAGCCGAACATTACGATAAATTAATAGGGAAGGATATTTTTCATCAGATCCACTCCTGTGATCAGCAAAAAGTGAAAAAAAGCTTACAGCGTATTATTGAAAGAACATCAGATTCTGAAATTGTGACCATGAGCTGTCACACCTTCAAACACCGGCTCATTTATACAGAGATGGTCTGTATTCCCACCACCTTTTTTGGAGAAACAGCCGTTCAGATTATTTTACGAGATATTTCAGAACGAAAGCAGACAGAAGAACTGATGCTACGATCTGAAAAACTTTCCATTGCAGGTCAGTTGGCAGCTGGTATTGCACATGAAATTAGGAACCCATTAACAGCCATCAAAGGCTTCCTCCAGCTGATTAAACCGAAAACAAAAGACCGTGATCAATATTTTGACATTGTCTTCTCAGAGCTCAGCCGGATTGAGATTATTTTGAGTGAACTACTGATGCTCGCAAAACCACAACAAACAGCATCCATGCAAATGCTTGATTTGAAAAAGATCATCAGTGAAGTCACGGCTCTATTAGAAACGCAGGCCAACCTAAATGGGATTTTGATGAACACGAATGAGATTGAGGAGGATCTTCTGATTAAAGGGGATCAAAATCAGCTGAAACAAGTATTCATCAACTTAATCAAAAACGCCGTCGAATCGATGCCAAATGGTGGAAAGGTTGATATCACCGCAAAAGCCGAGAAAGATGGGATTCTTGTCACGATCAAAGACGAAGGAATGGGAATTCCTGAGGCCGTAATGAAGCGAATAGGGGAGCCTTTTTTAACCACAAAAGAAAAAGGAACCGGACTTGGTCTCATGGTGACTTTTAATATTTTAGAAAATCATCAAGGATCGATCAGCGTCGATAGTCAGCCTGAGAAAGGCACAGCGTTTCATATTATGTTTCCTGCAACATAAAAAAACAACGGCACAAGAGCCGTTGTTTCATCCGTCCTATGACTGGCTAGAACGTTTTTCGAGTACAAATTGTTCTAAACGGTCAAGTCCTTCTTTTAGCGTATCGAATGAATATGCATAGGAAAGACGCACATATCCTTCCCCTAATGGTGAGAAAGCAGAGCCGGGGACGACAGCTAATTTTGTCTTTTCTAACAGCTCCATGCAGAAATCAAATGAACTCAATCCGAATGATTCAATGGAAGGGAAAATATAAAAAGCACCAGAAGGCTTAATGACTGGAAGCCCCATAGAAATGAGTCGATCATATACATAATCGAGTCTCCTCTTATATTGTTCTCTCATAATCAATGCGTCGTCTACACCGTTTGTAACTGCTTCAAGTGCCGCCTTTTGTGAGATCGCTGAGGCACAAGACACGTTATATTGATGTACTTTCAATACATGTTTAGCAATTGGAGCGGAAGCGAATAAAAAGCCAATTCTCCAGCCGGTCATGCTATGAGATTTTGACAGCCCGTTGATCACAATTGTCTGTTCCTTTAAGAAAGAGGCAATGGAATGATGCGGCCTGTCAAAGGTCAGTTCACTATAAATTTCATCCGATAGAATGAAAATATCCTTCCCTTCGAGTAACTGGGCGATTTCTTTCAATTCTTCTTCTGAAAGGGTAACCCCCGTTGGATTCGAAGGATACGGGAGAACCACACACTTTGTCTTTTCTGTTAACGCATCCTCAATAAGCTTTGCATTTAATTTAAAACCTGCATTCGTTGTGTCAATATGAACTGGCGTCGCGCCGCACATGCGAATGATCGGTTCATACCCTGGATAAACAGGTCCTGGTAAAATGACCTCGTCTCCCTCAGTCAATATCGTCCGAAACGCAGCATCTATGGCTTGACTCGCACCTGTTGTGACAATGATTTCTGACTCAGCTTCATAATCAAGTTGGACCTTCTTCTTGATGTATTGCTGAATCGCTTGTCTCAGCTCTAAGAATCCAGCATTATGTGTATACGAGGTGAAGTTCTCGTCTATGGCTGTTTTGGCAGCTGTTTTGACATGATGTGGCGTATAAAAATCGGGCTGACCGATCGTCAATGAAACGACATCCTCATATGACGATACGAGATTTGAAAATGTTCGAATGCCTGAAATTTCAATATCCTTTACTCTTGGATTCAGCAAATGCTCCATTTCTCATCACCTTAAAAATTTATGTTTTTATCCTATTTTACCATTCACTGCATAAATGTCATCTGTGAAAGGGTATTGGATATCCTGATATGTAGTCTATTCTCCTATACATTCCATCATGAGTCATATATTGAAGAAAGAGCAACATTTATTATAGCGTAACACGATCAGAAAATACAGACTGTCATGTAGATGGTTAGAATCCGGAAAAACTGCACACACTGAAAGAACGAAAGAATCCAGTCATGAAAATGGCCTTTGCACACATACGATCTCCTTAAGGAGGACGATACATGGAGAATTCATCAAGAACCTCAAAAATAGCGTTGCTTTCAGTGATTAGTAACACATTTGTTGTTACTCTTAAAATCATTGTGGGACTTTTGACTGGATCTGTTGCCGTTCTGTCAGAAGCCATTCATTCCTTTCTAGATTTAATGGCGTCTTTTATTGCATTTATCTCTGTTCGTATTTCTAGAAAGCCAGCAGACGAGAAGCATCCGTATGGACATGGAAAAGTCGAAAATATTTCTGGCACCATCGAAACCTTGCTTATATTTGTAGCGGGTATTTGGATTATATACGAATGTGTTCACAAATTAATGCATCCAGAGCCTGTCAAACTGCCTGTTCTTGGCATTATTGTCATGCTGATAGGCGCTCTGATTAATTTTATTGTGTCAAAATTGGTTAACAAAGAGGCAGAGCGAGTTCAATCCGTGGCCATGAAATCAAATGCCTTGCACCTCTTAACAGATGTCTATACGTCCTTAGGGGTGGCATTCAGTTTATTACTTGTTACATTCACAGGCTGGCATTTCCTCGATCCAATCATTGGGATCATTCTGGCACTATTTATTATGCGTGAAGCATTTAAGCTGATGAAGGAAACCTTTCCACCGCTAGTTGATGCCCGATTATCACCTGAGGAAGAACAGTCGATTGCAGCCATCATTCAAGAATTTAGCCAAGAATTCATTGAATACCATGACTTTCGTACAAGGCGCTCTGGTGCAGAAGAATACATTGATTTCCATTTGATCGTACATGGAAAAACAACCATCGAAGATGTTCATGAACTATGTGACAGAATCGAAGAAAAGATTCAGCAGGCATTTCCACATGCACAAGTTTTTATCCATGTGGAGCCTGATAGTGAAAAAAGGACACAAACATAAAAAAGGCGATCAACCTAGTAACTGGTTGATCGCCTTTTTTACGCTTCATTGATGAAATGAAATCAATATCCATAAGCCGTATCGTAATCTTCATACCAAGAGAAATATGCCGCTTCATCATTAGACAAATCGTGTTTCATATCTAAAAAGTCAGCCTCGCTCATCTCTTCAATCACAGTCATTTCATTGTTCTTTAGTAGTACGACAGTTCCCATCATGAACACCTTTCTTTGAAAAATCCTTGACTATTGTACCATGTGAAGGGGGATTGTCAACAGAAGAATAGAAATAGGGCAAAAATATCACAAATATTTAAACACAGATCGCATAAGCATCGAGGTGATATAGATTTTAGAACATGCTCAGCATTTATTCTCATAAATAATCTCTATATAACTGATTTAAATGATATGTAAAAGTGTAAAGTTCCGTTGATCATACTATATTCATAGGCTATAATAGCGAATGATTATAAGAAATTTATAGAAAACATACATAATAAAGGAGAAGCACCCAGAATGGAACCAAACACGTTAAAAGTAAATATTCAAGAAAAGAAGCATTCAGAATTAGCAGGAATAGACTACCGTTTTCTCGCCAGTTTATTGGATGGTGTAATCGTTGCCGTTCCGTATACCATCATCATGTTGATTGTAGCTATACTCTATTTTCCAGCAGTACTGCTAGAGGATGACACTTATTACTCTAGCCCACCTTTGATATCACAAGAGGTGGTGGATTTGTTTGTGATGTTGATCTATTTTGGTGTTTTATCGATCTTGATTGGTATCGTGGTTCAATGGCTTTATTACGCCATCATGGAATCATCAAAATTACAAGGAACACTTGGGAAAATGGCAGTTGGGATTAAAGTCACTAAAGTGACTGGAGAGAAGATCACATTTGCTCAAGCAACTGGCCGATACTTCTCCAAAATCTTTTTATCACCAATTTTGTACATTGGATACATCATTGCATTTTTCACTGAAAAAAAACAAGCACTTCACGATTTAATTGCAAAGACCATTGTTGTGAAGAAATAAGGAAAAAGAGCACCATCGCGATCTAGTAAGAGGTGCTTTTTGCATAGATCGCTTGTATGAGAGAGGAGATTGTCTCTTAAAATAGGTAGGGAGTAAAATAGGAGCGAAGAAAAAGGTGACAATAGGGCCAGACTAGAAAAAACGACATAAAAGAAAAAAGATCCAGGTTTTGGATTGTTTTTAACCGCATCTGTACTAGCCTGTGTATTATATGATTTTACAAATACGATTTTTTCATGAAAAATATCACTGTTTTCTTCCCGTTTTACTTGAGGAGACCATCGGGGACGGGGATTGTCAACAGTAGAATAGAAACAAGACGAAAATATCACAAATATTTAAATAAAAGGTCGCATAAGAACCGAGATTTACTGCATGCTTAGTATGTATTTGCATAAATAGTCTCAATATAACTGATCTAAATGATATGTAAAACTGTAAAGTTGCATTGATTTTACAATATTCATCCGTTATAATATCGATTGGTTAAAAGAAATATATAGTAAAGATTCATATTAAAGGAGAATTAGGATGGAAACAAACAATTTAGAACCACACATTCAAGAAAAGAATCATCCTGAAGTTGCAGGGATAGGCTATCGCTTTCTCGCTTACATTTTGGATTACGTGATCGTTGGCATTCCATTTGCCTTCATCGGAGTATTTATATCTGCATTTTTCTTTGCGCTAAACCCAGAAGCGGCATTAGTCGGTGATCCGTACTTTGAAGCATACATCACCGATCCCGAAAAGGCTTGGAGAGATCTAATCATTATATACATTATTCTTTTATTAATCGGACTCTTCATGACATGGCTTTATCACGCCATTATGGAGTCATCTAAACTTCAAACCACACTTGGAAAAATGGCTGTTGGGATTAAACTGACAAATGCGACAGGTGATAAAATAACATTTGGACGGGCAACAGGGCGCATTTTTGCTAAATCCTTATTGTCTCCAATTTTTTGTATTGGCTTTATCATTTCATTTTTCACAAAGAAAAAACAAGCACTACATGATTTAATGGCTAAAACCATTGTTGTGAAGAAATAAGACAAAAGAGCACCTCTTATATCTAGTAAGAGGTGCTTTTTGCATCATGGCTTGTATGAAAGAGGGGACTGTCTCATAAAGTAGAATGATAGTGAAGATCGAGGTGGGAAGGGAGACGATCGATTGAGAAAAGGAAAAAGAATCGTTCATAAAAATGGAGCAGGTTTCGGGCTGTTTTTGACCGCACCTGTACTAGCCTGGGCATTATATGATTTTGCGAATACGATTTTTTCGTCAAATATGATCACCATTTTTTTCCCGTTTTATTTGCAAGAAACCATCGGGGACAGCGCCAGAATGGATCAAATCGCCAGTACCTTTATTTCTTATGCGAATGCACTTGCAAGCATTTTCCTCGTCATTTTCACACCTTTATATGGTGTGTTAATCGACCGTACAGGTAAAAAGAAGCGATACATCATAGTGTTTACCTTGATTTGTATTACTTGTACGTGTTTGATGGGGGTCTTTGCTGGCATTGATTTCTCAAGTGAATGGTTTGGATTACCTGTTTCTTTATTAGTGGTTGTGACGTTGTTTGTCATAGCGAAATTTTTCTATCATTCGAGTCTTGTGTTTTATGATACGATTTTGCCTGATCTTGGGACAAAGGATGACATCCCTCTAATATCTGGTTTTGGTATTGCTGTTGGTTATTTAGGAACCCTTGTCGGTCTCTCTGTTTATTTACTCGTAGGAAATGGTCAATTTCATCACGCCTTTATTCCGACAGCCATTTTATATTTTCTCTTTTTTCTCCCCTTTTTATTTTTTATAAAAGACCCTCAGCCGCTGCCGCATCAATTGAAGAAAGTCTCTTTTTTTAGCGGGTATAGAGAGATTATTCAAACGTTCAAAGACATGAAGCATTATCAGCCAGCTTTTATTTTTATGATTGCATTCTTTTTCATGAATGATGCTTTACAGACAGCCATTGCGATGATGGCTGTTTATGCCAAAATCATAATTGGCTTTACAGCAGGACAATTTATTTTGCTTTACTTAGTCTCGACCATTTCAAGCATCATCGGATCATTTCTTTTTGGCTACATCACAAAGGCAATTGGTGCAAAACGATCGATTACAGTCGTGTATGTCATTTTAATCGTCGCGCTTATCTTAGCTGTCACAGCCACAACTGAATGGGTTTTCTGGATAGCAGGTAGTTTATTTGGGATCTCACTTGGCGCAAGCTGGGGAGCATCACGGATCTTCATTATTGAATTAACGCCTAAAGAAAAACGAGGGCAATTCTTTGGACTCTTTGCGTTTTCAGGGAAGGTATCCTCCATTGTCGGCCCAATCATTTATGGATCAGTCACACTTCTTTTTGCAGAGCACGGTCATCTCGCAAGCCGTCTAGCACTTGGGTCTTTACTCCTTCTTGCGGTGATAGGACTTGTGATTCATCAATTCGTACGAGAGAAAGCGTAAAGAATCGTCAACTTTTTACCTATCTTGCCGATATAAAAAGTACAATCTTATATTGAAGAATAGAGGGATTTCCGTGGCTTTAAACAAACAAGAAATTTTACTTGACTCTGGTACTAATGAATTAGAAATTGTAAAGTTTGAAATTGGACCAAATCAATTCGGCATTAACGTCATGAAAGTAAGAGAAATCATTCAACCAGTTGAAGTGACAGTCATACCGCACTCGCATTCAGATGTAGAAGGAATGATTAGTTTACGAGGCGAAATTTTACCAGTCATCAACCTATTTTCATTTTTTAATGTAGAGTCAGATCAGTCAGAACAAGAAAAATATATTGTAACTGAATTCAATCAACGGAAATTTGTGTTTCATACAGGAACCGTCTCACAAATCCATCGCGTCAGCTGGGAAGAAATTGAGAAGCCAACGGCACTCAACCAAGGGATGGATCGCCATTTAACAGGGATCATCAAGCTTGACGGAACGATGATTTTCCTTCCAGACTATGAAAAAATCATCTACGATATTGAATCTGCTTCGGGTGTAGATACGTATCATATGTTTGATGGTGAGAAAGACGAGAGAAGAACTGGCAAGAAACTATATGTTGTCGAAGATTCCCCGCTTCTGATGCGTTTATTAACAAACGAATTAACGGAAGCAGGGTATAAAAACATTGTGACATTCGAAGACGGGAAACAGGCATATGACCACGTCATGGACCTTGTAAGCAAAGGCATCAGTGTCACGGAAGAAATTGATATGATCATCACAGATATCGAAATGCCACAGATGGATGGTCACCGTTTAACGAAACTGTTAAAGGACAATCCTTTGACACAGTCGATTCCAATTCTCATTTTCTCTTCATTAATCACGGATGATTTGCGTCATAAAGGGGAAACAATTGGAGCAGATGAGCAAATTAGTAAACCAGAGATTCACCAACTGATTGAAAAAGTAGATCACTTCATCATCTAAAGAAAAAACCACTCGCTTCGAGTGGTTTTTTGTGTTCAAAAGTAACTTTCTCCTAGTCGTTTGAAGACAGGTTTTGTATAATGTGATTTTTGTTTTGTGGCGGTCGGTTTTTCTTTTAGCCCGACATACGTTTGCAGAATGTTTTTTGCTCGATTTAATGACATATTCGCTTTGGGGTTGCGATATGATTGATTTAAATTTCCTAAGTGTGGCAAAAATTCGAAGTCTTCCTTAGTAGGTGGGAGGTGAAAATAATAATCTCCAATTTCAATCAGCACGTCGGACTGTTGTTGACTATATTTTGGATTATTAGAGAAATGTAGGCCCACTTTTCTTCCTTTACCTTCTTGCAATAGCTTTTGTAGCGCACGTTTTTTCAAAAGATAAAGAAATTTGGGATTCGGTGCGGTTTTAGCATGGCGGTTAACAGTATAAATAGCTTTTGCGATATTTTCTGCCGTAGGTTCTATGTCTTTAGTATGAGCATAATCGTCCATTTTTTCTCTCCTTTGTCTTCCGTCTTCCTGTGCTTAGTATAAATTATACGTTTTTATTGGTAAAATGCAAAGGCGTTATTGTAAAAAGATAACCTATAGTAAAAATTTTAATGTGTATGATACAGTCATCTCTTTTAAATGATAAAGGTTCGCATAGAATAGATCATATGAAGAACCCCAACAAATATAGAGTATTTTATCGACATGAATCTCGTATAAACCACGGTATTTGTTTGTATCGAGTGTTTCGTCTTGAATGGAATATCAAAAAGACTTTTTCGTTACAGGGAAAGAGTGATTTTCACAATTCGTGTAGTTGTGAGCGGGGATTTATGAGGTGAGGGAAGGGATGTAACAAACGATATTGAATATGTTTTGTTTGTGGCTTGCAATATTGAGTTAAAGAAAAACGGACTACATGCGGTGTACTTGATGACATGCATAAAATCCACCATATGCTGGACAGTTGGGTCGAACATATGGCAAGGGCGGACTATTTTGTATGACAAGAATAAGCACAATAAAAACAACCATTAAAATCAGTTTCAGACGAGATTTTTTTTGCTTCTTCAATGGCGCTTTCGCAGCTCATATGATGACCAATCAATGTACGATTGGCTGGTTCATCTAGAAAGAAGCAATCCTCTGTATGTACGATATACTGCCCATTATCATCTTTCGTTCGAATAAAATAATAACTTTTTAACATCTCTTCACCTCCGACTAGACCATTGTACTATGAAAAAAGTACTATAGCAAAATGTTTCTCATCATTTATTCATTTGGTCGTATAAAAATAAAATAAGGACTTTCATTATCAGAAAGTCCTTGTTTTATCAGTTATTGAACCCCTTGCCCTTTTAATTCACGCTGTACATCTAAATCTTGAGCTTCTTTGCTGAATTTCGGCAGTGTAATGAAGTAAAAAAGGAAGACAAGTAAAATAATAATGCCCATACCATAATAAATATAGGAAATGTTTGTGACGATGTTTGGAAAGAGCACCGCAATTAAACCTAATGTCATTGATTGGGCAAACATCGTTAGCGGATCTACCCAGCCTGACACGCGTCCCATTAGCCGTGGATGAACAATCCTTGGCATCCAGCCACCAATGACGATGTTGATTGGCCCGATACATGTTCCGATCACAAATGATGTGACATAGAATAACCACAATGTGTGGGTAGAGCCAAGGACGAAAATGAGAATGCCTGCTATTAATATAGGAATCGACATGAGATATTGCATCTTCACTTTTTTGGCTAGTATTGTCCCTACCCCGCTACCAACTATAAGTCCTGCACCGATCGCAATGGTGAAAAAGGATGTATGCAATTCAAAGTGATCTGGTGAAAGACCATACTTCATTGTAAACATTGGCAGAACAGCAAAGGCACCGTTCACAAGTCCAAATACAAAGAAACCAAAAATTAACGAAGCCAATAATTTATTTTTTAAAATATAAATAATGCCTTCTTTAAAATCATTAATTGATGATTTAATGGTCATGCTCTTCCAGCCGGCTTGTCCATTCGGCTGTCGTGCTTCCATAGAAATATTACATGAACGAATGAGAATGCCGGAAATAATAAAGCTAATCAAATCAACGGTAATGGCTCCATGAAGTCCAATGGTCTTATACATAATGGCACCAATTCCAACACCAAATACCATAAATAAGCTAAATAGCATTTGATTTAAACCAGCAGCTTTTGCATATTGATCTTTATTTAAAATGGCCTGAACGAGAGAAGCTTCCGCTGGATAGAAGAACTTCGTAATGGCACTTCTTATAAACAAGATCAAGAAAATGAGTGGAAGTGAATTAAAATAGATGACAATGAATAATACAACTGTCAGCCCTGCGCGGATCCAATCACATTGTTCTGCCACTTTTTTTCGATCAAAACGATCTGCGACCACTCCGACCATAAAAAAGACAAAAATGGTTGGAAGTGAATACATGAGCTCTGCCAATGTGGCATAGGCGGGCTGATGGCTAAAATGATCAAGCAAATAAAAGGCAAATGCCATATTGCCTACTGTTGTCCCCATTTGCGAGGCAAGTGCTGCAAAAAAGAGACGAACAAAATTTCGGTTTTTAAAAATATCCATAATTACGCTCCTTAACCTGAAGATCCCACTTTATATCATATTAAATTTTAACGATTGATACAATTCATTTCTTCTTACTGGCTAATGGTCACAGGTGTTCCGTTTGGAACGAGAGAAGCAAGATCAATGACATCTTGATTATACATGCGAATACACCCTTTAGACACAGCTTTACCAATTGAAGAAGGGTTATTCGTCCCGTGTATTCCGTAATGAATCCTTGAGAGACTCAGCCAATAGGCGCCAAAAGGACCTCCGGGATTTGGCTGTCTATTGACAATATAGTATGAGCCTGTCGGTGTCATAGTTAAAATTCTACCTGTCGCAATCGGGTAAGAGCGAATGAGTTGTGATCCAGAAAATACCACAAGTCGTTTCTTTGAAATGGAAACAGATATACGGAATGGAATGGTACTAGGATCTGGCAAACCAGGGATGATGATGATCTCGTTCTGATTCGGCTCTCTTTGTTCAAGTGACGGGTTGGCAGCCATCAAGGCATTTGTTGTCGTTCTAAAATCTAACGCGATAGAAGCAAGGGTTTCCCCACTTTTCACTGTATATCTCAACACCAAATGACACCCCTTTTGCAAAATAAAAGGAGCCTTGATCACGTACTGTCATACTAAATGGACGAATCAGGCTCAGTAAAGTTTCTAACTTTGTTTATACATATGCAAGAGGAAGGGATTTGGCTTCTTTTATCAATTCGTTGTTAAAGTAAAAAATGTTAATTCCGGTTTGGCTAAAAATCTAAGTGCTAGTCTTGTTGTCCCGAGTCCACGATTGACATAGATTTTCTGCTGATTACTTTCATATAATCCTTCCACATATGTGTTGCCAAATGGGGCAGTGAGGATTGGACCGTAAAATGGGAGCTGGATTTGGCCGCCATGTGTATGCCCAGAGAGCTGAAGGTTAATCGGGATTTGCTCGAGCTCTAGTGCAGCGTCGGGTTCATGTACGAGCAGTAAAGTAAACAGGTCGGATGATACGTTCTGTTTGATCAGATCATAATCTGGAATGCTCATCATGAGATCATCCAATGTGGCAATTTGAATGTACTCGTTCTCTTTTTCTAAGAGAAACACATCATTTTTATGTAATGTAAAACCGCAAGATGTCATGGTATCTTCATATATGTCGATCCCAAATGGTCCATAATCATGATTTCCACAGATCGCTAGCTTGCCAAATGGCGCATGCAGCTGCGTTAGAAAATCTTTGGCTTTCTCATGTTCTTCAATGGATGATTGAAAGTCAACAAGGTCACCTGTAAATACAATAAGATCAGGCGCTTCTTCATTTATTTTTTGAGCGATGGCATCTAATTCTTTCGTACGAAAGGTATGACTTAAATGAACATCACTAAATTGTGCAATTTTAAAATGGTGAAAGGAAGCTGGAAGTTGAGAATCTTGGATTGTCAGTGACACCATATCAATCATTCGAGGCTCGATATATCGCGCATAGCTATAGCCAGCAGTTGTTGCCAAAAAGCCAAGAATACTTGCTCCAGCAGCTCCTTTTAAGAACTGTCTGCGGGAAATTTGCTTCATCGTATACTCCTTCAAAAATAAAATTCATTATAGCATGATATTTGTTAAATCTCCCATATGGTGTCTTGAGGGGAAAACATGATATGATAGAAAAATAATGAATGAATAGTCATTCAAAATCAACAAAGGGGGAGAAAAGATGACGAAACAAACAGTGATCGTTACAGGGGGATCTAATGGAATGGGGAAGGCAATGGCCACGCATTTAGCGTTGAGCGGTTGGAATGTCGTCATTACTGGTAGAACGGAAGAAACATTGGAGAAGACAGCAAGTGAAATCAAAGAGAATGGCGGATCGATTGCCTATTTTCAAATGGACGTTCGGCAACCAGAGGACGTCAATCAAATGGTGGCATTTGCTGTAGATACATTTGGGGATATTGATGCCCTCATTAACAACGCAGCAGGAAACTTTTTAGTCCCTGCAGAAAAACTCACACCGAACGGCTGGAAAGCCGTGATTGACATCGTATTAAATGGGACCTTTTTTTGTAGTAACGCCGTTGGGAATTACTGGATTCAACAAAAAAAGAAGGGCAGTATGATTAATATGGTAGCAACGTATGCATGGGGAGCTGGTGTCGGTGTTGCCCATTCAGCAGCGGCGAAAGCAGGGGTATTATCTCTTACGCGAACACTTGCAGTGGAGTGGGGGAAACAGTATGGTATTCGTGTCAATGCCATTGCACCAGGACCAATTGAACGGACAGGTGGGGCGGACAAATTGTGGGAATCTGAAGAGGCGGCGCAAAGAACTTTAGACAGCGTACCACTTGGCAGACTCGGTACCCCTGAAGAAATTGCGGAACTTGCAAGCTTCTTATTATCTGAAAAAGCTTCCTATATCAATGGAGATTGTATCACAATGGATGGGGGACAGTGGCTGAATCAATCACCATTTTAAATGAACGTGTGAGCGCTTCTTTTTGATGTGGTATAATCACACAAAGAGAGATAAGCAGGTGATGAAAATGGTCGATCCGTTGGATATTTTAACGAATATTGAAGAGGTTTTTCCGCATTATCAGGCGATCTTCAGTGCGGAAGAACAAAAAGTGATAGGCTATGAGATTCTAGGAAGAGTGAAACTTGAGTCTGAAACGATTCGTTTAGACTCATTCTTTCGTGATTCATCGATTCCTGATGAGTATAAATGGGAAGTCGACCGGAAAATACTCAGTCAAGCATTGGATCACTTCACAACAGCTGATGAAGATTTACTCATTTTTATCAACCATGATGCCAATGTCTTGATGCTCGATCATGGAGAGAGTTTTTTGGCATTTTTAAAAGAATATGAAGCAAAAGGTATTCAGCTCAATCGATTTGTCATTGAATTTACGGAACATACATTTAAAGGCGACATTGAACAGTTGTACCATACGTTCATGTATTTTCGTACATATGGGATCAAAATCGCCATTACGAATATAGGGAAAGAAAGTAGTAATCTTGATCGAATTGCCCTTTTGTCTCCTGATCTATTGAAAATAGATTTACAGGCACTCAGGGCTTCATCTCCTTCTCCTTCCTATGAATATGTCTTGTACAGCATTTCACTGCTAGCTAGGAAAATAGGAGCGGCCTTGACTTACGAGGACATCGAAACAAATTTTCAATTGCAATATGCTTGGAGAAATGGCGGAAGGTACTTTCAAGGTGATTATCTTCACGAGCCAGCGGCTGAACTAATAGATCGAAACGAACGAAAAGATCAGCTCAGAGGAGAATTTCAGCAATTTATTTCGCATGAAAAAAAGAAGCTCCAAACAGTCTATGAACATTCTGAAACATTTTATAAACGAGTTCATCAAGCTGTCACAACGTTAAAAAAATCTTGCAACACAAATGATGAACTCATTCAAAAATTGGCAGTTGAACTGACTGATTGTAGTTTTCGGATATATATGTGTAACGATGAAGGATTTCAAATGACAGGGAACGTGTTCAAGAAAGACAATGAATGGCTGTTTCAACCTGAGTACGTGGAGAAAAACTGGAGCTGGAGACCTTATTATTTGGCAAATATTCTTCAAATGAGAATGAGCGGGAAAGGGTTTTTCAGTGATGTCTACAGTGATTTAGAAACAGGAGAGCGGATTCGCACTTTTTCTTACCCATTAGAAGAAGATATGTATTTATTTATAGATCTTCCGTATGCCTACTTATATGAGCAAGATGGGTTAATTTAAAAGCAGCCACTATGGCTGCTTTTCGCTTGATGATGATTCCTTCGAAAAAAAATGAAAAAACGGTTGACAATGAAACTGATAATCATTATCATTTGGTTATAGAGAGATGCTACTCTCTGTTCCCCAACCCCTCTATCAGATCAAGATCCAAAAAACTTGGCGCTACCCCCGCCAAGTTTTTTTTGTGCCTCAAAAAGATCTCTTCATGCATAAGACATCCCTCTTTCTCCATACATCTTAACTGATGACCGTTAGACGGTAGGAGGGAATAGCCATGATAAAACGTGACAAGCGGCTGCTAATTGATTTACCAAGGCCAGATCACCCAGATGCAAATGGTGCCGCTGCTGTGCAAGAGTTACTTGGCGGGAAATTTGGTGAAATGTCTACATTAAATAATTACATGTTCCAATCTTTTAACTTTAGAGGGAAACGGAAATTAAAACCGTTTTATGACCTCGTATCAAGTATTACGGCAGAAGAATTTGGTCACGTAGAGCTAGTGACAACAACGGTGAATCTCATGATCACGGGTACGACTCATAGCGGAGACCCAGATACGACACCAATGAAAGCAGCTGTCGATAAACGGAATACACAGCATTTCATTCAGACTGCACAAACAGGCTACCCGTTTGATTCAATGGCAAAGCCTTGGACCGGTGAAAATGTATTTTCTAGTGGGAACTTGATTCTTGATCTCCTTCATAATTTCTTTCTTGAATGCGGGGCTCGTACACATAAGATGCGTGTATATGAAATGACGGATCACCCGACGGCAAGAGAGATGATTGGGTATTTACTTGTCAGGGGCGGCGTGCATATCGTGGCTTATGCCAAAGCGCTGGAGGTTGCCACTGGTGTCGATGTAGGGAAGATGCTCCCAATACCAAATCTCGACAACAAATATTTCGACTCAGCGAAAAAGTTTGAGGATCAGAACATTCATACAAAGCTTTATACATTCAGTGATACGGATTACAAGGATATCAACAAAATTTGGAAAGGTCCTCACCCGATTGATGGGAAGCCGCTTACGGTCATTGAAGGCACCCCGAAAGGTGCACCTGTTCCCGATTTAAGAGAATTGCCTGAAGAATTTGCGCCAGGGATATCAAAAGAAGATTTCGACGAAATTGCCAAACGGCTTATGAGATCTGCCGGTCTATAAAAACACCTTGCATGAGATCAGAAAAAAGACTCAAAATAAAAAAACAGATTCTTTTTTCTTTTTTTGAATTCAAGAGGAAAAATATCATCTGACAACACTTTATGGTATGATGCTTTTTGTAGGACTTGTGTATAATCAATACGGGTTCATCTTGAGTTGTTTTTTTGAAAGGAGTCTTTTTTTAGAATGTCACAATTAATGGGTATCATTACAAGGCTGCAAAGTCTACAAGAGACAGCAGAAGCTGCAAACGAACCGGCACAACGTAATTTTGAAGTGAACGGTGAGAAAATCTGTAGTGTAAAGTATTTCGAAAAGAATCAAACGTTTGAATTGACTGTTTTTCAACAAGGGGATAAGCCAACTACTTTCCCATTTGACAACATTGATATGATTTCGATTGAAATTTTTGAGCTGCTACAATCCTAAGCTGAATCGTATGAAATGTTTTTTCTAAGAATACCTTCGTTTATCTCGGCAAAATAGACGTTTTCCTAAACGTCTGTTAAAGAAAGATGATTGATCAGCGCACGTTACGGAAACCATCAAAAAGGGGTTCCTTTCTGTGAATGATTCTTTTTTCTACAATCTGTCTGAAGATCAATTGATGTTTTCTGATGTCGTCATGAGGATGAAAGACTTTATGTTAAAAGATCCAAGATCAGTCTATGTGCTATCGATTGGTACGGATTCTCAGGTCAATCGAAATGTCACGACATTTATGACAGCGATCCATCTTCACCGGATGGGCAAAGGGGCTTGGGGCTGCTTAACACGAGAAGTGATTTGCAGACCTATGCATAGTCTGAGAGAAAAAATTTCATTAGAGACAGCATTTAGCCAAAAGGTATGTGTAGACATCCTGGATGGCGTTTTGACAGAACTGATGGATTTGCTTCTTCCATATGCAGAGGAAGGGGCAGACCTCCGTTTTGAAGTTCATCTTGATATTGGCAAAAAAGGAAGTACGCAAGATCTCATTCAAGAAATGACTGGTATGATCACAGCAATGGGAATTGAAGTGAAAATAAAACCAGACTCATATGCAGCATGTAGTTATGCCAATCGATACACAAAATAAATTCCGTCATTTTTCTCCAAGCCTTGTCGAAACGTGCGGTTGACGATTCGATTCTAGTTCCTTATTCTAGCTGTATAGAGAGGAAGCAGTCATTCAAAAGCCTGCTAATCAATCTAAAAGCAGATAGGAAACAGGGGGCCTGATGTTGAATGAGCGTTATCGAAAATCGTTTTAATGAAGAGGAAAAAAAGCTATTATTAAACGTTTTGCTGAATCAAGATTATGCTGTCGAATTATTAAGCAGTGAGATCAATGATATAGAATGTGGAACAAAAAATGTTGACATCAATACGTATAAGCAATTGATCACATTGTATGACAGAGTAAGGTTTGAGAATTAAAAATGGTTGAAGATCTATTAGATACTCGAAGCTGAGTATCTTTTTTATGCAGAAAAAATCTTTCGACAAATTTCGTTTTAGTTTATGCTTACTATTAAAGGGGAATGTATGATTGATGATCGAAAGAAAAGGGGTCGAAGACATATGATAGAGATAGAACCGACACAAGTGCTTGAGTCAACAGTTAGAGAGCATATGATAGATGCAGATAAAGTGGCACATGTTCAAATAGGTAATAATCTAGAGCATGCCCTTTTAGTGTTGACGAAAACAGGATATACAGCCATCCCTGTATTAGATGCCGCCTATCATCTTCATGGATTAATTGGAACGAATATGATCATGGATAAAATCTTTGGTTTAGAACGCATTGAGTTCGAGAAACTGGAGCATTTAAAAGTGGAAGATGTCATGTTAACAGATATTCCAAGACTTAAAACAACCGATCCGGTGTTAAAAGGCGTTCACGCTGTTACGAATTATACCTTTGTTTGCGTGGAGAATGAGTCGCAAGTATTTGAGGGGATTTTTACACGGCGTGTTGTATTAAAGCGCTTAAATGAAGTGATTCATGCCACGAAAAAATGAGCTGCATGCCAGCTTATTTTTTTTTGCCTTCATAAGTAAAAATTTATATAATGACCATATCGAATAAGGAAAACTTATAGAGGGAAGGAGGGAGCCCATGCAGCTTCAAGAGTTACATATGCTTGTTGTCTTGAGTGAAGAATTGAATATGAGAAAGGCATCGGAGCGACTCTTTGTCTCTCAGCCAGCGTTATCTCAAAGATTGCAAACGATTGAAAAAGAATGGGGAACGAAAATCTTTTTCCGGTCGCAAAAAGGGCTGACAGTCACGTCAGCAGGTGAACAGATCATCCAATTTGCAAAAGAGGTCACGACAGAGCAGGATCGAGTCAGAGAGAGAATTGATGAACTTGAAGGGGAAATTCACGGAACACTCAAGCTTGCCGTAGCATCCATTATTGGTCAGCACTGGTTGCCAAAAGTATTAAAGCGGTATGTTGAAAAATATCCAAACGCGAAAGTGTCGCTTGTTACAGGTTGGAGTAGTGAAATGCTCAAAAGCCTATATGAAGACCATGTCCATATTGGGATTATTCGTGGAAATCCTGATTGGAAAGGGACAAAAGAATACTTGATGACAGATCATTTATATTTAGTCGATTCCGTCATCAAAGACGTCGATGAATTAATCGAGACAGAACGGCCGTTTATTCAATTTAAAAGTGACAGCACCTATTATCAAGAAATTCAGCACTGGTGGCATCAGAAGTTTAAAGTGTCTCCAAAGCAGACCATTCTTGTGGACCAAATTGAGACATGCAAACAAATGGCTTATCATGGAATCGGCTATGCGATTCTGCCTTCTGTCACCTTATATGATCATGAAAAAAGCGTATATAAAACCCCATTGGTTGACGCAAATGGAGAGCAAATCGGACGTGACACATGGCTATTAGGCTATGAAGCCTCTTTTCAGTTAAAACAAGTGCAAGCATTTGTTGGTGTGATAACAGAAATGCTTGAACATGACGCAGTACCATCTTCCATATCATCAACCTGATGTCCTCTAGGTGTTAGAGCCGCCATTCAATAAGAATGAGCGGTTTTTTTATGTGAGTTTCTTTCTCCTTTTCACGAAAACATTTGACAATGAAAATCATTATCATTTAAAGTGTACATATAATAATTGAAAATGATTATCATTTAGATGAGGTGACCAATAGATGAAAGCACTCATTGCTTTTGCAAGTATGTCAGGTAATACGGAAGATATGGCAGCGATTTTAAAAGAAACGCTTGAAGGAAAAGGGATCGAAACAGAGATGATGGAACTTGATGATACGAACGTAGAAGATTTATCTTCATACGACTATGTTTTGATCGGTTCCTACACATGGGGTGACGGAGATTTACCTTATGAGGCTGAGGATTTCTATGAAGAGGTCTCAAGTCTTGAATTGAATGATATCAAAGTGGCTGTATTTGGGTCTGGTGATTACAGCTATCCAAAGTTTTGCGAGGCGGTTCATACATTTTATGACATGCTCAAAACAACCGGTGCATCTGTCTTTCCTGAAACATTGAAAATGGAACTTGCGCCAGATACAGATGAAGATGTGGTATGCTGTCAAGAATTTGCAACAAGTTTTCTAACCTGGGCGGCGTTTCTTGAGAAGAGAGCTGAAGATCATGTTTCATAAAGGAGCGACAGCCGTTGCTGCATCTAAAAGCGGTGGTTACTTTGTTGCTGTGAAACGAGAAGGGATATTTCATTACAGTGTGGAAAACGGTTGGCAGAAGTTACTACAATTAAAAAATAAAATTCACGCGATCTGTTATATTGGCCCTTATCTATTTGGTGTTGGAGAGAACGGAACTGTCATTCGGTCAGGTGATGAAGGCAATACATGGGCGCTATCATCCTTTCCGACCAGTGCCGTTGTTTGGTCTATTACAGGACGCCAAGATGGCTTTGTTTGTGCACATGGAAAGCACAATGTATATGTCTCAACTGATTTCGGAATTTCCTGGGAAATTATGAAACCGTTCGCGCATGTGAATCAACCGCCTGTCATTCGTTCACTGTGTGTTTCGGGTGATCAACTCTATATTGGCACACAAATACATGAACGACATGGAGGGATCTGGGTGTATGACCTAGAGACTGAACAGATATTTCTACTAAACAAAGAGGAGCACCGGATGACTGCATCCATGCTACTTTGTCAAGATCACCTGCTTGTATGTGCATTGGGCTCTAAAAAAGGGAAAAAGGGTTCCGTTCAAATTCTAGATCTACATACACATGTCCTACATGACATACAATCACAGGCGTTTGTAAGTGAAGAATCATTTTTAGATGTGTCAGAAGATAATGGAATTGTGTATGTGACCACTTCACAGGATGAGCATGGATTCTCAAAAGTGTATCAGCTTGATATCACGCATCTCGAGCTAAAATTGTTTGATACGATTAAAGGTCATGGCTTCCGTGTCGCCAATCAAAAAGAACATTTTTTCTGTGCAGGTTTATATGAAAGTAAATTTGTTAGACCATATGAAGAACCAGTTTTGATTCATTAATTTAGGAGGAAGATAGAATGCGAGGAAACGTGTTATTGGTGTATGCTACAATGTCTGGCAATACAGAGGCAATGGCGGATTTAATTGAAAAGGGGTTAAAAGAAGCTGGAGCTAGTGTAGACCGTTATGAAGCGATGGACATTGAGGCGGATTTGCTAAATGATTACTCACACATCATACTAGGTGCGTATACATGGGGAGATGGTGATCTTCCAGATGATTTCATCGATTTATATGAAGAAATGGATGAAGTTGATTTCACTGGGAAATGTGTGGCAGTCTTTGGCTCTGGCGATACGTCTTATGAACATTTCTGCGGAGCGGTTGACTTAATTGAAGAAAAGGTCAAAGAGCTTGGTGGTCACATGACGCTTCCATCGGTAAAAATCGAATTGAATCCAGAAGGAGATGAAGAAGAGGAATTGATCACTTTCGGTAAACAATTTGTACAAAATCTTCAGCAGGAAGTGGGATAATTGCACCTACTTGTTTTATTTACGATTGCGAAGACAAACACTTGTCTTTAAAACTCTCCTTTGATACAGTAATGAAGTATAAATTAAGAGGAGGCCATACATACATGAAACAAATGGACGCGAATGAAATTATTTCATTTATTCAAAATAGCAAGAAATCAACGCCTGTTAAAGTTTATATTAAAGGCGATTTAGAAGGAATTGCGTTTGGTGAAAATGCAAAGACATTCATCACGGGCAACACTGGAGTGGTATTTGGCGAGTGGGGCGAAATTGAGAAAGCGTTAGATTCTAACAAAGACAAAATTGAAGATGTTGTCGTTGAAAATGATCGTCGCAATTCTGCCATTCCTACATTAGATTTGAAAAACATTAAAGCGCGTATTGAGCCAGGAGCAATCATTCGTGACCAAGTAGAAATTGGTGATAATGCAGTCATTATGATGGGTGCTTCGATCAATATCGGTTCAGTAATTGGTGAAGGAACAATGATTGATATGAACGTTGTTCTAGGTGGGCGTGCAACAATCGGTAAGAACTGTCATATCGGTGCTGGATCAGTCATTGCTGGTGTCATTGAGCCACCATCTGCTCAACCAGTCGTTGTAGAAGATGATGTTGTCATCGGTGCAAACGCTGTTGTTTTAGAAGGTGTCACAATTGGTAAAGGTGCTGTCGTAGCAGCTGGTGCGATCGTTGTTCATGATGTTGAGCCTTACACGGTTGTAGCGGGTACACCTGCAAAGAAAATCAAAGACATCGATGAAAAAACAAAAGGCAAGACAGAAATTAAACAAGAACTGCGTCAGCTTTAATCTCGCAGCTTATCACATAGACGTGGATGATCCATCCACGTCTTATTCGTATAGAAGAAAGGAGCGAGTTCACTTGTTAAACCGTGAGCAATTAATATCAATTAGAAGAGATTTGCATCAAATCCCTGAGCTTGGTTTTCAAGAATTCAAAACACAAGCCTATCTTCTCAAGCATCTTGAATCATATCCAAATGACCGTCTAGAGATCGAAACATGGCGCACGGGTCTTTTCGTCAAAGTGAAAGGTACAAATCCATCACGTGTCTTTGCTTACCGTGCTGATATAGATGGTTTGTCTATTCCAGAGGACACGGGATATCCATTTGCGTCTGTGCATGAAGGGAAAATGCATGCGTGTGGACATGATCTTCATATGACCATTGCTCTAGGCATCATTGATCATTTCGTTCATCAGCCGATCAAAGAGGATCTGCTGTTTCTTTTTCAGCCAGCAGAAGAAGGGCCAGGCGGAGCAGAACCTATGCTTGAAAGTGAGGTTCTAAACAAATGGACACCAGACTTTATAACAGCCTTACATATTGCTCCCGAATACCCTGTTGGTACGATCGCAACAAAGCCAGGTTTACTATTTGCGAACACGAGTGAACTTGTCATTGATCTAGAAGGTAAAGGTGGACATGCAGCTTATCCGCATTTAGCGAATGATATGGTCGTCGCTGCAAGTGCACTTGTCGGTCAGTTGCAATCAATTATTTCTCGCAATGTGGATCCTCTTGATAGCGCTGTTATCACCGTTGGCACCATTTCTGGTGGAACAGCGCAAAATATCATAGCGCAGCATGCGAAACTAGATGGTACCATTCGGACGTTATCGCCTGAATCGATGGACCATGTGAGAAAGCGAATAGAAGCACTTGTAAAGGGAATTGAAGTTGCCTATGAGTGCAAAGCGACCGTACGTTATCCTTCATCTTACTATGAAGTAGACAATTCAAAGGATCTCACAGAAGCATTTATGACATATGTCGAAGAAGAAGATTTGGCGAAAGTCATTGAATGTAAAGAGGCGATGACAGGAGAAGATTTTGGCTACATGCTGAAAAAATACCCTGGATTTATGTTTTGGCTAGGTGTAGATTCCGAATACGGACTACATCATGCAAAGCTTACACCAGATGAAAATGCCATTGAAACAGCGATCAATGTGATGACTGCTTATTTTAAAAAGCAAGCTAGTGAATAATCAAGAAACAACCTGTACACCTTATGAACAGGAGGTGTTCTTGATTATGACAAGAATTGGTGTAGAATCATCACTAACAGATGTAGAAGAACAATTGAAGCAAAAAGGGTATGACGTTGTACGAATCCAAAACGAGCAACAAATGGATCAGTGTGACTGTTATGTTGTGACAGGACTTGATTCCGATGCTCTTGGCATTTCAAACACAGAGACAAAGGCATCCGTCATTAAAGCCTCAGGTAGAACGGCAGATGAAATTTGTCAAGAAGTAGAACAACGTATACATTAAGCGCGAGAAAAAGAACCGGAAAAATACCATTCGGTTCTTTTTTATATAGAGGGATTTTTTCAGTTTTGCTATGTGGTTCCAAATCTGTAGACTTCGACGCGTATCAAAAATGATCTAGTGATTTCACAATCATCGTATAAAAATGATGAAGTAGGCGATGATATGAAATGGTTGTTTTTCATGTGAAAAGAGGTCAATCTAGTGATATCTTCAATTCATAGCGATAGATTGGACTTAAAGACAAGCTAATCATTTGTTCCCCTATGCAAGTCATGTTACACTTTTATTATGCAAGAGCGATAGATTATCACAAGTCGTTAATTAAATTTATTATTAATTAATATTGACTAAAAATCGCTTTAGCATTATAATTGTATTTGTGAAGTCATTAACTAAATGAGAATTAATACTTTTGATTCTCATTTTATATACAGCTAAGAAGACTGTATAAAGATATTATTTTATGGAGGGATTACATATGGCAGAGCGTTTTGTAGGAAAACAAGCACCACGTTTTGAAATGGAAGCAGTACTTGCTAACAAGGAATTTGGTAAAGTAAGTTTAGAGGAAAACATGAAGAATGACAAATGGACAGTTCTTTTCTTCTATCCAATGGATTTCACGTTTGTTTGCCCAACTGAAATTACTGCAATGAGCGATCGTTATGACGAGTTCGAAGATTTAGATGCAGAAATCATTGGGGTATCAACTGATACAATCCATACACACCTTGCTTGGATTAACACTGACCGCAAAGACAATGGTCTAGGTGAGTTGAAATATCCACTAGCTGCTGACACAAACCATACAGTATCTAGAGAATACGGTGTTCTAATTGAAGAAGAAGGGATTGCACTTCGCGGTCTATTCATCATTAACCCAGAGGGTGAACTTCAATACCAAACAGTATTCCATAACAATATCGGTCGTGATGTAGATGAGACATTACGTGTTCTTCAAGCATTACAAACTGGTGGACTTTGCCCAGCGAACTGGAAACCTGGTCAAAAAACACTTTAATGAAAAGCTGAAGAAACAGGAAGGTCTAACGGATGTTAGACCTTTTTGTTTCGACACATACAATAAATGGAGGCGACTTTACATGAAATTGCGTCAACCGATGCCAGAACTAACTGGTGCAAAAGAATGGTTAAATGGAGAAGTATCGAAAGAGGATTTGATTGGTGATAAGCCAACGTTGATTCACTTCTGGTCAATTAGCTGTCACCTTTGTAAAGAAGCAATGCCACAAGTCAACCAATTCCGTGATGAATATAAAGATCAATTAAACGTTGTCGCAGTGCATATGCCGCGTTCAGAAGATGATCTTGATTTAGAAAAAATCAAAGAAGTAGCGAAAGAGCATGAAATCAATCAGCCAATCTTTGTAGATAGCGATCATAAATTAACGGAAGCCTTTGAAAATGAATATGTACCAGCATATTATGTATTTGATAAAACGGGTGCATTACGTCATTTCCAAGCCGGTGGAAGTGGTATGAAAATGCTGGAAAAGCGTGTTAATCGCGTTCTTGCTGAGTCAGAAAAAGCTGCGGAATAGAAATTACCCCCATATATGGGGGTTTTTTTATGGGTAAAAATAGAGGAATTGGGGAATAAAGCGAGTGGATTGACCGTTTGACGAAAAAGACAAGCGAAAAAGAAATTTGAAGTTAAAAAATCTCCTTAATATAAAAAGGTACTATGACCTATTTACATTTTTTCTTTGAAATGAATTTGTAATGTTTTTAACTTTTTATTCACGAGAACGTTTTTGCACAAAAGAAATTACAGAATGATAAATAACTATATATATCAAGTAGTATAAGTGTTTATTCAATTTTTTTACAATATTTTTAAATGTGCTAAAAGCCTTTAGTGGCAATGAAATGGATGTCTCTTTTCCCTGTTTGTCAAAATTTTAGTTGAAAATACCTATCTGTTACTACACAGTAAAATGATAAAAAAATAGTTGATAAAATTAGTTTTCTAATCTAATATTTACTATAGAATCTTTTTTATATGATGAGGGGGAAATCCAATGTTTAATGAAAGGGAAGCGTTACGTTTACGTTTGGAACAATTAAACGAAGCTGAAGTAAAGGTCATTCGTGAATATCAAATTGAACGAGATGCTATTTATGCGAAATTAAGAGAATTAGACCGTCAAGGATCAGGTCTTGTGACAGATACAAAAAAAGAAATACGTTCTGAAAGAAAGACAGACTCATTGCCTGTTTTAGCTGAACTAGCGGCTCAAGAAATGAGAAGCTATCAACAGCCACAAACTCAATCAACAATGACGTCATCACTCGGAACAGGTCAATTAAACGGTGCGCCTGTCGGTATCCCTGATGGGTCTACAAGACGTAGAAGAGGAACAGCTCGACCTGGTTCAAAGGCAGCTAAGCTTCGTGAAGCAGCGATCAAAACATTAAAGCGTCATAATGCGGCGATCAAGAGCTCAGAGCTTCAAAAAGAGATCGAAAAAGAGAGCGGACTTGAAATCCCAAACATGACAACGTTCATGCAAAGCTTAATTAAAATGTACCCAGAAGTGAAAAAACCTTATCGTGGACAGTATATTTTAGAAGGCGACATTCAAACAGAAGATGAATAAAAAAGAAACTGCTGGGTGTAAGAACCAGCAGTTTTTTTATTCCTTCAAAGTCATTTTTTATGGTCGACTGTATACACAAATTGGCGCTCTTTTGGCATGTCATCACGTTGCTTTTTAAAACCATCAATTTTGACAGTCATCACCTCTCCATTCCGCTGTGCTGTATCAATTTGTGATTGGAGTGTCTGCACTTGTTCGTGTAACTTTTTCAAAATAGGTGCAATGTCTTCCGTTGTTTGCAAGATGCGGTCTTGTGTGAATGGTTGGATGCTTCTTTCGGATGACTGGTCAATATCAGCGAAATGAGATGCAATCCATTCTTCACTTTCTGCCAACTGTTTCTGATAGCTTGTAAGGGTTTCGAAAAAGATGGTTTCTTTCGCTTTTTCAATTTGTAGTAGTTTTTCTTGAGTTTCATAAAAACGGTGCTGTAGATGTTCAACGCCTTCTTGTAATAAATGAAGCTCTGTCTTTTTTTCAGCTAGTGTTTGTTGAAGGTGTTCAACAAGTGATGATAATGTTTCCCCATTTTCCTCCTCTTTGGTTAATTGGTTTTTTATTTGTTTGGCGATTTCCTTGTATTTTATTGTTTTTAGATGAAGTCGCTGCTTTTGTTCAATTTCTTTTTTTCTTTGATACGTTTCGTTTTGTAGCATCTCATGGAGTAGGACGATTTTATGTAATAATGCTGATTTACTATCAGAAAGAGCCTCTATTTTAGAGGTGGCTTCTTCTTGGTTACTCGTCATCTTGTCTAGTTGGTGTTTCAATTGAATGAAATCACGTTTCATCTCATGATATTCTTGAGTTACCTTTTTGTTTTTCTGATACGTATACGTGGACTGAAAATCAGAGATGATTCTTTGATACTTGGCAGATTCAGCTTTTAAGTATAAATTTTCTTGAGATAGATCATGGAATAGGGGAGAAGCGTGGTGTCGATTCATCGGTTGACCCTCCTTATTCATGTTACCAATAAAATATGCGAAACAAGCGTGATTAGAACAAACAGATAAGAGGAGGGGCTCATGTGAACATCATCCATGTCATTTTAGCAGGAGGCGCATCGAGGCGTTTTGGAGAGCCAAAGGCAAGCTACACGTATAAAGGGAAACCGCTATATGTCCATGTAAAGGAACAGATGGTAGGTGATCAAGTCATGATTATCAGCCATCCATCACTTATTTCTTTTTTCCAAGCAAGGGGTGAACAAGATGTGTGGTTAGATGATGAACATGTTCGTGGACGCGGACCGCTTGCCGGGATCTATACAGCCATGCAAAAGAAACAGGCGGATTGGTATTTGGTGACGGCGTGTGATATGCCCTTCATACGAAAAGAGACAGCACAAATGTTAGTCACGTATTGTTCGCCGCAAGTAGACGCCGTTGTCCCGCAAATAGAAGGAAGGTTACAGCCTCTTTTTGCCTTATATCACCGCCGCTCACTTCTGTTTATGAAAGAGTGTTTAGAAGAAAATCAACTTGCGATGATCAATCTCCTTCAAAAGCTACAAGTCCATATCGTGTCAGAAGAAGAACTGGACGTGTCGCCAAATGAATTTCATAATATCAATAGAAGAAGCGATTTACTTGAAAACGATATGATATGATACATAAAAACGATGAGGGGAGAACCACATTGCAAGAGCGATATTCAAGACAAATCTTGTTTTCTCCAATAGGAGAAAAAGGCCAGCGCGCTTTGGCTGATAGCCATGTCCTTATTGTCGGAGCTGGTGCGCTAGGAACGGCTTCTGCTGAAGGACTTGTCAGGTCTGGCGTGGGTACGTTGACCATTGTGGACCGTGATTATGTAGAATACTCCAATTTACAGCGCCAACAACTATATACTGAAAATGATGCCATGGCACATGTACCAAAAGCGATGGCGGCAAAGAAACGTCTTTTAGACATTAATCGTGAAGTGACGATACATGCGTTGATTGAGGATGGAGGTGCTGATCTATTAAGACCGTTATTTCAACAAGCTGATATCGTTCTTGATGCGACGGATAATTTTGAGACAAGAATGATCATGAACGATTTGTCATTAGAAACGAATACACCGTGGGTCTATGGTGCTTGTGTGAGCAGTCAAGGAATGTATATGGTGATATTACCAAATGAAACGCCGTGTTTATCATGCGTATTCTCAAGCATGCCTGTCGGCGGCATGACATGTGATACAGCGGGTATTATTTCACCTGCTGTGCAACTGGTGTCTGCTTTTCAGCAAACAGAGGCATTAAAATATTTAACAGGGCATAGAGAGCAGATCGAGCGGAAGTTTGTCACCTTTGACTTATGGCAGTCGACGTCATTTAAAATGGATGTCCATTCTATAAAGCGACAGGACTGTCCAACGTGTGGAACAAAAAGAACCTATCCTTATGTACATGACAAACGTAAAAAAACAACGGTCCTTTGCGGGAGAGATACCGTTCAAGTCGTGTCAAAAGATTTAGTAAACCTTTCATTTCAAAGCATGAAAGAGCAGCTGTCATCCACATGTGAAGTGGAGACAAACGACTTTTTAATGCATATTCGCTATGAAGATTACCGTGTGGTCATTTTCAAAGGAGGACGTGCATTAATTCATGGAACAAATGATGAAAAAGTAGCAAATTCAATACTAGCAAGGCTACTAGGGCTATAGGAGTGAGATGTTCATGAAACGACGACAGCCAATTCCGGTAGAAGAGGCAATCAATAAAGTCCACCAATTTAAAAAGCACGGAGAAATAGAATGGGTCCCTCTGAAGGAGAGTCTGGACCGGTTTATTGCAGAAGATATATTGGCAGACCACGACGTTCCTGCTTTTGATCGTTCTCCTTATGATGGATTTGCACTTCGGGCAGAAGATACGAAAGAAGCGACAAATGAACAACCGAAAGAGTTTGAAGTCATTGATCATATTGGAGCTGGGCTTGTGTCAAAGAAAACCGTTGGTCCATCTCAAGCGGTTCGAATCATGACAGGAGCAAAGATTCCAGATGGAGCGAATGTTGTCATTATGATTGAATTGACAAAAACGTTTGAAAAAGACGGGAGACCTTTTATGTCGATAAAAAGGCGGCTTCATCAAGGGGATCATATTTCTCGCCAAGGAGAAGAGACTGTCAAAGGAACCGTCATGGTGAAAAAAGGAACGAAAGTAACCCCAGGTGTTATTGCCATATTGGCGACGTTCGGATATGCGGTTGTACCAGTTGTGAAAAAGCCGGTGATCGGCATCATATCTACCGGTACGGAGCTTCTGCAAGTAAGTGATCCGGTGGTGGACGGTAAAATTAGAAATAGTAATCTCAGTATGGTTTACGCCCAGATTGTAAAAGCAGGAGGAGAGCCGCTAGATCTAGGCGGTGTATCCGATGATTTCAATCAAAGCTATGAAGCTGTCAAATCGGCAGTGGATAAGGTCGATATGTTGGTCACAACAGGCGGTGTGTCGGTGGGGGATTTTGACTTTCTACCTGCGATATATGAAAAGCTTGGTGCGACCGTCTTGTTTAATAAAGTCGCCATGCGTCCTGGCAGTGTGACAACCGTTGCTGCGTTACCAACTGGCCAATTGTTGTATGGATTGTCTGGAAATCCAGCGGCTTGTTTTGTCGGTTTTGAGTTATTTGTCAAACCGATGATCTATACATGGTGCTTAAATGAGAATCCATTCCCAACTGTTGCTGAGGCAAAACTCACTCATGATTTTCCAAAAGCAAACCCTTTCAACAGATTTGTAAGAGCGACCATCCAGTTCACTGGCAGCCAATTGAGTGTGACACCGACAGGCCTTGATAAATCAAGTGCAGTGACCTCCATTGCTGATGCGAACTGCTTCATTGTTTTGCCTGGTGGAACAAGAGGGTTCAAAGCGGGAGATCAGGTTCATGTATTGTTGTTTCAGCAAGAAAGCGGGGGCTCTCCATGCTGGCCGATCAACTAAATATCTTGCAAGTAGTAGGTTATCAAAACAGCGGAAAAACCACACTGATTGAAAAATTGTGCCAAATGGCTGATCGTGAAAACCTGAAGCTTGGCTGTTTTAAACATCATGGTCATGGCGGAAAACCAGATCGTGTCATGAAAGAGAAAGACACCGATCGTTACGTTCAAGCAGGCGCATTTGCGGCAGGTGTAGAGGGAGAAGGAGAGTTTCATTTTTCCATGCAACAGGTGACGTTAGAGCAGTTACTCGGGATTTGTGTGCATCTTCCAGTAGATGCGGTTATCATAGAAGGCTATAAACATGCGCCGTACAAAAAAATCATTTGTGTGAAGAATGAGCAGGAGCTTATGGATCTTTCAGGCCTTTCTCATATACAAGCGGCGATTTATTTTTCAGAAAAAATTCAATTGACCGAGAATTATCCATTTCCTATTTTTTCAGCTTTTGAAAACCACGGAACTGAATTTGCTTTTCACTTATTGAAGAGGGGGTGAGCGGATGAATGATTTGTTTAAAGTAACAAAGGAACCGATTGACGTCAATCAATTGATTCAACATGTGACAAGAAGAAATGCAGGGGCCATTACAACGTTTATCGGAACGGTGAGAGAGTGGACGAAAGGCAAAAAAACATTGCGGTTAGCGTATGAAGCATACATCCCAATGGCTGAAAAGATGTTATGGCAAATTGGACAAGAAATAAAAGATCAATGGGTTGATACGGAAGTGGCCATTGTTCACCGTATTGGGACACTTGAAATCTCTGATATTGCTGTTGTGATTGCTGTTTCATCACCACATAGGAAGGCTGCTTATGAAGCCAATGAATATGCCATTGAACGAATCAAGGAACTAGTTCCAATTTGGAAAAAGGAGCACTGGGAGGATGGAGAGGCATGGATTGGCGATCAGCGTGAAACGACGCCTTATCCAGAAGGAAAGCCAAGTCAGATGCAATTGCATGTTAAAAAGGATGGTGTTCAGCATGATTAACGTGTTATTGTTCGCCGGCCTTGCAGAGAAGGCCGGTAAACAACAAATTGTTATTCAAAAAGAGAAAACAACGGTTGATGAGATTAAAAATGAATTACAGGAGGTATATGGTGTTGATACAACTCATGTAATGGTTGCGATCAATGAAACATATACGAATCATAATGATGGAGTGCGTAGCGGGGATACGGTCGCACTCATACCTCCTGTAAGTGGAGGATAATAGATATTAGAAGATTTGGTTATGGCCTTGTGGCTGTAACCAAATTTTTTATGTGTGAAAAACTTGGAGGGGTACCTTGGAGTGATCTTCGTAAATAAAACATCCCCTACGTGCTTTAGAAATGTGAGGATCGAGTTGTTGAATGAGTTCGTATAACTCACTAATTCGTCTCACATTGAAATCGGTTTGCGCTTGAAGTTGATCTTTTAATTCTTTTGTACTCACAATGCTTCCTTTTTTTTCTTTAATAATATCTACACATCTAGCTGCGTAGTATATTTTGTCATTAGAAGGTCTACTTTCTTTCATATCAAGTAATTTGAGTTCATGGTAAATCAGTTCCCTTTCCTTTCGAAAGTATTGCCATGCTTCTTGTTCTTTTTCATAAAGTAAAATCAATTGCTTTTTCAATTGTTCTCTTAACATTCACTTGACTCCATTTCCACTATCATTTAACCTACCTCTATTTTACATTATATGAAAAAATAACATTTGATCAAGTAAAATCCCTTTATTTTTATTTTTTTAATATGAAAGTATTGATACTAAAGACTTATTTGTTCTATAAAAGACTCCGTGTTCGTCCTATGAAGTCGGGATTCACCTGTATTACTAGGATGATTTTAACAAAAAATTGTTGTATCTAATGAAATTTCATTTGCAAAAGGATATTTATTCCGAATGGCAGGATGTTTACGATATAACATGTTTTTTAAGAAATAAAACGCGATTTTTCATATGAATATGCTCAATTTATAGCCCAATTTGGATAAGATAGATCACGAAAATAGAATAATAGATACGGGCATGATTCAATCAACATAAGAAATTTAAAAAGATGACTTCCTTATTGGAAAACTTTTGATAAAATAGAAAGAATGATAGTCTTTTAATAATTGAATAGCTTATGCTTGAGAGGAAGGTATTTTGATGCAAGAACATAGTAAACAGCCCTCGATTCTGGGCGTCATCACACATCCAAGAATGCATTTAAAAAGAGTATGGGAATATCCCGTCATATGGCGACCTTTGTGCTTTTTCACTAGTCTTATCAGTCATTATCATTTATTTGACAGGGCGGGTGGATGAATCTGAGTGGAAGGATATAGGGAATTTTATCCCATTTATATATCTGTTTGGATTGATTGGCTCGATCTTAGGGGCTGCGATTAGTGCCGCGATTTATAAGCTTGTCGTATTCATAGCAAAAGGAGACGCATCGTTTCTGCAGCTCTTTTCTGCCATCCTGTTCATTACACCGATCACATTGATCGGAACCATCATTTCACAACTTGCAATCATCATTTTTGATCTGCCAAAAGATACGATGGTTACTTCTTTAAATGCACTCATTGATGTGCCCACACAATGGCATTCCGTTCTAGCCAGTATTGATATTTTTGTTATTTGGGGTCTTGTGTTAACAGGCTTTTTATTTCAATATGTCGGCCGAATGTCGACTAGAGCTTCTTGGATTGTAGTAGGAATATTCTATTTGTTTTCGTTAATCTTACAATACTTAGGAGCGACAATTGTGATCTGGGGGTAGTTTGTATTTATGAAAAAGAAAATCATCATCGGTTCTATTTTCATTATCGCCATAGGTTTATTTATTGGGTTTAACATTGCGAAAAACCAATCAAAACCTGCTTCTACAACCACTTATAAAACAGTCAAACTGAAAACAAAAGAAATGACATCTACTGTCATGACACCAGGAACCCATTCTTTCTCCGAGGAACAATTTATTTATGTAGAAGAGGGAAAAGGGGAGCTGGATCAGATCTCTGTAAAAGAAGGTCAAAAGGTGAAAGCCGGCACTGCATTATTCACATATGAAAATAAAGAATTGCAACTTGAAGAGCAGCAGCAGGCTTTAGCAAATGAATTGAGTGCACTAAAACTGGAACAATTGCGAAATAGACTTAGCGAATTAGATCAAACAAAGGCAGATGGTTCACTCAAAAATGAGAAGGACCAAATTGAATTAGAATTGAAAGCTGCTGAATTAGAACAAAAACAAGCCGAGCTCAATCAAGAAAAAGTGAAGGGGCAGATTGAAGATTTAACGATACATAGTAAAATCGATGGAACCGTGATTTCCGTTGATCAAGAAGCTGTTGAAGGGAAAGTAGAAGACAGGCAACCCCTCATCCACATTGGCAATGAGAAAAAAATGATCGTACGAGGATTCATCTCTGAGTATGACGCCATGAATGTGAAGAAGAAACAAAAAGTAAAGGTCACATCTGATGTCATTCGGGGGAAGAGCTGGCAGGGAGTTGTCAAGAAAGTGGGGACTGTTCCTGCGAGTACATCAGCTGAACCAAATACGGAGCAAACCGTTCAATACCCAGTTGAAATTGAAATAAAGGGAAAGAAACCAGAAGCAAAACCAGGCTTTAAGATGATCATGGAAATTGAAACTGATAAGCGGCAAGCACAAACCATACCTAACACAGCAGTCAAAAAAGAAGACGGTGAACAGTACGTGTATGTTGTTCAAAAGAATGAATTGAAGAAAGTGAAGGTAGAGATAGGAGAAACGTCAGGTCATGATCTTGAGGTGACTAAAGGATTGACTGTAGACGATCAGGTGATCGCAAATCCAACAGATGATATGTATGACGGAATGGAAGTGAATGCTGAATGATTCAGCTTTCAAACGTCACAAAAAGCTACGAAGTAGCACAAGAAACATTTCATGTCTTAAAAGAGATTGATCTTGTGATTGCAAAGGGTGAATATGTGTCGATTATGGGACCATCTGGCTCTGGGAAGTCGACACTAATGAATATCATTGGCTGTTTAGATCGCGCAACCTCTGGACAATTCCTTTTTCATGGAAAAGATCTGTCAATGGCAAAGGATCAAGAACTCGCAGCCATTCGAAATCAATCCATCGGATTTGTCTTTCAGCAATTTCATCTACTGCCGAGATTAAATGCAAGGAAAAATGTCGAACTTCCGATGATATATTCTGGTATTAGTCAAAAGGAAAGAAAAGAACGCGCGGAACATGCACTTGAAAAAGTCGGCTTGGCTGATCGAATGAATCATATGCCAAATGAATTATCAGGAGGTCAAAAGCAAAGGGTAGCCATTGCTCGAGCCATTGTCAATCAGCCTCAGCTTATCTTAGCGGATGAACCGACAGGCGCTCTTGACTCAAAAACAAGCTTCTCCATTATGGAACAGTTTACACAGCTAAATGAGGAAGGAACCACGGTTATTCTCGTCACCCATGAGGAAGAAATTGCAGCATGCACCAATCGAATAGTCATGGTCAAAGATGGTCATCTCGTTGAAGATCGATTGACACAAGGGGACGCTTTGAATGAAACTCTTTGAAAATATCAAAATTGCACTTAACTCTGTCTTAGCTCATAAATTACGTTCTGTTTTAACGATGTTAGGTATTATTATTGGTGTTGGGTCAGTGATTGCAGTCGTCGCCATCGGTCAGGGCGGGGAGCAAATGCTAAAACAATCAATTGCTGGTCCGAATCACACAATTGAAATGATGTACACACCTTCTGATGAAGAATTGAATGAGAATCCTAACGCATTATTTGAAGCCTCATTTACTGAAGAAGATATACAGAACATCAAAACAATCAACGGAGTAAAACAAGTGGCTTCCTCGACAACACAAGGAATGCAGTTGAGATTTCGGGATACGACAGTTGATGCGACTGTTAATGGCATCAACGAAGGGTATACGAATGTACATTCATTACAAATAGCAGAAGGCCGAGATTTACGAGATATTGATTTTAGGAGCGGTAGAAGAGCCGCCATTATTTCAGAAACATTGAAGGAAGAACTTTTTAACGGACAGGAAGCATTAGGTCAAATGATTTGGATGAATGGACAGCCAGTCGAAGTGATCGGTGTGTTAGCCAAACAGGAAGGAATTCTTTCATTTGATATGAATGAAATCTATGTCCCGTTTGCTTTACTCACTTCCACATTTGGTATAAATGAATACGACAAAATGTCGATTCAAGTGTCGAATACGGACCAAATGAAGGAAGTAGGGAATACCGCAGCTACACGTTTAAATGAATCTCATCATACGGAAGATGCCTATGAAATAATGAATATGGAAGAAATCGCTGCAGGTATTGGTCAAGTCACGTCTGTCATGACAACGATCATTGGTTCTATTGCAGGCATCTCACTGCTTGTCGGTGGCATCGGTGTCATGAATATAATGCTCGTTTCTGTAACTGAGAGGACGAGAGAAATCGGGATTAGAAAAGCACTCGGTGCAACAAGATCACAAATACTTGTCCAATTTTTAATTGAATCTGTCGTTTTAACACTCATTGGTGGATTCATTGGTATCGTATTCGGCTTAGGAGGGGCATCACTTGTCTCACTTATTGCAGGTTGGCCATCTCTTGTGTCGTGGCAGGTCGTGTTAGGTGGCGTCCTATTTAGTATGCTGATTGGTATTGTATTTGGACTCATTCCTGCAAATAAGGCAGCAAGACTTGATCCAATTGACTCTCTTAGGTATGAATAGTGTTGGGAATGTGAAGGCAAGCCTTTGCTTTTTCGTCCCGCCGTACTCCGGTGCCAACTGCCATTGACTACAAATTAAAACCGTTATGCAATTTGCATAACGGCTTTTTTCGTTCGATTGAATGAAATAAAAAATGATTGCAATCCTAATATCATGACTTTTATCTTACTGTCACATATTTTTCAGTTTACAAATGGTACATATAAAGGTAAGATGACCATTGTGAAAGAATTTGATAGTTATTGAATGTATTTGATCATTTTGTCTTGATAATGTTGAAAAAAGCGATTACAATAAAGGTGCGCGCGAAATGAATACGTTTTCAAAAGGGGGTGTTTTCAATGTTAACACCAGAAAGACATCAACTCATCATTGATTATTTAGAAGAACATGATGTCATAAAAATACAGGACTTAACGATTATGACAAATGCATCAGAGTCTACAATTAGAAGGGATTTGTCAGCCCTCGAAGAAAAAGGTTTTCTCAAAAGAGTTCATGGGGGAGCAGCCAAAATATCGGGTATTCGTCTTGAACCCGACGTCTTTGAGAAATCTGCCAAAAACCTTCATGAAAAGTCATTGATTGCACAAGCAGCTGCCTCACTTTTAAAACAAGGTGATTGCATTTATTTAGATGCTGGTACGACCACACAGCAAATGATTGAATTTATCCATCCAGATTTAGATATTGTCGTAGTGACAAACGGTGTCATGCACATTGAAGCACTCATGAGAAAAGACATTTCTTTTTACCTGATAGGCGGATCAGTGAAGAATCGAACAGGAGCCATGGTGGGGGCCGCAGCTTTAACGGCAATGCAACATTACCGTTTTGACAAGAGCTTTGTTGGGACGAACGGCATTCATCCCGAGGCAGGTTTTACAACACCTGATCCAGAGGAAGCGCTCATGAAAAATAGAGCCATGAAACAGGCGAAAAAAACCTATATCTTATCAGATGCCTCAAAGTTTGGTGAAATATCGTTTTCGACCTTTGCTAGTTTAGAGGAAGCAACCATTATCACAAACGACGCGAAAGAGGATTCATTCGATAATTACCATGAAAAAACGGTTATAAAGGTAGTGAAAACATGATTTATACAGTTACGCTCAACCCATCTGTTGATTACATCGTCCATGTGGAGGATTTTGCTGTCGGAGGCTTGAATCGTTCAGCTTATGACAAAAAATATCCAGGTGGTAAAGGGATCAACGTTTCAAGACTTCTAAAACGTCACGGAATTGAATCAAAAGCACTTGGATTTATTGGCGGATTTACTGGTAAATATATTCAAGACTTTTTACAAAACGAGCAACTACAAACATCTTTTCATGAGGTGTCAGAAGATACACGCATTAATGTGAAATTAAAAACAGGAGAAGAAACAGAAATTAATGGGCTTGGTCCAAGTATTACTGAAGCTCAATTTGAATCGTTTCTATCCCAATTTCATTCATTGAATGAAGGAGATGTTGTTGTATTAGCAGGCAGTATCCCTTCATCATTGCCTCATAACACATATGAGCGGATTGCGGAGGTTTGTCAGCAAAAAGGTGTCGGAGTAGTGCTTGATATTTCAGGTGAAGCCTTAAAAAAAGCAGCTGAGATGAAACCGTTCTTGATGAAACCAAACCATCACGAGTTAGGTGACATGTTTGGGACAAGTATTTCATCAGCAGAAGAAGCGATCCCTTATGGGAAGAAATTGTTAGAACAAGGTGCTGTGCATGTCATTGTGTCCATGGCGGGAGACGGAGCCCTTTTATTTAGTAAAGAGGGTATTTTTCAGTCAAATGTGCCAAAGGGAACGCTCGTCAATTCGGTAGGTGCAGGAGATTCAGTCGTTGCAGGATTTCTAGCAGGTGTAACCAAAGGCCTTTCCATTGAAGAATCATTTAAGCTTGGCGTGACGTCAGGAAGCGCTACCGCATTCTCGGAGGAGCTTGGAACAAAAGAGCTTGTCGACACACTATTGCCACAAGTGAAAGTCACACGCATTTAAAGGAGGAGTCATCATGAAAATCACAGAACTACTAACGAAGCATACAATTAAGCTTCAATTAGAAAGTCAGCAAAAAGAAGCAGTTATTGAAGAGCTAGTAACTGTCTTAGACCATGCTGGCAAGTTAAATGATAAAGAAGGATATAAAGAGGCTGTTATCAATCGTGAAAAACAGAGCTCTACTGGTATTGGTGAAGGAATCGCCATCCCTCATGCCAAAACAACGAGTGTAAAGGATCCTGCCATTGCATTCGGTCGTTCAACTGCTGGCGTAGATTATAAATCACTTGATGGACAGCCAAGTCATCTCGTCTTTATGATTGCAGCAACTGAAGGCGCGAACAATACGCATTTAGAAGCTCTTTCTCGTCTTTCAACACTTCTCATGCGTGAAGAAATTAGAAAACAGCTACTTGAAGCGGCAACAGAAGATGAAATCATCGACATCATTAACACACATGATAAAGACGACGATGAAGAAGAGGAAGCGAAAGAAGATTCAGTGGAAGAAGGAAAGCCTGCTAAAATATTAGCAGTCACTGCTTGTCCAACAGGAATTGCCCATACATTTATGGCAGCAGACGCGCTGAAAGAAAAAGCAAAAGAAATGGGCGTAGACATCAAAGTTGAGACAAACGGCTCTAGCGGAATTAAGCATGCCTTGACAGCGAAAGAAATCGAAGAAGCACCAGCCATCATTGTTGCTGCTGACAAGCAAGTAGAAATGGAACGTTTTAAAGGCAAACACGTCATTGAAGTTCCTGTTACAGCTGGAATTCGTCGCCCACAAGAGTTAATCGAAAAAGCGATGAATCAAGACGCACCGATTTATAAAGGATCTGGTGGTAGTGCTTCGAAAAACCAAGAGGAATCATCAAGTAATGGCTTAGGCGGATTCTATAAACACTTAATGAGCGGTGTAAGCAACATGCTTCCGTTTGTTGTCGGGGGCGGTATCCTCGTTGCGATTTCGTTCTTCTGGGGCATTAACTCAGCTGATCCTAAGGATCCTTCATTCAATGAATTTGCAGCTGTATTAAAAGGAATAGGTGGAGATAATGCACTTGCCTTAATCGTTGCTGTATTAGCTGGATTTATCGCGATGAGTATTGCAGATCGTCCAGGTTTTGCTCCAGGGATGGTCGGTGGATTTATGGCCACATCTGCTGGTGCAGGATTCTTAGGCGGACTGATTGCTGGTTTCCTTGCTGGTTACATCGTCGTGCTATTGAAAAGAGTATTTACATTTATCCCGCAGTCACTTGATGGACTTAAACCGGTTCTATTGTATCCATTGTTTGGTATCTTCTTTACAGGGATTATCATGCATTATGTTGTCAATACGCCAGTCAAAATGGCGATGGACGGATTAACACACTGGCTTGAATCACTTGGTACTGGTAACCTTGTGTTAATGGGCATTATTTTAGCTGGAATGATGGCAATTGATATGGGTGGACCAATTAACAAAGCCGCTTACACATTTGGTATTGCAATGATTGCTGCTGGCAACTTTGCACCGCATGCTGCTATTATGGCAGGTGGAATGGTCCCACCACTTGGTATTGCGCTTGCTACAACGATTTTCAGAAATAAGTTTTCTAAACGTGACCGTGAAGCAGGTGTTACATGTTACTTCATGGGAGCTGCCTTTATTACGGAAGGGGCGATCCCGTTTGCAGCGGCAGATCCACTACGCGTGATCCCTTCAGCTGTTATTGGAGCGGCAGTTGCCGGTGGATTAACAGAATTCTTTAGAGTGACACTTCCTGCACCACATGGTGGATTATTCGTGTTCTGGGTAACAAATCATCCAATGATGTATATCCTCAGCATCTTAATTGGTGCTCTTGTGACAGCGATCTTACTCGGTATTCTGAAAAAACCAGTCAAACAAGACGCATAATATAAATTAGAAGCATCGTGAAAAACGGTGCTTCTTTTTGTTTCAATAGGTGTGAATTAGGAAAAAATAGCTAAATAGGTTGTTGTTTTATGAATTTTTCATTGACATATGATAAAGTAAAGTTATTCAATTCACGAAACAAGTCTTTTAGCAGAAAGTCTTAGGAGGAAGCCGTATTTTGAACGAGGATAACAAACCAAACGAAAATGACATTCAATCTGATACGAAGCAAGCCAATCAAAAGAAGAAGAGCTCACTGTTTGAATGGGTGAAAGCCATTTTAATTGCGCTTGCGCTTGTTTGGCTCATCCGTACGTTTATTTTTGAGCCATACGTAGTAGAGGGAGAGTCGATGGAGCCAACGCTTCATGATGGAGAAAAGCTGTTTGTAAACAAAACCATTAACTATCTCGGTGGTGTCAAACGTGGTGACATTGTGATTATCAATGGCAAAGATGGTGAAAAAATTCATTACGTCAAACGATTGATCGGCCTTCCAGGAGACACGATTGAAATGAAAGATGACACGCTATACATTAATGGTAAAAAAGTAGATGAGCCTTACTTAAAAGAAAACAAGGTGCATGCCAAAGAGTATGAGGTGCATTTAACGGGAGATTTCGGTCCAGTCAACATTCCAGACAACAGTTACTTTGTCATGGGCGATAACAGGCTCAATTCTATGGATAGCCGTAATGGGTTAGGTCTCATCGAAAAAGACCGTATCGTTGGAACATCAGAATTTGTTTTCTTCCCATTTGGCGACATTCGGCAAACACAATAAATTCACCCTCTCCATTGAAAGGGTGCTTAAACGAACGACCCTTTTAGAAGGGTCGTTTTTAATTTTGTGAGAGCATTGTAACAATGAGTACAATGGCTAGGACAGAGGCAAACACAGATCCGGTAATCGCTAATACAGAACGAAACAAACCGACCTTCAGATGCTCTAACCCGCGCTTTTGTACAAAACGTTTAGAATAGATGTGGACCATTGTATAGATGAATACTAGTCCAATGTAAAGACCGAAGTCTTTCGCTGTAAAGCCTGTGGAAGATAAAAAAATCCCCATAAAGAAAATCAATAAACAGTATTCCATCAGTGTCAGCAATCTCAAAATATACGAACTCCTTCACCATAACATTCTTTATATTATATCATATTCAACAAAAAGCCTTTGTTCTAGGAGAGAGACGTTTCTATCGATCGATATTCATGATATACTTCATAATGATGAATGAGTGATGGAGGATTAATAAATGATTGCAGTAAATAATGTTAGTTTGCGTTTTGCCGATCGTAAACTATTTGAAGAAGTAAATATTAAGTTCACACCTGGCAACTGTTACGGATTGATTGGTGCCAATGGAGCTGGTAAATCAACGTTTTTAAAGATTCTTTCTGGAGAAATTGAGGCTCAAACTGGTGATGTTCATATGAGTCCAGGAGAGCGATTAGCAATTTTAAAACAGAACCACTTTGAATACGAAGAATTTGAAGTGTTAAAGGTTGTCATCATGGGGCACAAACGTCTATATGATGTGATGCAAGAAAAAGACGCGATCTATATGAAGCCTGATTTCTCCGATGAGGACGGGATCCGTGCCGCAGAGCTTGAAGGTGAATTTGCTGAGTTAAACGGATGGGAAGCTGAAAGTGAAGCGGCCATTCTCTTGAAAGGTCTTGGCATCCCAGAGAGCCTTCAAACGAAGAAAATGTCTGAGCTTGGCGGTTCTGAAAAGGTAAAAGTCCTATTAGCCCAAGCTTTATTCGGTAAACCTGATGTCCTTCTTCTAGATGAGCCAACAAACCACTTGGACTTACAAGCGATTCAGTGGCTGGAAGAATTCTTAATTAACTTTGAGAATACAGTGATCGTCGTTTCGCATGATCGTCACTTCTTAAATAAAGTATGTACACATATCGCAGACCTTGATTTCGGAAAAATTCAAGTGTATGTTGGTAACTACGATTTCTGGTATGAGTCCAGCCAGTTAGCGTTGAAACTAAGCCAAGATGCGAATAAGAAAAAAGAAGAACAAATTAAGCAATTACAAGAATTCGTTGCTAGATTTAGTGCGAATGCTTCTAAATCGAAGCAAGCGACTTCTAGAAAGAAATTACTTGATAAAATTTCATTAGATGACATTAAACCATCTTCTCGTAAATACCCTTATGTTCATTTTTCACCAGAGCGTGAAATCGGGAATGATGTGTTGCAAGTAGAAGGTTTATCAAAAACAATTGACGGGGTTAAGGTACTTGATAACGTCAGCTTTATGATGAACCGTGAAGACAAAATTGCACTTCTGAGCCGTAATGAGCTTGCTGTTTCTACTTTGTTTAAAATTCTTGCTGGTGAAATGGAGCCAGATAGCGGGACGTTCAAATGGGGCGTGACGACGTCACAAGCCTTCTTCCCGAAAGACAATAGTGAATATTTTGAAGGTGTCGATCTCGATCTTGTCGATTGGTTACGTCAATATTCACCGAATGATCAAAGTGAAAGCTTCTTGCGTGGCTTCTTAGGGCGCATGCTTTTCTCTGGGGAAGAAGTAAAGAAAAAAGCAAGCGTCTTATCAGGTGGAGAAAAGGTTCGTTGTATGCTATCGAAAATGATGCTGTCTGGATCGAATGTATTGCTGTTAGATGAGCCAACGAACCACTTAGACCTTGAATCCATTACAGCTTTGAATAATGGTATGATGAGTTTTAAAGGAGCGATGCTCTTCTCATCTCATGACCATCAGTTTGTTGAAACTGTAGCGAATCGCATCATTGAAGTTACGCCAAATGGCATCGTGGATAAACAAACGACGTATGATGCGTTCTTAGCTGATCAAGAGATTCAAAAGAGACTCAATGAGCTATACGCTTAAATCAGGAACAACCGACTTCCATTTGTAGATGGATGTCCGATAACGCACGAAGATGACAAAGGACGCTTTGATCATCAAAAGAAAAGCATCCATATAAAGATGGATGCTTTTTTATGTTCATTTAGAAAGCCCAGTTTCCTTGACGGAAGATTGGTTCCTGCTTACCGTCCTTTGTAATGCCGTCGATATTCATTTCCTTTGAACCAATCATGAAATCAACATGCGTAATACTATTGTTTACTCCAGCTGCGTCTAACTCTTCTCGATTCATTTCTTTTCCGCCTTCGATATTAAACGCATAACCGCTGCCGATCGCAAGGTGGTTTGATGCATTCTCATCATAAAGCGTATTGTAATAGAGAATGTTCGAATTTGAGATTGGCGAATCATCAGGCACGAGGGCAACCTCACCTAAATAATGAGACCCTTCATCTGTTTCAACAAGTGCTTTTAAAATGTCTTCGCCTTCTTTCGCTTTGACATCCACAATACGCCCGTTTTCAAATGTTAATGTAAAACCGTCAATGATATTACCACCATAGCTAAGCGGCTTTGTGCTAGAAACAGTTCCGTTTACACCGTCTTTTTTAGGCACTGTAAAGACTTCTTCTGTCGGCATATTTGCCATGAAAGTCACGCCTCTTTCGCTTACACTGCCAGCACCTACCCAAATATGCTGTTCTGGTAGCTCAATCGTTAAGTCAGTGCCTGGTGCTTGATAATGAAGCTTAAGGTAGTGACGCTTATTAAGCACATTTACTTTTTCATTGAGTGTTTCTTCATGCTGATCCCACGCGTCAACAGGGTTTTCAAGATCTGCGCGTGTGACTTTGAAAATTTGGTCCCATAGTAAAGTGACAGCTTCTTCGTCTGTATGGTCAGGGAAGATCTTTTTCGCCCAATCTTTTGACGCTGCGCCTACAACAGTCCAAGCGACTTTATCAGATTGAACGTATTGGCGATATGTTTGAAGGGCAGAACCCGCGGCTTTTTGCTGTAAGGCGATTTTCTTTGAATCGATTCCACTCAGGAGATCCGGGCTTTCTGACAAGATGGTAATAAAAGCGCCACCACGTTTTGCGATGGTCTCCATCATTTGTGCTTCCCACTCCGGGAATTGCTCGAACACCTCGTCAGGCGCATGCTCATATTTTAAACGAGTCACGATCCCATCATTCCAGCGAATATGTACATGTTTTGCTCCGCGTTCGTACGCGTGTTTTGTGACAAGTCGAACAAGCTCTACAGACTCAGTAGAAGCAGATACGACCACTTCTTGTCCTTTTTGAATATTGACACCGACCTCAACAATCAGCTTTGCATATTGGTCTAATTGTTTATTAAATGAACTCATCAAACCCCTCCTTTAGTCATGTTCATCATATCAGATTTGAATCAGAAAAGAAAAAGAGGAGCCGTGTTTCGGCAAAATAAAAAAGCCGCATTCACGCGACTTTTTTAACGATTCAATTGTTTTGCAGGCTGTGCGTTAGATGGGGGCATATGTGAAAAAGACAGGCTCATACCTCCTAAGATAATACCAGTCAAAATCACAGTCACAACGACCCGTTTTCCTAAATCAAGCAGCATGTTCTTCCTCCTTCTCGTTTATCCATTTCTCACAATATGATCGACATGATAAAAAAAGAAGTGGAATAGGAAGTTTATTTGATTGTTTTTTGTAATTTATCAATGACTTCTAATGAACGACCTGTTCCAATCGCAACCGATTCCAGTGGATTTGCTGCAATATGAACAGGGACGACAATCTCTTGAGAGAGCCATTCTTGAATCCCATTTAATAAAGCTCCGCCGCCAGTTAATATCACCCCGCGGTCTACAATATCACCACTAAGTTCTGGTGGGCTGTCTTCTAAAGTGGCACGTATCGCCTCTAAAATGTGAAGGAGAGATTCACGCATCGCGCCTTGAATTTCATTTGATTCAAGCATGATGGTTTTTGGAAGGCCTGTTACGAGATCACGTCCACGCACTTCTAATGACTGAGGTTCATGATCGATTAAGGCATAGCCAATCTCCATTTTCACTTGCTCAGCTGTGCGCTCTCCAATGAGCAGGTTGTACTTCTTTCTCACAAATGTAATGATATCGTCATCCAGTTGATCTCCGCCGATTCGAATGGAATGGCAAGAGACTACACCGCCAAACGAAATGATCGCTACTTCTGTTGTTCCTCCGCCGATATCAACGACGACATTGGCGACAGGCTCGTCTACCGGTAGATCTGCTCCAATTGCAGCGGCTACAGGTTCTTCAATTAAATGCACTTGTTTTGCTCCACAGTTCTTCACAGCATCGCTAATCGCACGCCGTTCCACAGCTGTTGAACCAGAAGGTGCACATACGACGACGGTCGGCTTTCTAAACGTGAATCCGATATTTTTCCCAGCCTTTTTCATTACTTTTTTAAGTAAATCAGTTGTCATATCATAATCAGCAATGACACCATCTTTCATCGGGCGTATTGCGACAATTTTCCCAGGGGTTTTACCGATCATATCTTTCGCTTCTGATCCGACTGCAAGAACAGTCTTTGTTTCTGTATCTACTGCCACAACGGACGGTTCATTTAGTATGATGCCTTTATTTTTACTATACACCAAGATGTTAGCTGTTCCTAAGTCAATTCCAATTTCAGTATGTTGAAACATGTTTTCACCCAATCTCTATTTTTGCTCTGATAAACATTTTTACATTTAAAAGTTCAGAGGAATGTTGGCATTTGTGGGGGTGTGTGACGACCTTGAAATGAATCTGTAAAATTCAAGTCTCATTTTGACAATCACAATAAAATTTTCTCAAGTATGAAACAATTTTATGCGGCAGAAACCTTATGAGAATCTCTTACGTCTACGCTATATCAATTAGTGAAAACAAATTGATCTTGAGCTCAAGAAAGGAAGAGGGAACAAAATGAAATCTATTGGAGTCGTAAGAAAAGTGGATGAGTTAGGTCGAGTTGTCTTACCCATCGAATTGAGAAAAGCGCTTGATATTCCAATAAAAGAAAGTATGGAATTTTTTATAGATGGAGATCAACTCGTTTTGAAAAAATATCAGCCTCAAGGTGCTTGTCTCATGACGGGTGAAATATCTTCTGAGAATCAAGTGTATGGTAACGGTCAAATCACGTTAAGTACGGAAGGGGCAGTCCTTTTGCTCAAAGAGCTGCAAAAAGCGCTTGTTTAACAGTAAAAGAATATCGCCTGTTCTCTTATTTTGTGCCGAGAACAAGCTTTATTTCGATCATTTTGACCTTTTTATGTGGAAATGGAAGAAAAAAATTCCTTAAAAATGCCGGAACGCCCTCAAAAAATAAGTTTAAAATGGTACAATTGACAAAGAATCTCAGGGCGGCAGGTGGAATCATTTGAACAAAACATATCAAGTACGGATTTTATTATCTGTGCTTGCCTTTATATTAATTGTGAGCTGGGATTTCTTTTATTATCTAGGCGGCTATCAAATTAACTGGCCGCTCGATCTAGCCTTTATCGTCGTTGTATTAGCAGGGATTTGGTACACCTCAGGGTATATCGACCGCTTAAATCTACTTGTATCAGATTTGAATCAAAGCGAAAAAGAAGCACATGAACTGACAGAGCGGCTGAATCGAATTACAGATAACTTGCAAGAAATCGTCTTCGAAACAAACGAGAAAGGTGAAATCATCTTTTTAAATCAAGCTTGGAAACAAATAACGGGTTATGACATAGATGAATGTCTTGGAACAATGTATAACGAATACTTTGATCGAGAAGAGCGTGTCATCCAACATTTGTTGTCTGTCTTAAAGGAGCATAAAGACGAAGGACGAGTCGAGGTCCAGCTTCTTCATAAAGAGGGGAAGAAGGTGTGGGGCGACGTACATTATAAGCTCTATTTTAATGAGCAGCACCAATTTACTGGTGGTATTGGAACAATTGCTGATATTACGGAACAAAAACAGGCGAAATTAGAGCTTGAGAGATCCAATCAGCAGTTACAAATGCAATCACAAAAGCTAGCACTAGCAGGGCAAATTGCTGCGGGAATTGCACATGAAGTCAGAAATCCACTGACTTCGGTGAATGGTTTTTTACAGTTGATGAAAACACAATATCCTGAAAGAACCGATTACTTTGACATCATTTTTTCCGAAATTAAACGGATTGATTTTGTTTTAAGTGAACTGCTTGTATTAGCAAAGCCTCAATCAGTGAATTTTGAAGAGGTCCAGCTACATGAATTGTTAGAACAGGTCATCACTTTATTAAATACGAATGCAGTGCTTGCTAATATTCACATCAAGCAACCATTTAAAAAGCAAGATGTTGGCGTCATTTTAGCAGATGCGAACCAGATGAAACAGCTATTCATTAATTTGATTAAAAATGCCATTGAAGCGATGCCAGAAGGTGGCAACATATACATATCGACTGAGAAAATGTTAAATGAATGGAAAATCACCATTCAAGATGAAGGAAAAGGAATGTCTGCTCAGGACATTCAAAAAATGTATGACCCATTCTTCTCTACTAAAAAGGACGGGACAGGGCTTGGCTTAACCATATGTGCCACGATATTAAAAGATCATCATGGAAGAATGGATGTATCGAGTGAGCTAGGAAAGGGAACGGTTTTCCGTATTTATTTACCTGTATACCAAACAAGTAGAGCATAAAATGAAAGGCCGTGATTCGATATGGCAACCATTTTTGTCTATGGAACACTTCTAAGGCATGAAGTGCACCATAAGGAATATATGAACGAGGGAACGTTATTAGCCAAATCAGCCTCGATAAAAGGGAAGTTATACGTGACAAGTGATGGAACTCCTGCCTGTGTGGTAGAGGAGGATGGGATGGTATATGGTGAATTGTACGAGGTGTCGTCTGATACGCTGCATAGGATTTCTCTCGTCGAGGAAGGGTATGACAAGCAGGCACTTGATGTGATGACAGATCAGGGGCAAAAGAAAGCACTCGTTTTCACATTGCCTAAGCCAAAGATAGAGGGGATGCAACAGATTGAAAGTGGCAGCTGGAAAGAATATAAGCTGTGGCAAAGTAAATCGTCAACCTTCTATTATTTTGCATATGGTTCTTGCATGGATGATGCTAGGTTTAAATTGGCGAACGTTGACCATTACTTCAAGAGAATCATCGGTGGTGGCACATTAAAGCAGTTTACTACGAGATTTACATTATTACGCCATGATGGATCAAGAGCCGACATGGTCGAAGATGGTGGGGAAACAGAAGGGGTTTTATATGAAGTGCCGTTTGATGCCATCCGTTATTTATATAAACGAGAAGGTGTAAACGAACGCACATACAGACCTGCTTTTGTCGATGTGAAAATAGGAGATCGCACGTATGAGGACTGTGTGACATTTCTAGTCCAGCAAAAAAGTAAAGAAGTTGCGCCGCCAGATCATTATCGCCATGAAATAGAGAAGGGGGCAGATCGCTATTTAAGCGAAGCGTTTTGTAAAAAAATTCGCTCCCATATGGATTCATTGGTCAAACCGTAGTACAATGCTGGGTAAGTGAGATAAAAGGAGTCTTAACATGAAAAAGGAATATGCAGTCATTGGTCTCGGTCGCTTTGGCGGAAGTATTTGCAAGGCGCTGAGCGAAGAAGGACTTGAAGTAATGGCAATGGATATGAATGAAGACCGAGTGAATGAATATGCAAAAATTGCATCGCATGCTGTGATCGGTGATTCGACAGATGAATCTGTGTTGAAAAACCTTGGTATTCGTAATTTTGACCATGTCATCGTCGCGATTGGAGAGAATATACAAGCTAGTATTTTGACAACCATTATGCTGAAAGAACTTGGCGTTAAAATGGTGACAGTGAAAGCCAATAATGACTACCATGAGAAGGTTTTAAACAAAATTGGAGCAGATCGTATTGTTCATCCAGAAAGAGATATGGGCAGACGAATTGCACATAAGATCATTTCGAATAATGTGTTAGATTATTTAGAGCTGTCAGATGAGTACAGTCTGATTGAAATCGTCGCAAATAGTAGACTTGCTGGTAACACCCTTCTCGATCTAGATATTAGGGCGAAATACGGCATTAATATTGTAGCGATTAAGCGCGGGAAGGAAATTATTGTATCTCCGTTAGCTGATGAAATGATTCAAAAAGAAGACGTACTGATCGTCATCGGCGCAGTCGCCGATATTGGGCGTTTTGAAAAACGAGAAATGCAGAACGAATACTAAACACTCCGTTGTGGGGTGTTTTTTTAAATGAACATGTCCTCATCGGGTGGACAACGAGTGAGAAAGGCACATACAAAATGAGGTGGAATACGGCTAAAAAAAGAAAGAAAACACCTTCACGCATAAGAGTGTTTTTTCTCTCAATTTCCACTATTCAGAAATAAAAGACAGTCTTTTGATAGAGGCATTTTTCTCCTAATTTTATTGACTGAGCTAACAGATTCGTTTACGATAAGAAACATTATATTGTTTACTAGGAGGAGGCAGAGTCTTTGGATAAAGAGCTTTTCAGACATCAAATTGAGGTAGCTGCAAGAAGGAAAAAGGCAGCCTTAGTAATCAAACATGCGAAGGTGATGGATGTGTTTAACCAGGAATGGTTACACGCTGATGTCGCGATTGAAAATGGAAAAATTGTAGGGATTGGTGAGTACGACGGAGATAGTGAAATCGATGCTGCTGGTCAAATGCTCGTACCTGGCTTTATTGATGGTCACGTTCATATTGAGTCATCTATGGTGACCCCTGCTGAATTTTCCAAGGCTGTCGTTCCTCACGGTGTGACAAGTGTCGTCACCGATCCACATGAAATTGCCAATGTTTCAGGTGTTACTGGCATTCGTTTTATGTTGGAAGAAGCGAGAAAAGCTGCTTTAAATATATACTTCATGCTGCCATCTTGTGTACCGGCAGTCAGTTTTGAACGATCAGGTGCAACACTCAAAGCCAAAGATTTGAAACCACTCTATCAAGAGGAAGAAGTGCTCGGTCTAGCTGAAGTGATGGACTATGTTGCGGTTGAACACGCAGAAGAAGATATGGTTCAGAAACTACTTGATGCACAAAACGAGAACAAATTGATTGATGGGCATCTAGCAGGCTTAACAGACCGATTAATAAACGTTTACAGGACGGCGAATATTCAAACAGATCATGAGGTAACAACGGCTCAAGAAGCCCTTGAACGTGTAAAACGAGGCATGTACGTCATGCTAAGAGAAGGCTCTGTGGCCAAAAACGTCAAAAATGTGTTACCAGCTGTAAATGAGAAAAATGCAAGACGATTTTTCTTTTGTACTGATGATAAACATTTAGATGATCTAATGGCACAAGGAAGTATTGACGAACAAGTGCGGATGTCGATTAAAGAAGGATTAGATCCATTTTTAGCGTATCAAATGGGCAGCTTAAATGCTGCGGAGTGCTTTGGCCTCAAAACAAAAGGAGCGATTGCACCAGGATTTGACGCTGACTTCATGTTGATTTCTGACCTGGATCAAGTGAAGATCACAAGTGTATTTATTGCAGGAGAGCTAGTCGCGCAAAATGGAGACTATCTACCAGTTGTAGAAAAGGTGACACCTAGCTCTACATTATTACAATCTGTACATGTCGTGGATATACAGAAGCAAGATCTAGCGCTAACTTTATCGGACCATCAGCCGATGAATGTCATTCGTATTATCCCGAATCAGCTCGAAACAAAGTTAGAACAAGTGTCTCCTTCAAGTATGGAGGGACAATTCACGAGTGATACAGACCGAGATGTATTAAAAATTGTACTTGTCGAACGTCATCAACGTTTATCTGAAATTGGGATAGGGGTTGTCAGTGGCTTCGGTTTGAAAAAGGGTGCCATTGCCACAACGGTTGCACATGATTCACATAACTTAATTGCAGTCGGTACAAATGACGAGGACATCATTAAAGCAATCGAGACATTAAAAGAGGCAGGTGGCGGTTTAACCGTTGTGAATGAAGGACAGGCTCTTCATACACTCCCATTGCCGATCTCTGGGTTATTGTCTGACCAATCGGCACATGCGGTTAATGAGAGTCTCCATGTTCTTCATGACGCATTAAAAGAGACAGGCTTTGCCCTAGACTTCAATCCATTCCTCACGCTATCATTTTTGGCGCTTCCAGTCATACCTGACGTGAAAATGACCACAAAGGGATTGTTTGATGTCAAGAACTTTCAGCATCTCCCAATTCAATCAGAAAAATAGAATCAATCCGAATCCTCATCTCCAGATAAAAGGATTCAAAAAAAAGACATCGCCTATTGGCATGTCTCTTTTTGCTGATTTATACTTCCATAATGATCGGTAAGATCATAGGACGACGTCTTGTTTTTTCATAAAGGAATGGTGCAAGTGTATCAGTAATTTCGTTCTTAATTTCTGACCATTGAGTCGTCTTGCGCTCCATTACTTTTTCAAGATGTTTTGAAATTAAATCTTGTGCATCGTTAATGAGGTCCCCAGATTCTCTCATGTAGACAAAACCTCTTGAGATCAAATCAGGTCCAGCAGAAATTTTGAATTCTTTCATATCCATGCTGACCACAACAATAACAAGACCTTCTTCTGATAGAATACGGCGGTCTCTTAACACGATGTTGCCGATATCGCCAATACCGCTACCGTCGATATATACGTTACCTGATGGAATTTTGCCAGCGACACTTGCTTCGTCACCTTTTAGTGCAAGAACTTCACCGTTATCCATGATGAAGCAGTTTTCCTCAGGAATTCCGCAATCATTCGCCAATTTAATATGCGTTTTTTGCATACGGTACTCACCGTGAATTGGCATAAAGAACTTTGGTTTGATTAAACGGAGCATGAGCTTTTGTTCTTCTTGTCCACCGTGACCAGATGTATGAATGTTATTCAGTGAACCATGAATGACTTCAGCACCAGCACGGTATAGCTGGTTAATGGTACGACTGACGCTAATATTGTTACCTGGGATCGGTGAAGATGAGAACACAACTGTGTCTCCAGGATTAATTGAAATCTGGCGGTGTGTACCGTTCGCAATACGAGAAAGAGCTGCCATCGGTTCACCCTGACTACCAGTACAAAGGATGGTCACTTTGTTGGCTGGAAGGCGGTTGATCTCATTGTGTTCAATGAACGTATTTTTTGGACATTTGATATACCCGAGTTCTTGTCCAATATCAATCGCAGACTCCATGCTACGCCCAAATACAGCGACCTTTCGGCCATTGGCGACAGCAGACTCAATGACTTGCTGAAGTCTGTGAATGTTTGAAGCAAATGTCGCAAAGATAATTCGTCCATCTACTTTTCTAAAAATATCATCAATGCTTTCACCTACGCGTCTTTCAGACATCGTAAACTCTGGGATCTCACTGTTTGTACTATCAGAAAGAAGACAAAGGACACCTTCCTTACCGATTTCCGCCATTTTTGTTAAATTGGCAGGTTCGCCAACTGGCGTAAAGTCGAACTTGAAATCACCAGTATGTACGATGTTACCAGGTGGAGTCTTGACGACAATTCCATAGGAATCTGGGATACTGTGTGTTGTTCTAAAGAAAGAAACAGCCGTTTTTCTGAATTTAATGGTGTCTTCTTCTTCAAAAATGTGTAGCTTTGTTTGTCTAAGCAGTCCATGCTCTTCCAGTTTGTTACGAAGTAGGCCGATTGCGAGTTTGCCTCCGTATACTGGGATATTCACTTGCTTTAGAAGATAAGGGATTCCACCAATATGGTCTTCATGTCCGTGAGTAATGAAAAGACCTTTAATTTTATCTTCGTTTTTCACTAAATACGTATAGTCAGGGATGACGTAATCAATGCCAAGAAGCTCATCTTCTGGGAACTTAATTCCCGCATCAATTAAAATGATTTCATCTTGAAATTGAACGCCATACGTGTTTTTACCGATCTCGCCTAAACCGCCGAGCGCAAAAACTGCCGCCTGATCGTTTTTTACAAATTTCATTCCTCTCATAGCTCCAATACTTTAAAATTTTCACTTTCTCGTTCATAGTCTAAAAAAGCACCGTCTACAGGCTGAATGAATTCAATATTGTAGTCATGTTTTTTTAACTTATCGCGTACGTCTCTTTCAGAAACAGCTTCGACGTATAGTGAATTTGTGTGCTCTCTTACAGGTACCTCAGTCGTACTTGCCTGAAAATATACCTTATATATCATCCAAATCTCTCCTTAAATACCGTATGTTACACTCGCTAATTCTATTATATTAAAAAAACACGCATAAGAAAAGACTCTGAGGAAAAAGGACCTTCGGCAATGTGCGGAAGATCCTTTTAAGCAATGGATTTTTTACGAAGCATGTCCTTCCATTGTCTTCGAATTTTGTTGCGTAGACGACGAAGCATCGCGGATCACATCCTTTCGCTATAGGTTATGTTAGATAGTATGTTCCGTTCTCTATTTCTATTTGTATTATATGTTGTTTCGATTGAATGTTACATGGTGATATGTGGGAAATGGGCGTTTTTTAGAGAAGGAGTTTCGCAAGAGGACATCTTTCGGTATGATGAAGGGGAGAGGGTACATATAACAAGAGACAGGAGACATGATATGAATAAAAAAGTCATCTTCTTTGATATCGACGGTACTTTATATGATCATGATAAGAACATACCTGAATCAACGAAGCAAGCTGTTCAATTACTAAAAGAAAAAGGACACCATCTCTTCATAGCATCTGGTCGTTCCCCATTTCTCATTCAACCCGTTTTAGAAGAATTAGCACTGGATTCATATATAGCGTACAACGGTCAATATGTTGTGTATGAAGGAAAAGTGATTTATCAGAATCCTCTTAAATTGGAGCTGATGGAGCAAATATACGAGATGGCACATTCTCATGATCACCCACTTGTATTTTTGGGGGAAGAGGAGATGAAGGCTTCTGTACCTGATCATCCATTCGTACATGAAGGAATCGGCACGTTAAAAACAGCCCATCCTGAGCATGATTTGTCTTTCTTTAAGGAACACGACATTTATCAGATGCTCTTATTCTGTAAGGCGGAAGAGGAAATGACTTATCAGGCATTCCGCGAAGACATTGATCTTGTGAGATGGCACGAGCTGTCAACAGATGTCTTGCCAAAAGGCGGTTCAAAAGCCGAAGGCATTAAAAGAGTCATTGAGAGACTCCCGTATGACATAAAAGATACAGTGGCATTTGGAGATGGATTAAACGATAGAGAAATGATTTCGTTTGTTGGAACGGGTGTTGTCATGGGGAATGCAGTCAGTGAACTGAAAACACTAGCTGATTTTGTGACAAAGCCAGTTGATGAGGACGGCATCCTACATGCAGTAAACGAATTAGGATTCATTGAAAATGAAAAAAGAAGGCCCGTGCGATGAGCAGGGTCTTCTTTTCGTTTAATTTCTCCCAATTGCGACCGCATTTTCTGGCTCCGCAAAAGGCTGATCTTTTTGAATATGATCATAAAACATGATGCCGTTCAAATGGTCAATTTCATGCTGGAAGACGATAGCAGGAAATCCTTTTAAGCGGATATCGATGTCTTCGCCATCGAGCGTTGTGGCTTTCACTCTAATTTTTTCATAACGAGGAACAAATCCGGGGATGGCTTCATCAACAGATAAGCATCCTTCTCCAGCTGCCAAATAGGTTCGTTTGACTGAATGGCTCACAATACGAGGGTTAAATAAAGCATAACTATATTCTTGACCGTCTTCATCCTCACAGTGAACGGCAATCATACGCTTCGGAATATTGATTTGAGGGGCAGCCAAGCCAACTCCGGGTCTTAGTCCATATTTTTTGGCCAACTCTTCATCTTGGCTGTTTTTGACGAATTCAATCATTTCAGTTAACTGCTGTTTTTCTTCTTCTGTCGGCGGAAGCTCTACTGCTTCAGCGGTTTGTCTTAAGACGGGATGCCCGTCTCGTACGATATCATCCATGGTAATCACAAAACTTCACTCCTAAATTCCTTTGTATGTAAAGTATATAAAATGATACACAACATATGCAATCAAATAAAGAAGACCGGTCGTATGAGACCGGTCAGAGGCTTTGAAAGCCATTAGCAGCCGCAGCCGCCACCTAAGAATGCTGCACCTACAATGATCAAAAGGATAAATAGGACGACGATTAAAGCGAATGTACGTCCGCCGCCGTATCCATAACCGTAACTTGGATAGCAGCAGCCACCACCACCGTATCCATAACCGTAACCGCCATATCCACCATACATACTTCCATGACTATAATTAGACATATTTTTGACCTCCTTTGGAAATACACTTGGCCTCAAAGAAGTGAAGGCGAAGCGTGTAATATAAACTATGTATGAATGCACTATTTGTATAGTCAGGAGCCTATTGCATGAAAAAATATTCAACTCTTAGAGGGGAACTACTTTTCTTGTCACAAAACAAGATAAAAATTATAGTGGTATGTGGAGATCGCGATCGAGAGGGGGACATTGTCATGAGACATGTAAAAAGACGCATCAAGACGGGTGCTATTTCATTAGGGGTATGCACTCTTTTGTTGACTGGCTGCGGAGGACAAAGTCCATTTGACGATATGCAAGATGCCCTAATGAAAATGAGTGGAAAAGAGGCATCGTTTGAGAAAGAACAAGACAAACTGCAAGACTACGAAAAAAATGAGCAACAGTTATATACAAAAATGATTCAATCCACAAAAGACCAGACAAAAACGATTGGCAGTCTATCTGATCAGGCACTTGCCTCGGCCAAAAAGCGTGAAGAGCATTTAAAAACAGAAAAAGCCAGCATGGACCAATCGAAAAAAGAACTTCAAACGGTGAAGAATGCTGCAGAACGGGTGAAAGACCAGAAACTAAAAGAGAAAGCAGACAAAACCGTCGCCTCAATTGAAAAGAGATATGCCTCTTATGACCAGCTATACCTTGAGTATCAAAAGGCATTAAAACAAGATCAACAATTGTACAAAACCTTTAAGAAGAAAAACTTAGGGTATCAGGAGTTAAAATCGAAGCTGGCATCAGTGAATCGATCCTATCGTAACGTGAGAAAAGAAAGCAGGAAATTCAACAAATATACACAACAATTGAACGAGAATAAACAAGCTTTATACAAATCGGCAGATAAAAATATGAAAAAGAGCTGAAAAACAGCTCTTTTTTTATTTTTCGACAAAAACAAACAAATGCTATTCTAGTACAGTGACACAACCTATACTAGTACAGTTTGTGCTGTTTGTTAAACAGATTGATACAGCCCTGATAAAAAAGTAAAGCGAATTCATTTATTTAAATAAAGCCGTTAAATCAATTGACGGACTATTTTTCTTGTTGTAAACTAATCCTTGTTAACAGAAGTTGTATTAGTTTTTTGTGAACTATCGTTAATACAGTTAGAAGGGCTCAAAAAATAGCGGACATCAAATGTTTCGACAACGATGATTGTGGCTATTATATACAGGAGTCACATGAGTACTTTGGGTTATCCTATATCTGTATGTATAAATGAATTCACGACAAATTGACTGTTAAAAGAAAGGAAGAGGTGACTTTAGAATGGCTGCAAAAACAAAAAAAGCAATTGTTGATAGCAAAAAGCAATTTGATGCCATCAAAAAGCAGTTTGAAACGTTTCAAATTTTAAACGAAAAAGGCGAAGTCGTAAACGAAGCGGCAATGCCAGATCTTTCAGATGACCAATTAAAAGAATTAATGCGCCGTATGGTGTTTACACGTGTATTAGATCAACGTTCAATTTCATTGAACCGTCAAGGACGTCTAGGCTTCTACGCACCAACAGCTGGACAAGAAGCTTCTCAGCTTGCAACTCACTTTGCACTTGAGAAAGAAGATTTCATTCTTCCAGGATATCGTGATGTACCACAATTAATCTGGCACGGACTTCCATTAACAAAAGCGTTCTTGTTCTCTCGTGGACACTTTGTTGGAAACCAAATGCCTGAAGATGTCAATGCACTTTCTCCGCAAATCATTATCGGTGCACAAATCATCCAAGCTGCTGGTGTAGCTCTTGGTATGAAAAAGCGCGGTAAAAATGCTGTTGCGATTACGTACACTGGTGATGGTGGAGCTTCACAAGGTGATTTCTATGAAGGAATTAACTTTGCAGGAGCTTACAAAGCGCCAGCAATCTTTGTTGTGCAAAACAACAGATATGCGATCTCAACTCCTGTTGAAAAGCAATCTGCTGCACAAACAATTGCACAAAAAGCAGCTGCAGCTGGAATCGTCGGCGTACAAGTAGACGGTATGGATGCATTAGCTGTTTATGCAGCAACTGCTGAAGCTCGTGAGCGTGCTGTAAATGGTGAAGGTCCAACATTGATCGAAACTCTTACATTCCGTTACGGCCCACATACAATGGCTGGTGACGATCCAACAAGATATCGTACAAAAGAAGATGAAAACGAGTGGGAGCAAAAAGATCCATTAGTACGCTACCGCAAATTCTTGGAAAACAAAGGCCTATGGTCTGAAGAAGAAGAGAATAAAGTCATCGAAGATGCAAAAGAACAAATCAAACAAGCAATCAAAGAAGCTGACGAACAGCCTAAGCAAAAAGTCACTGACTTGATTGAAAATATGTACGAAGTTCAACCATATAACCTAGTTGAACAGCTTGAAATTTACAAACAGAAGGAGTCGAAGTAAGCCATGGCGCAAATGACAATGATTCAAGCGATCACTGATGCGTTACGCACAGAACTGAAAAATGACGAAAACGTTCTTGTTTTCGGAGAAGACGTTGGTTTAAACGGCGGCGTATTCCGTGCGACTGAAGGATTGCAAAAAGAGTTTGGTGAGGATCGTGTATTCGATACTCCACTTGCTGAATCTGGTATTGGCGGTCTTGCAATTGGCCTTGGACTACAAGAATTCCGCCCAGTAATGGAAATCCAATTCTTCGGATTCGTTTACGAAGTATTAGATTCTGTATCTGGACAAATGGCTCGTATGCGCTACCGTTCTGGTGGACGTTGGCACTCTCCAGTGACAATCCGTTCTCCATTTGGTGGAGGGGTTCATACACCTGAGCTTCACGCTGATAGCTTAGAAGGTCTTGTAGCACAGCAACCAGGTATCAAGGTTGTTATTCCTTCAACACCTTACGATGCAAAAGGATTACTGATCTCTGCTATTCGCGACAACGATCCAGTTGTATTCCTTGAGCACATGAAACTTTATCGCTCTTTCCGTCAGGAAGTTCCTGAAGAAGAGTACACAATTGAAATCGGTAAAGCTGACGTGAAACGTGAAGGAACAGATCTTTCAATCATCACTTACGGTGCAATGGTTCACGAATCACTTAAAGCTGCTGAAGAGCTTGAAAAAGAAGGCGTATCTGCAGAAGTCATTGACCTTCGTACAGTGAGCCCACTTGATATTGAAACAATCATTGCTTCTGTTGAAAAAACAGGTCGTGCGATTGTGGTTCAAGAAGCACAAAAACAAGCAGGTATTGCTGCAAACGTAGTAGCTGAAATCAACGATAGAGCAATCCTTAGCCTAGAAGCACCAGTACTTCGTGTAGCTGCACCTGATACTGTATTTGCTTTCTCTCAAGCTGAAACTGTATGGCTTCCAAACCATAAAGACGTGCTTGAAACAGCTAAGAAAGTTCTTGAATTTTAATTAAATGACAGTGGGGGAAAAGAATTTATTTCTCTTCCCCTTTATCAATTACATCTTAATCGTGTATTTATACACAACAAATCTAGGAGGCGAAAACAGTGGCATTTGAATTTAAACTTCCGGACATCGGAGAAGGTATCCACGAAGGTGAGATCGTTAAGTGGTTTGTAAAACCAAACGATGAAATAAATGAAGATGATGTTTTAGCAGAGGTACAAAATGATAAAGCAGTTGTAGAAATTCCTTCACCTGTAAAAGGAAAAGTATTAGAATTAAAAGTTGAAGAGGGAACAGTTGCAACTGTAGGACAAACAATTATTACGTTTGACGCACCTGGTTATGAAAATCTTCAATTTAAAGGCAGCGAAGATGAAGGCGAAGCAAAAACTGAAGCGCAAGTTCAAGCTACTGCTGAATCTGGTAATGAGCCAGAGAAGAAAGAAGTGGCACAAGATGCTCCAGCAGCAACTGGCGCAGGCGCTCAAGAGCAAGTGGATGCTGATCCAAACAAACGCGTCATCGCGATGCCATCTGTACGTAAATATGCACGTGAAAAAGGCGTTGGAATTTACAAAGTTGCAGGTACTGGTAAAAATGGCCGTGTCTTAAAAGAAGATATCGACAGCTTCATCAATGGTGGTTCTGTAGCTCAAGAAGCAGCACCTCAAGCAGCTGAAAGTGCACAAGAAGCAGCAGCTCCAAAAGCGGCAGCAGCTCCAGTTCTAGAAGGAGAATTCCCAGAAACTCGCGAGAAAATGAGCGGAATCCGCAAAGCAATCGCGAAAGCAATGGTGAACTCTAAGCATACAGCTCCTCACGTTACATTAATGGATGAAGTAGATGTCACAAACCTTGTTGCACATCGTAAACAATTCAAACAAGTTGCAGCTGATCAAGGAATCAAGTTAACTTACTTGCCGTACGTTGTTAAAGCTCTAACTTCTGCTTTGAAAAAGTACCCAGTACTGAACACGTCTATTGATGATAAAACAGACGAAGTTGTTCAAAAGCATTACTACAACATCGGAATTGCAGCTGACACTGAAAAAGGCTTGCTTGTTCCTGTTGTGAAAAATGCAGATCGCAAAGCAATTTTCGAAGTATCTAGCGAAATCAATGAGCTTGCAACTAAAGCACGTGATGGTAAATTGGCTCCAGCTGAAATGAAAGGTGCATCTTGCACAATCACTAACATCGGTTCTGCTGGTGGACAATGGTTTACACCTGTTATTAACCACCCAGAAGTAGCGATCCTTGGTATTGGCCGAATCGCTGAAAAAGCAGTTGTACGTGATGGTGAAATCGTTGCAGCGCCAGTCTTAGCTCTTTCCCTAAGCTTTGACCACCGTATGATTGATGGTGCTACAGCGCAAAATGCTCTTAACCACATCAAGCGTTTACTGAATGATCCACAATTAATTTTAATGGAGGCGTAATGTCATGGTAGTAGGAGATTTCCCAATCGAAACAGATACTCTTGTCATCGGTGCAGGTCCTGGTGGTTATGTAGCTGCGATTCGTGCTGCACAACTTGGACAAAAAGTAACAATCGTTGAAAAAGGAACGCTTGGCGGTGTATGTCTAAATGTGGGCTGTATCCCTTCAAAAGCGTTAATCAATGCTGGCCATCGTTTTGAAAATGCGAAGCATTCTGAAGACATGGGAATCAAAGCTGAAAACGTAACAGTTGACTTTACAAAAGTTCAAGAGTGGAAAGCTTCTGTTGTGAACAAATTAACAGGTGGAGTTCAAGGTCTTCTAAAAGGAAATAAAGTAGACATCGTAAAAGGTGAAGCTTATTTCGTAGACAGCAACTCTGTACGTGTAATGGATGAAAATTCAGCACAAACGTATACATTCAAAAATGCAATCATTGCAACTGGATCACGTCCAATTGAATTGCCTACATTCAAATACACTGATCGTGTGATCAACTCGACTGGTGCTTTAGCTCTTAAAGAAGTACCTAAAAAGTTAGTTGTGATCGGTGGCGGATACATCGGTACTGAGCTTGGAACGGCTTATGCAAACTTTGGAACAGAAGTTGTCATCCTTGAAGGTGGAGACGAAATCCTTCCAGGTTTTGAAAAGCAAATGAGTTCTTTGGTAAAACGTAACCTAAAGAAAAAAGGAAACGTTGAAATCCATACAAAAGCTCTTGCAAAAGGCGTTAATGAAACGTCTGATGGTGTCACAGTTACATTTGAAGTAAAAGGTGAAGAAAAAACAGTTGATGCTGACTACGTACTTGTGACAGTTGGTCGTCGTCCAAACACTGATGAGCTTGGTCTTGAGCAAGTAGGTGTTGAATTGACAGACCGTGGCGTGATCAAAACTGATAAACAGTGCCGTACAAGTGTATCTAATATCTTTGCCATTGGTGATATCGTTGAAGGTCCACCACTTGCACACAAAGCTTCTTACGAAGGTAAAATTGCGGCTGAAGCAATCGCTGGAGAGCCAGCTGAAATTGATTACCTTGGTATTCCTGCTGTTGTATTCTCTGAGCCAGAACTTGCAACAGTTGGTTATACAGAAGCAGAAGCAAAAGAAGAAGGAATCGAGATCGTTGCAGCGAAATTCCCATTCGCAGCTAACGGACGTGCACTTTCTCTTGATGCAACAGATGGCTTCATGAAAATGATCACTCGCAAAGAAGATGGTCTAGTCATCGGTGCACAAATTGCAGGTGTTGGCGCTTCTGACATGATTTCAGAGCTTAGCCTTGCAATTGAAGCTGGTGTGACAGCTGAAGACATCGCAATGACAATTCATGCACACCCAACTTTAGGTGAAATCACAATGGAAACGGCTGAAGTTGCAATCGGAAGCCCAATCCATATCGTAAAATAATGAACAAGTAACCCCCTCATAATATGAGGGGGTTTTTCATAGAGATGATATAAGTGCAGTAAACTCTTTAATTCGTATTCACACGATCTAATGCATGACCTAAGGGAGATACGATATCCTCTTTACTGCGGACATCCCCTTCAACCTTTACAATGACCTTTTCTTGATTGATGAGCAAAATAGCCGGCAGCTCATCCACTTCATCTTTCCAGCCTTTCCGATCCTCTTTTACAATCATCTTTGACATTTCCTTAGGATACTCATTTTTTAAATCCAATACCGCATCATAATAGGGACTTTCTTTATCAAGATTTTCTGCATCTGTAAAAAAGAGAATCCTTGGCTTTTGAATATGACTGACTGGGTTTGTCTCATTCGGTAAGATATACGAAAATGTGCATGAACTAAGTACAAAGAGCATGGGGAAAATAAGAAGAGTCCTCCAAAAAAACAAACTATTCACCTCAAAATCATTTGGGGTTGTACCAACTATTTAGGAGTGAATTCCCTGTTAGTGACTCTAGTGTAACATGTCTTTTTTGACAATTTTCGTTTGTTACTCAATTGTTACAGAATTGATATGAAGAAAAATACAATTGAAACGTTCTCTCAATCTGTTCATAAAAAAGCACATTTCACGAAAAATGATTCATTGTGTCATACAATTAACCGTTGACAACTCAATTATGACATCATATTATAGAATTAAGAAATGGATGAAACGCTTTCAAATTTTGAGTATAGAAAAGGGGAATGTCACGTGGGTACAATTATTTGTCAGAATTGCAATGAAACCATTGATCAATTTGAGAATGAAAAAGTGACGACACTTTACGGAACATGTGGTCACTGTCATTGCTGTGATGAAGCCTCTGAATAAATAAAAAAGCATGCAGCTCCGAATCATTTGGGGCTGCATGTTTCTTTTTATAAGATCGGTTTTTGTTCTTTAATGACTCGGATCATTTTTAAGGTTGAATCCTCTGGGCCTTGGACTGGAAGACCAATTTCTATATTTTTGAATATATACGAAATGTTTTCTTCTGTAATAATTTCACCTGGAATGAAGATCGGAATTCCTGGTGGATACACCATCACAAACTCTGCAATGATGCGTCCGGCGGCTTCTTGAAATGGAATGACCTCAGTGGTGGCATAAAAAGCATCACGTGGCGTCATCGCAAGGGACGGGATCTCAGGAAGTAACACTTCTGTGACCGCCTGTTTTTCTCCATCTCGTGTAGATGCGGCTGCAATCTCTTGCATCGCACATACAAGCGTATCAATCGTCTCGTCGGAATCACCAGGTGTCACGATACATAAAATGTTGTAAAGGTCAGAGAGTTCTACTTCAATTCGGTAACTTTCTCTCAGCCATTTCTCTACATCATGACCATTCAGCCCGAGGTCTTTAATGGAAATAATTAATTTTGTCGGATCATAATCGTAAGTGGATGCTGAGCCCAATATTTCCTTACCGATACATGTAATGCCGTCAATTTCATTCAATCGTTTTCTCGCGGCTTCAGCTAAACGAATGGCTTCATCTGCCAATGCTTTGCCTTCGGTTGCCAATCGTTTTCTCGCAACGTCAAGTGATGCTAAGAGCAAATAAGAAGTCGATGTTGTCGTCAGCATGCTCAAAATGGACTGAACGCGATCCTTTGAAACAAGCCCTTCCTTCATATTTAAAATAGAGCTTTGTGTCAGAGAACCCCCAAGCTTGTGGACACTTGTTGCGGCCATGTCGGCACCTGCCTGCATAGCAGAGAGGGGTAGCTCATCATGGAAATGAATATGCACGCCATGTGCTTCATCTACAAGAACAGGCACATCGAATGAATGGGCAATATCCACGATCGTTTTTAAGTCAGCTGAAATGCCAAAGTACGTCGGGTTAATCACTAGGAGTCCTTTTGCATCAGGATGTTTCATGAGTGCTTTCTTTGCTGATTCTGGTGTAATCCCATGTGAAATGCCTAAGTCTTTGTCGATTTCAGGATGTATAAAAACAGGAACTGCTCCAGAAAATACAATGGCAGACATAATGGATTTATGAACATTACGCGGGACAATGATTTTATCTCCAGGTCCACAAACCGTCATGACCATTGTCATAATGGCGCCGCTAGTTCCTTGAATGGAGAAAAAAGTATGGTCTGCACCGAATGCTTCGGCTGCTAACTCTTGTGCTTCTTTAATCATCCCTCGTGGTGAGTGTAAATCATCGAGAGGCTCTATATTAATCAGGTCAATGCTTAATGCATTGTCTCCAATAAATGCTCTAAATTCTGGATCCATTCCAGCGCCTTTTTTATGACCTGGAATATGAAATTGGACCGGATTGGTAGCTGCGTGTTTTTTTAATCCAGTGTATAAGGGTGTATCATGTTGTGACAATTGCTTTCCCACCTTTATCGGAATACCTGCTCTTATTGTGCCGAAAACAGCAGATTTCATTGCATAAAACAAAAGAATTATATTATGAACTGATCGGAATGTAAAGCATAAAATCAATCGGTTTTGAATAGAGAAAATGCTATAATAGAAGTTCAAATTGAAAGAGCTATGTAAAGTGAGGGACAAGTAATGGAATATCAGTATCCAATGGATGTCGACTGGACAACAGAGGAAAAGATTGCTGTGATTACGTTTTTTCAAGCCGTTGAAAAGGCTTATGAAACTGGAATACCAAAAAAAGAATTAGTAGATGCTTATAAACGCTTTAAAGAGGTTGTACCGTCTAAAGCAGAGGAAAAAACGCATTGTGCGGCTTTTGAGAAAGGGAGCGGGTATTCTCCTTATCGGACAGTGAAAAGCGCAAAAGAGGCAGAGGAAACAGCCATTATACGCATGTGAAAAACGAGCCATTAAGGCTCGTTTTTTTAAATAGATTCTTTTTGAGTGAAGCGGTATAAGAACGCTAACGTTTGAAAGGCCTCTTCAATTTTTGATAAAAAGTCTTCATTATTCATTTGAACGACTTCTTCTCTAGGGAGCTGAATCCCACAAAGAAGTTCAGCTTTCTTCACTGTTTGAACCCGTTCAAATAATGTTTTTAGCTGTTCATCGTCAAGGTCGCTATGGCGCAGAACATCCGGCTTCATATGATCTTTAGACCAAACAAAATGCTGGGGTATTTTTTGTCGAATGGTGTCTAGCTCTTTCTCGAATAATTGGCCATACTCACCTTTTACTGGAGACTCATAAATGAGCGCAAACCAAACAAATACATGGGTTTTCCAAAGCCCAATTTGAAAATGGGGCAGCTTTTTATAGCCGCGCTTGCTGTTGGCGAAAGCGACCCAGGTGTCATTTGGTGGGTTAACTGATCTTCGCGCATGCTTTGCGACATGAACAAACATCTCATCCCCTGTGATCGAAGAAAGCGTTGGAGCGAAATGTTCCCCTAGCGCCTCAAGCTTTGGACGAACTCTTTCCTTTAGTACAGTCATTCTTTCATCTAAACCATCCACTGTGAATGTCTCAAAATCTTCATCTCTAAAACGAATCTCACTCATCTTATGCCTCCTGTATCCTCTTGCTGATCATATTTTATCATAGCTTTCGACAACCTCAAAAAAAGATGCACCATCATTAGACAGAATGAGTGGGGCGCGATCTTACGTTTAAAAACATCTATATTGAGGTACATAATAAATAGGTAAAAACACAATTTTCAGAATGTCGTTGCGGTTATGCGATCGATTCATACGATATAAGCAAGAACCACTTTTCTTATATTTGAATCTTTCATCAATGGAAACTGTCAAGGAATGAATCATTCTCTGGAGGGGGCATTGACCAATGAAGCAAATCGTGAAGCATGGGTATAGACTAGAGAAGAAGAATCGCATGGCTGTATGGAGATTAGAAGTGGATTATGAGCTTTCTACGCTTCATGAAGCCATCGAGAAAAAAGATGATATGCAAATCGAGCGAAGCAAACGCAAACTGGAGCGTCTGAGAAAAGAATGGGAGCAGCTACAAGGGTAAAACAAGGTGGGGGAAAAACGAACCAATTCATCGGTTCGTTTTTGTATGAAGCTGCTTTTTTCTTGCTTTTACGTACATAATATCAGTATGCTAATATAAATAGGTGATACATAGAAATGAGGTTTACAATCTGATGACAAACTGGGTGGAAATAGACCGTCTTGCAAAACAATGGGTAAAAGAAGCGGGAAGCCGCATAAAAGCATCCATGCAGGAAGGTCTATCAATTGAAACAAAATCAAATCCAAATGACCTTGTGACAAACATTGATAAAGAAACAGAACGTTTTTTCATTGAAAAAATTCAGTCGACCTTTTCAGATCATCGCATTTTAGGGGAAGAAGGCCAAGGGGAAGAAGAAGTGACAACGCTTGAAGGCATTGTCTGGATCATAGACCCGATTGACGGCACGATGAACTTTGTCCATCAAAAGCGCAACTTTGCCATTTCAATTGGGATATTTGAAGATGGCATTGGAAAAATTGGCTTGATCTACGACGTGATTCATGACGAACTGTACCACGCAGTGAAAGGAAAAGGGGCGTACATGAATGATCTCTCGCTACCCCCTCTTAAAGAAGTCACAATTGAAAAAGCGATTGTCGGTATTAACCCGACATGGGCCATTGAAAGCCCTCATTTCGATGCCAGACCATTCGCGCGTCTCGTGCGCGATGTAAGGGGGACACGAACCATCGGATCAGCTGCACTTGAGCTCGCCTACATTGCAAGCGGTAGAAGTGATGCTTATGTCACTTTAAGGCTTGCACCATGGGATTACGCAGCCGGATGCGTATTGCTTGAGGAAGTAGGAGCAGTGTACTCCAATATTCACGGAGAACCACTTAGCTTTCTTGATAAAAACAGCTTAATGGCAGGCAATCCATCTATTTGCAAGAAAATATTGCACGATTACATAAAAGGCAGTGAAAATAGATCGTAAGAACAATCACTTCATGAAAATGAAGTGATTTTTTGGTTTTTATGAAACTTTTTGGTCATGCAAATGTCTATACGAACGAGGCCTTAATTTGATGTAAAGGATTGTGTATAGATGTTAGATTTATTTAGTGATTTATCACTCCATTTTGAAAGATTTTTTATTTTAAGTGAGTACAGCATGAAGATCATTCAATGGTGTGTTCTTGCTCTTTTTATTGTCTTCATCACACTCCCATTGTGGAAAAGAGAGAAAAGTCGTTATTTATTTTATGCAGGGGTTGTATTAAGAGTTATATTATTAGCTGGAATCACGCTAGAAATGACTCACCAAGTCATGGCCAAACAGTATGCCATCGAAACGTTTGAAGTCCTAACGGATTTTATGCAATTTCTCATTTATGGATATGTGTTGCTTGCATCACTATATTATGTGATTGCTCTTCCGTATTTAAAAAATAAGGGTGTATTCTTCACATTTGACTTATCTGTTTTACTTCTGCCTTTGTGTCAATCTGTGTTTATGATCTTAGCTGAAACGAAACTGTTCTATTCTAGCGGTGATATTGGAATCGTTTGGAGCGGCCTTATCTGGATTTCTCTCACGTGTGGATTTTCCGCATTCCTTCTGTATCTGTTTTTCCGCTTGTTTTGGCATCGAAAGTGGAAGGACTTGGTTTTGTTCTATGGATTGATTTCAGCTGTATTGCTTTATATTTTTTATCCTACTACTGGACAGAATCAACTTCAATCTTCGCTGAAATCGATTGTAATTATTGTGACAGCTGCAGGAAGCTTTATGACGATTGATTTGTTATGTGCTTTATTGAAGGACAAACTGAGATGGAGACAGTGGGGAACAGGATGTATCGTCGTCTTTTTTCTCCTGTTACTGAATCCAATCATGAATGCTCCACATCTGTTTTTCCAATTCACCAAATCTGAAATAGCAGATCATTTCTTGGATGAACAGCCACCTCTATCAGCAAAGAGCGCGAAAGAGATAGCGGCTAAATTTGTTCCCGCCGATCAGAATTTATATTTGTTGGCAGATAAAGAGTCAATTGCTTATACACATGAGTTCGCGAATGATGAGTATGAAGTAAGTATATCTGCATTTACAGGTGAATTAAATTATTATACATATCGGGGAGATGTAAACGGAAAGGAACTCACCGATAAAGAATATAAGAAAAAAACCATTGAATTTTTCGAGAAGAGCGGACGATCCGTTAATCTAGATCGCTTTGATATAGTGATTGAAAAAGAAGGTGGGAAGACGAGCGTCGTCATTTTGTCGAAAATGTCTCATGATGATCAATTTGGGTTTGCTACTTGGAAAAAGGGGACGCTTCTAGAAGCGGATTATAAGAACGCCCTTTTCCAATTGAAGGATTTCAACCGAATGAACTTAACAGAAAAAGACATAGCAAACACGATAAAGAGAGCTTATAAAGTACTCGATCTTCAACCGGCTGCCCATCAGATCACTAGTATCTATGATATTTTTCTTGATTGGAATCATGAAGTACGTGTGACAACTGCAGACCAATCTGTCTTTTATTTTAATGGATCAACAAAAGAACTGCTGAATGTACAGCTTTCGAACTCTGTCATACAACAGAAAAAAGAGAAAATCAGTGACCGTATGTTGATGAAGATGATGGGTGGTAAACCAGAAGAAGTAGTGAAGAAATCAGGTTCAGACAACGATAAGCAGTACACATTTGACCGAACTTCCCATGTATTGAATATATCAAGAGATATAGATGGAATCTATTTGCACTGGCGCTCAGATGCCACTATTCCGTACACGGTCGCAAATCGAGATCGTGATTTGATTTACCAGCAGGTACTGAATAAGTATCAACCATATACGATCTACAAAAAACAAATAAAACCAGTGATCATGACCAATAAAGAAGGAGAACGGAGAGTTTCATGGTTTGTGATCATTCAAACATTCGGATCCAACGAGCGTGAAATCTATGAAGTAAATGGACAAACAAAAGAGGTGCACCGTTTTGACAGATAAAGAAAAACAAGCCATCTTTCAAGACTTATATGAGTTATATCAAGAAGGGGAATTAGGTGACGAGGCAAGCAGTTGGATGCAAAAGCATGAGGAGCAATGGGGGTATTCTTTCGTGAGAAAAGAATGCTCCTTAGAGCGATCGGAAGATCAACATGATTACAAACAAATGAAACGCATGAAAGGATTCATTTTTACGTTGTATGTCTCTTTTATCTTATTATCCATTTGGATGACTGTGTGGTTTTATTTTTAATGTCTAGACCAAATGATCAAATTGAAAAAATATATGAAGAGCATTATCAAGAAATCACAAAGTTTTTATATCGCCGGACAGGGAATTTGGAAACGGCCAAGGACCTGTCACAGGATGTATTTATGAAAGCTTTGCATGGGCTATCTTCTTTTAAAGGGCATTCTAGTATTAAAACATGGCTTTATACCATTGCATATCACACGTTTGTCAATGATTATCGACGAAAAGTGAAACGGTCTTTTACTGAGATAGAAGATTTTGATCTGATGGAGCAACAGGTCTTTATCACACCAGAAGATCACATTGAAAAGCAAGCGGACATTCAAAGGTTGTGGAACAATATCAATCAACTGAAAGAATCCTACAGAGATGTGCTCATTTTAAGAGACATTCAGGAATTGTCATATGAAGAAGTAGCCGAAATTTTAAATTGGACATTATCTAAAGTGAAAACAACCCTTCATCGAGCCAGGTTAGAGCTGAAACGAAAGTTACATTGTGAGGAGTTCAATAAATGAGCTGTTATTTAGTGAAAGAACTGTTACCACTTTATATAGAAGGGGACTGTAGTGCAGATACAAATCAATTCATGACAAAGCACCTGCATTCCTGTGAAGAGTGTCATCAACTTTATCATGAAATGAAAGAGCCAATCCCTTTCATTAAGACTACAGATGATATGATGATCCTGTCCATGGATGAAGATGAAGAAAAGCGGAAATTTGAAAAACGTTATTACGGAAAACTGTTAGTGAGAGCATGTTTTGTGTTTGGGATTGTGTATGTATTGATGATCATTCTCTATTGGTTCAAATAAAAAAACCCCATCTGGTTTAACCAGATGGGGTTTAGCACTTAGTTTAACTTTTCTTTTGCAAGTTGAACTGCATCGTAGAAAGTTTTAAGTTGCTCTTGTGGAATTTTCTTAAGCATTTGGTTGATCACAAGTAATTCAGTTGTGCTGAAACCAAGGCTTCTAGCAATTTTTGAATCAATTACAACGTTACCTTTTTTGTCTAGAACAAGTGCGTCGCCAGCAAGATCAACAATTCTGATCACTGAATTGAAAAGTTTTTCAAATTTCGTAGCTTCTTCTTGTGTAAGACCAAGCTCAACAGCTTTCTTTGCATCAAAAACTAGTTTACCTTTTTCGTTTTTAGAGATGCTTTCACTGAAAACGATTGTTAGAACAGCAGCACGATCTAAGAACTTCTCAGCAGCAGCAGCTTCTTCTTCAGTAAGACCAAGCTCAACAGCTTTCTTAGTATCGAATGTGTAGTTGTTGTCTTCCTCAACAAATGAATTGATGAGAATGCTGATCACACGCTCGTTTTTCTCCAATAATTCTTTAATGATTTGTTGCTGTTCAAAAGGAATCCCTTTGAACGTTGCAGCATTTGCTTGCCCAGGAGCTACTGTTGTGAAAGTAAGAATGATTGCTAAAGCGAAAAATACAACAGAGCTAAGCGACTTGCTCAAAAACTTCTTCATGCTTCTTTTCTCTCCCTTTTCTGTTAAATTTTGTTGCAAGATCAGCATACCACGTTGAATATGATGGAAGAATAGGCAAAATGTACCTTTGTGTTTGGTTTTGGAGAACTATAAAAGATCTTGTCGAAAAATGTAGAGGTTCGTATGACTTATGTTTGATAATGATCATTTTCATATTTAATGTTAAATACGACCATTTATAGGTTGTTGGTCTTTATTTAGATAAAACAAAAAAGCCTTTTACATGTAGAATGTAAAAGGCTTTGGTAAAAAAATTATAATGACACGTTTAATTTTCTTTTTAATGTAAATCCTGTAGCCATGAAAATCATGGCGAGTACAATGCTAATGCATGTCCCAGGTACACTTTTTTCGGCGACAAATACGCCAATAAACGCAATGCTGGCGACTGCAAGTAATGCACATAATAATAGAAGCCATTTGATTTGTTTCATTATCTTCATCCCCTTTTTAAAGATAATATAAGTTTACAGAAAAACGATCGGCATTTAAAGGGGATTGTGATATAATGTGTAAGTTATCTAATTATTTTAGGAGATGAAAATGTGAAACTTCGAAAAGACCTTCGCAACATTGCAATTATTGCACACGTTGACCATGGTAAAACGACACTTGTAGACCAATTGCTCCATCAAGCTGGTACGTTCCGTTCGAATGAAAATATCGCTGAGAGAGCTATGGATTCTAATGACATAGAACGTGAACGCGGTATTACGATTTTAGCTAAAAATACTGCGATTAATTATAAAGATACGCGCATCAATATTTTAGATACCCCTGGACACGCCGACTTCGGTGGTGAGGTAGAGCGTATCATGAAAATGGTAGATGGTGTCCTTCTTGTAGTAGATGCTTATGAAGGCTGTATGCCACAAACGCGTTTTGTATTAAAAAAGGCGCTTGAGCAAAAGATTACACCAATTGTTGTCGTCAATAAAATTGACCGCGACTTTGCTCGTCCTGCTGAAGTGGTCGATGAAGTGATTGATTTGTTCATTGAATTGGATGCAACAGAAGAACAACTCGAATTCCCAGTTGTGTATGCATCAGGAATTAATGGTACAGCAAGTAATGATCCAAGTAAGCAAGATGAAAACATGGAAGCATTATATGAAGCGATTTTGAATCACATTCCAAGTCCAATCGACAATCAGGATGAACCGCTTCAATTCCAAGTTGCACTTCTTGATTACAATGATTATGTCGGAAGAATTGGGATCGGCCGTGTATTTAGAGGGACGATGCAAGTAGGACAGCATGTAGCCTTAATGAAAATTGATGGTTCGGTCAAACAATTCCGCGTGACGAAGATCTTTGGGTTCCAAGGATTAAAACGAGTGGAAATCGACGAAGCGAAAGCTGGGGACCTTGTCGCCGTTTCTGGTATGGAAGACATCAACGTAGGTGAAACAGTTTGTCCAGTAGAACATCAAGAGGCACTGCCAATCCTTCGTATTGATGAACCGACTCTTCAAATGACGTTTGTTGTTAATAATAGTCCGTTTGCTGGTCGCGAAGGGAAATATGTGACATCACGTAAAATTGAAGAACGTCTTGAACAACAACTACAAACAGATGTAAGTCTTCGCGTAGATCCAACAGCTTCACCTGACGCATGGGTCGTATCTGGTCGCGGAGAGCTTCATTTATCGATTCTCATTGAGAATATGAGACGTGAAGGTTTTGAATTACAAGTATCGAAGCCAGAAGTTATTGTAAAAGAAGTGGATGGTGTTCGTTGCGAACCTGTAGAGCGTGTACAAATTGATGTTCCAGAAGAGCATACTGGTTCTGTTATGGAATCAATGGGAGAAAGAAAAGGTGAAATGATTGACATGATCAACAACGGGAATGGTCAAGTTCGCCTGACCTTTACTGTTCCTTCACGTGGGTTAATCGGATATACAACTGAATTTCTTTCATTAACTCGTGGTTTTGGTATTTTGAACCATACATTTGACAGTTATCAGCCGATGCAGTCTGGTCAAGTTGGTGGACGCCGTCAAGGAGTACTTGTTTCAATGGAAACAGGGAAAGCAACTGCGTACGGAATCCAAGGTGTAGAAGAGCGTGGTGTGATCTTCGTTGAGCCAGGTACGGAAGTATATCAAGGGATGATTGTTGGTGAGCATAACCGTGAGAACGATCTTGTGGTGAACGTGAGCCGTATGAAGCAACAAACAAACGTACGTTCAGCTACAAAAGATCAAACTGTGAGTATGAAAAAGCCACGTATCATGTCACTTGAGGAATCTCTTGAGTATCTAAATGAAGACGAATACTGTGAGGTTACACCAGAGTCCATTCGTCTAAGAAAGAAAATTTTAGATAAAAATGAACGTGAGAAAGCTGCTAAAAAGAAAAAGTTAGCAGGATTATCTTAATTCCGTGAAGAATTAAAAAGATAGAACCCTTAAAGACATGGGGGAGGGAATCTTTTTGAATGATCAGGAAGTAAGTGAAAATCTATCTTTTTTCGCGATGCTGTTTCGCGTGGATGTGCAGCCGCAAACGGGGATGTGGCTCCTTTATGGCACCATCCTTGTTTTAGCGATTATTGTTTTTAAGCTCGGGTTTGCTAGACGATTACCGATTTTAAAGGCACTCATTATTTATTTGTTTTTGATTTTTGGTTGCACGTTTCTTACATTTTTAGGCATCTTCTTGCCAGTCGCAGAAGGTCTTGTTGTGGCCGCGGCCATTTTGATTATTTATAAAATTCGGTTGCATCGTGCAAAAAAAGAAGGAACAGTCAATACGTAAAAAAGACCTGACACATGATCAGGTCTTTTTTATGTTTTTAATTCATTTTTTCCTTTTTTCTTCTTTTTCTCTTTCATATTAGGATCTTGATAAAGAGAAAATCTGCCAGTTTTTATGCGTGCTTCTGTTTTTTCTTTAATTCTTTCTTGGCAATCATCGCACATATATGTATGAATCGGTCGATTTCTTAACCGTTTAGCAACTAGAGTATCATCATCAATTGTTTCAAGCTTCTCACATAACGAGCACTTTACTCTCACTATTTTCACCTCACTTTATGGATTGATTATAGCATGTTTTCAATGCCTTTTAAAAATGCTCTAGATGAAAAAGGCTTATATCAAAGGAGATATAAGCCGTTCTCATTATTTCTTCTGATTCATATGATGGTTTGATTGATCGTTTTGTTGTTTTTCTAACTGTTTTTGGTCATGTTGTTGGAGTTGATCATCTGGTGTGTTTGTCGGGTCTTGTTCATGATTGATTTCATTATGAGGCATCTCTGGCATCACGCGTCCGACTATGGCAGCAAGTTCGTCCATTATTCCACTGATAGGGCGGCCTGCTTGAATTTCTTTCCCCATTTGTTTTAAGCGACTCACTGTATCTGGGTCAGCGACTACAACCGCATTTGCACCTTGGGGGTCATTTTTCAGTGCTTTTGCGACCGAATATTTAATGGTTTCCACTTTGCTTCTATCTAAATCGTCTTTCACATCAATCCCAACGACAGCATATGGGCCAATGACAATGGCTGTTGCATCGTTGACATCGGCTACATGTTCTGTGACGTTCACGAGGTGCTGCGCGACATCTGCTGATGGGCGTGTTTGGTTGGTGTTCTTCTTCGTTGAGTCTGATACTCGGACGATGTGCTTTTGTCCATCCTGTTTGTCGATCGCTTCAGGTTTTTCCTGTTGCTGACAAGCGCCTAACAAAATCGTTTGAATCATGAGTAAAGTAAATATAAGACGCATTTGTATTCCCTCCTTCTCAAGCTACTTGATTTATTTTATTGTTGAATTAACCTTCTAACTTTATTCATGAAAACATATATTTTAACAATCGTTTTGGAAAGACAAGGATGGAATGAAACCCCAATCAGGAGGCGAAGGACCTGAGTAAAATTTATGTATTAGATACAAATGTATTATTACAGGATCCGAATTCAATCTTTTCATTTGAAGACAACGAGGTCGTGATACCGGCCGTTGTGTTAGAAGAAGTAGACTCGAAAAAAAGATATATGGACGAGGTGGGGCAAAACGCACGGCGCGTCTCACGGTTCATCGACGGCTTGCGTGCGAAAGGCAAACTCCATGAGAAGATCACGCTAGAGTCGAAGGGCACGCTGCGAATCGAGCTGAATCATCGTTCTTTCCATGAACTACAAGAAATCTTTATCGAAAAAACCAATGATAATCGTATTTTAGCTGTAGCAAAAAATTTAAGCTTAGAGGAAGACACGAAGCCATATGGTAGACCGGTCATCTTGGTCAGTAAGGATGTCTTGGTACGGGTAAAGGCTGATGCCATTGGGCTACAGGCGGAGGATTATTTAAGTGATCGGGTGCTGCAAAGTGATGATATAGATAATGGCTTTCACGAACTGTATATTCCGACAGAGCAATTAAATACGTTTTATAAACAAAATCAATTGCAAGTAAAAGACGTTTTGAATACACCGCTACATCCTAATCAGTTCCTCATTATGAAGGGAAATGAAGGTGGTTCTGCATTAGGAATGCTTGATCAAAAAGCAGAACAAATCAAACGGCTCATTTATGATCAAGAACATATTTGGGGAATTCGTCCAAAGAATGTTCAGCAGACCATGGCGTTAGAACTGCTTTTGCGTCGAGATATTCCGCTTGTGACACTCATTGGCAAAGCGGGAACAGGCAAAACCTTGCTTGCACTTGCCGCAGGACTGATGCAAACAGAGGATCTCGGCATGTATAAAAAACTCATCGTCGCCCGTTCCATCGTTCCAGTTGGGAAGGATTTAGGCTACTTACCTGGAGAAAAAGAAGAGAAGCTAAGACCGTGGATGCAGCCGATTTTTGACAATCTTGAATTTTTATTTAATACAAAAAAACCAGGTGAACTCGATGCGATACTGGCTGGGATTGGGTCGATTCAAGTGGAAGCCTTAACGTATATTCGCGGAAGAAGTATACCAGATCAATTTATTATCATAGATGAGGCACAAAACTTAACTAAACACGAAGTGAAAACATTGTTAACACGAGTTGGAGAGGGTAGTAAAATTGTGCTGATGGGAGATCCAGAGCAAATTGATCATCCTTATTTAGATAGCTTAAATAATGGGTTAACTTATGTCATTGAGCGCTTTAAAGGGCAGCAAATATCTGGACATGTCAAGCTTGTCAAAGGAGAAAGGTCTGGACTTGCACAGCTTGCAGCTGACTTATTGTAGTCCAGACCCTCCACTTATGTAATGATGATTTCTTTCACACCTTTTATTGGGTGAGTCAAATTGGACCGATCCTCAAAATAGACATGGATGGGTCCTTCCTCTGTGATAGGCTTCCCATTTTGACTGAAATGGGCGATGCTTTCCATCGCTGTTGCGAGTGGAACGGCAAACGTTTCAGTTTCTGTGACAAATTCACAAGTGTTCGCATCTTCTAGTGGTTCGGCATTGTTCAGCATGTCTGAAAGTTTCATACCAAAGCTTCCTGTTACGAGTCTTTCTTTTTCATACTTTTTTTCTGTCTTTAACGTAGGTGGAAGTGTTTGACCTTCTCTAATGACACGCTCTTGGTCAAGCTCATGATCGACCTTCTCTGTGTCATGTAAGTCTTTCTCTTCAAAAAATGAATCCATTAAAAACTTGCGGTCATCGAAAATCCACACGCTAGGATCAATGGTGATGTTGTAACGTACGTTCCCCTTAATTTGAATAATACTCATTTGTCGGACAACCCCTTTCCCAAATAAATTATAGAAGTTTTTCACCGCTTTGTCACTTTCATAAACATGCTTGTCCTTGTACACACTAAACTTACATGAAATGTAGGGAGGATAATTGGTATGGCATGTCGTGACAATGAAGAGCTTCAGCGTTTTGTAGAAGAGGCAAGGAAAGTGGCGAAAGATGGGAAGGTTTCATCCTATATTCCAGCACTCGGTAAAGCAGTTGAAACGGATTTGTCCGTTGCTGTTTATCATGTGAGTAATACGTGTCAATCGGCAGGGGATGTGGATAAGCGTTTTACCTTGCAAAGCATTTCAAAAGTGCTATCGCTGGCACTTGTCTTATCAGAGGAAGGACCGAAAAAGGTGTTTCAATATGTTGGACAAGAACCAACTGGAGATCCCTTTAATTCGATGATTAAGCTTGAAACAGCTAGTCCGAATAAACCGCTTAATCCAATGATTAATGCAGGAGCACTGGCTGTAACGAGTTTAATCAGGGGAGCAACACCGCAAGATCGGCTCAATCGTCTGTTAACATTTATTCGAGAACTGGCGAATGATCAATCGATTACATATAGTCAGGAAACGGCATCATCAGAATTTGAAACATCCATGATTAACCGTGCAATGTGCTATTATATGAAACAATATCATATCATTGAAGGACAAGTGGAAGAGGTGATGGATTTATACACAAAGCAATGTGCGGTAATGATGAATAGCTTAGATCTCGCAAAAATCGCTTGTGTGTTTTCATTGGATGGAAGGCATCCTGAAACAGGGAAACAGGTTCTCTCTAAAGATGTCGCTAGAATTTGTAAAACCTTTATGGTGACGTGTGGTATGTACAATGCGAGCGGGGAATTTGCCATTAATATTGGAATACCTGCGAAAAGCGGCGTATCCGGGGGCATTATGGGAGTGGCCCCATATGATTTCGGGATCGGGATCTTTGGTCCTTCGTTGGATGAAAAAGGGAATAGCATCGCAGGGATTAAGTTACTTGAACTCATGAGTGAAAAATATGAGATGAGCATCTTCTAACATATGAACGTTTCAATTCATTTTTACAAGGAGAACTGCACAAATCTGCTTGCAATTTTGGGCGTTTCACTATATGATAAATAGAAGAATTAGGTACTCGCCTGGGGAACGGAGGGATACTTTTGGCGTCAGAAATTCTAGTCGATCATCGGCAAAAAGCACTTGCTTTATTAAAATTGGATGCAGATAAAATTTTAAAATTAATCCAAGTGCAAATGGACAACTTAACGATGCCGCAATGTCCTCTTTATGAAGAGGTTTTAGATACTCAAATGTTCGGATTATCAAGAGAAATTGATTTTGCTGTCCGACTTGGATTGGTTGATCAACATGAAGGCAAGAAACTACTCGATAAACTAGAGAGAGAGCTCTCCGCACTTCATGATGCGTTCACAAAAAAATAATGATTGAAAACTCAAACTTCCACAATCAAAGTTTGGGTTTTTTTGTCTCATTTTTATTTTGAACAATTGGAACCTGAACGGACTTGATCATTTCATGAATGACGAACAATATAAAAGAGGTAAAACGAGATCAAACGGAGAAAATGTAGTAAAATAAAAGCAGCTGAGAGGATACACAACAGTAGAAACAGACGTTAGGAAGAGGATTATATGTTAAAGAGAATGCTAAAATCGTATGACTACTCATTATTGTTCGCTATTTTATTACTAAGCGCATTCGGTTTAGTGATGGTATATAGCTCAAGTATGATTACATCTGTCATTAGATTCGAGGCTGCACCAGATAATTTTTTTAAGAAACAGCTTTTATTTATGATCATTGGGGCAGTACTCTTAGTCTTTACAGCACTTATCCCGTACCAGTTGCTTTCTGGTAAAAGGTTTCAAATTGTGATGCTGATCTTGACTGTTTTTTCACTCATTTATGTGTACTTTGGTGGTCACATCGCGGGAAATGCAAGAAGTTGGATCAAAATCGGCCCTTTTGGCATTCAGCCAGCAGAGTTTGTCAAGATTGTCGTCATCATTTATCTAGCTGCTGTTTATGCCAAAAAGCAGCATTATATCGATCATATTTTAAGAGGGGTAACACCTCCAATTGTCATTGTCTCCATTTTATGTGGATTCATCATTTTGCAGCCTGACTATGGGACGGCCTTTATCATTGGCATGATTGCGCTTGCGATGATTTTATGCTCAGGTTTTAGCGGCAAAACACTCGCAAAGCTGTTAGGGCTATTTAGCGCGGTGATGGTCATTGTGACGCCGTTTATTATTCTGTTTTGGGATAAAATTTTCACGCAAAATCGACTTGGACGTTTTGAAAGTTTTCAAGATCCTTTTAAAGATGCAGCTGCGACAGGACATCAATTGATCAATTCGTATTATGCCATTGGATCAGGTGGTTTTTTTGGGCTTGGTCTTGGTGAAAGTGTGCAAAAGTATGGATATCTCCCAGAATCGCACACAGACTTTATCATGGCGATTATTTCAGAGGAACTTGGCTTTTTCGGTGTGTTTTTTGTACTGGCTTTACTAGGCTTCATTGTGATAAAAGGATTTTACATTGCAAGAAAATGTGGTGATCCATTTGGAAGTTTACTTGCGATCGGCATATCTTCGATGATTGCGATCCAAACTTGTATTAATTTAGGCGGGGTTTCAGGTCTCATTCCAATCACAGGGGTGACGCTTCCATTTATCAGCTACGGGGGATCATCGATCATTTTACTTAGCTTAAGTATGGGGATATTGCTAAATATTAGCATGATGACTGAATATAAAGAACGGTTTAAAAAGAAAAAAACAATCAGTCAACCAGCGATTCAAAAAAATGGATTACAGAAAACATTGAATCTTTAGAAAACAAAAGTGTACAGTTTTCATTTCTTCCTTTATGATAGAGGAATATAAATTTTTAGGGATATGGAGGAGTGGGAATGTCACAGAGAACCATTCAGAAAGTTCTAGTTGCAAACAGAGGGGAAATAGCTATCAGAGTCTTCAGAGCGTGTACGGAGTTAAATCTACGTACAGTGGCCATTTACTCCAAAGAAGACTCAGGCTCTTACCATCGCTATAAAGCGGATGAAGCATATTTAGTTGGAGAAGGGAAAAAACCAATTGATGCCTACCTCGATATCGAGGGGATTATTGAAATTGCAAAACGACATGACGTGGATGCCATTCATCCAGGATACGGATTTTTATCCGAAAACATTCATTTTGCAAGACGATGTGAAGAGGAAGGCATTCAATTTATCGGTCCGACATCTCAACACTTAGATATGTTTGGGGATAAAGTAAAGGCGAGAGATGAAGCAAAGAAGGCTGGGATTCCTGTCATACCTGGAAGTGATGGGCCAGTTGATTCCGTTGAAGAAGTCGAAAAATTCGGTGAAGCATACGGTTATCCGTTTATTATTAAAGCGTCACTTGGCGGCGGCGGACGAGGCATGCGGATTGTCAGAACGAAAGAAGAGCTTCACGAAGCGTATGATCGTGCAAAATCAGAGGCAAAAGCTGCTTTTGGAAATGACGAGGTATATGTCGAAAAGCTAATCGAAAATCCGAAGCATATTGAAGTGCAGGTGATTGGTGACAATCATGGGAATATCGTCCATTTATATGAACGAGATTGCTCAGTACAAAGACGTCACCAAAAGGTCATCGAAGTTGCACCAAGTGTCTCGCTACCAGAACAATTACGTGAAGACATATGTGAAGCAGCTGTCAAGCTAGCTCGAAATGTGTCCTATATCAATGCTGGGACTGTCGAGTTCTTAGTTGCGAATAATGAATTTTACTTTATTGAAGTAAACCCTAGAGTTCAGGTAGAACATACTATTACAGAAATGATTACAGGTGTAGATATTGTTCAAACGCAAATTCTAGTGGCTAAAGGGTACGACCTTCATGGCAAGGAAGTGGGGATACCGAAGCAAGAGGATATCTTCACACATGGCTATGCCATTCAATCGAGGGTGACAACGGAAGATCCTTTAAATGACTTCATGCCAGATACTGGGAAAATAATGGCGTATCGTTCAGGTGGAGGATTTGGTGTTCGTCTTGATACAGGAAATAGCTTTCAAGGAGCGGTGATTACACCTTATTACGATTCATTGTTGGTCAAGCTGTCCACGTGGGCACTCACTTTTGATCAAGCTGCAGCTAAAATGGTTCGTAATTTACAGGAGTTTAGGATTCGCGGTATTAAAACGAACATTCCATTCCTAGAAAACGTTGCAAAGCATGAGAAATTCCTCAAAGGCGAATATGATACATCGTTTATTGATTCCACACCAGAACTATTTAATTTCCCGAAGCAAAAAGACCGTGGAACAAAAATGTTGACTTATATTGGTAACGTTACCGTAAACGGATTTCCTGGGATTGCGGAGAAAAATAAACCTCTTTTTGACACACCGAATGTACCAAAGCTACCTGTTCATGAACAAATGGCAACGGGAACAAAACAGCTATTAGATACACATGGGCCTGAAGGGCTCGCTCAATGGGTGAAAGATCAAAAGCAGGTTTTATTAACAGATACAACCTTTAGAGATGCACATCAATCTCTTCTTGCGACTCGATTCAGAACGCATGATTTAAAGAAAATTGCACAACCAACTGCAGGATTATGGCCAGAGCTATTCAGTATGGAGATGTGGGGCGGGGCTACATTCGATGTGGCGTATCGTTTCTTAAAGGAAGATCCGTGGGAAAGGTTGAAGGAGCTTCGACAAGAAGTGCCAAACACTTTGTTCCAAATGCTTTTAAGATCATCGAATGCTGTAGGATACACCAACTATGCAGATAATGTGATTAAAGCATTTGTAAAGGAATCGGCAGAAGCGGGCATTGATGTATTCCGTATCTTCGATAGCTTGAACTGGGTGAAAGGAATGACACTTGCGATTGATTCTGTTCGTGAATCAGGGAAAGTAGCAGAGGCAGCAATCTGTTATACAGGAGACATTCTAGATCCATCTCGTTCTAAATATAGCCTTGATTATTATGTGTCTCTTGCGAAAGAGCTTGAAAGTGCAGGCGCCCATATATTAGGGATTAAAGATATGGCGGGCTTACTCAAGCCGCAGGCAGCGTATGAGCTCGTATCAGCATTAAAAGATCAACTCAACATTCCAATCCACCTTCATACGCATGATACAAGTGGAAATGGACTATTTACGTATGCAAGAGCGATTGATGCCGGTGTTGATATTGTCGATGTTGCCGTCAGTTCTATGGCGGGCCTTACGTCTCAGCCAAGTGCAAGCTCATTATTTTATGCATTAGATGGGCATGAAAGAAAGCCGGACATGAACGTACAAGCTGTGGAAAGCTTATCTCAATACTGGGATTCAGTCAGAAAGTATTATCATGAATTCGAAAGTGGGATGAACTCACCACATACAGAAATTTATGTGCATGAAATGCCAGGCGGTCAGTATAGTAACTTGCAACAGCAGGCCAAAGGGGTAGGTCTTGGTGAGCGCTGGAACGAAGTGAAGGAAATGTATAGACGTGTGAATGATATGTTTGGTGATATTGTCAAAGTCACACCATCTTCTAAAGTAGTTGGAGATATGGCACTTTATATGGTGCAAAATGATTTAACGGAAGAGGATGTTTATGAAAAAGGCGCATCCCTAGATTTCCCTGATTCTGTTGTTGAACTATTTAAAGGTTACTTAGGTCAGCCACATGGCGGATTCCCAGAAAAACTGCAAAAGTTGATTTTAAAAGGGGAAGAGCCAATCACAGTGAGACCTGGTGAGAAGCTTGAACCTGTAGACTTCAACGAAATTAAGCAACAGTTTAAAGAATCACATGATCTCACATTGTCAGAAAAAGATGCCATTGCATATGCATTATATCCAAAAGTCTTTTCTGAATTTGTACAAACAGCAGAAAGTTATGGGGACATTTCAGTTCTCGACACACCTACATTCTTTTATGGAATGAGACTGGGCGAAGAGATTGAAGTGGAAATTGAAAAAGGGAAAACCCTCATTGTGAAACTTGTGTCAATTGGAGAGCCGAATCCTAATGCGACAAGAGTCCTTTACTTTGAGTTAAATGGACAACCACGCGAAGTTGTGATTAAGGATGAAAGCATCAAATCCTCCGTACAAGAAAAAATGAAGGCAGACCGAACCAATCCTCAACATATTGCTGCATCGATGCCAGGCACAGTGATCAAACTGCTCGTTGAAAAGGGGCAGAAAGTATCGCAAGGTGAGCAGCTCATGATTAATGAAGCAATGAAAATGGAAACAACCGTTCAAGCACCATACTCTGCGGTTGTCGATGAAATTCATGTAAACAACGGGGAAGCCATTCAAACTGGTGACTTGCTGATCGTTTTAAAGCCTGAATAATGATCGAGACACATCCTTTGGGATGTGTCTTTTTTATGAGCGCATTAAAATGTGCAAGCCATCGTGAGAGTGATTACACTATAACATGAGGTGAAGAACGTTGGACATTGTCGTGATTTGGTTTCGTCGCGATATGAGATTGAATGATCATATCGCACTGTCAAAGGCGATGACATATGCTAAAAAACATCATTACAAATTATTTGCTTTTTATCATTTGGACCCTTATTTTACAGAAATGGAGCTTGATTTAAACCATGAACATTTCTTTCAAAATTTGGCCCACTTTGTGAAAGAGGCGAGAAACGCGCATTTATATGTTCATCTTTTCCATGATGATGTCATTTCTGCCTTCGGACAAGTGATGAGTCACTACGATATCAAAGCTGTCTTTTTCAATGAAGATCAAGTAGGAATAGGAAAAAAACGAGATGATCAAGTGACCGATTTCTTAGAAAAGAAGGGCATTCATGTGTCTAAGTGGCAAGATACACAATTGCATGGGGCGAAAGAAGTCATGAAGGCAGATGGTACCCATTATCAAGTGTTCACACCATATTATCACTCATGGAGGAAACAAGAGAAACAGCCTGTGATCAAAGTTGATCCACCCTTTTTCAATGGTGAACACATCGTTTGTGATGAGGCACTTTCACAAAAGGGAGATACTAAACTGAGGGAGATCATCAAGCGCTGTTCAAGGAGATTTGATCAAATTGGTGAAGAAAAAGCGGCAAAAACCCTTCGCGCCTTTATTCAAAAGAGGATGGAAAGGTATCATGTGCAACGTGATGTTCCATCGTTGTTTGGCACAAGTAAGCTGTCGAGATTCTTAAAAACAGGGACGATCTCTATTCGAACGATCTTCCATGCCATCATGCAGGAGGAACTTTTTGACGATGAAGGTAGGGAAACATTTATGAAAGAGCTCGCATGGCGGGACTTCTATCATATGATATTTGCCCATTATCCGGATATGAAAGAGAAGGAAATCAATGCTGCATTCCAAGGGATAGAGTGGAACGAAGATGAGTCGCTTTTTGAAGCGTGGTGCCAAGGGAAAACAGGATTTCCGCTCGTTGATGCGGGGATGAGACAGTTAAATGAAGAAGGCTGGATGCACAATCGTTTGCGAATGGTCACAGCTTCTTTTTTAACGAAGGATTACTTCATTGATTGGAGAAAAGGCGAAGCGTATTTCGCTAAAAAACTAGTGGATTATGATGAGGCTTCAAATATTGGAGGGTTTCAGTGGGCGGCATCAGTTGGGACAGATGCAGTCCCGTATTTCCGCATTTTTAATCCAATGACTCAATCAAAACGATTTGATCCACAAGGAGAATTCATTCGAAGGTATGTACCAGAACTGAAGCATGTTAGCGAGAAATGGATACACGAACCGAGTAAAATGCCACTTGATGAACAGACAAAGACGGGCTGCCTACTTGGCGATACTTATCCTCTACCGACAGTGGATCATCAAATGCGACGTAAAGAAGCGATCGCATTATTTGAAAAAGCCAAACAACAATAAAAGAATCCCCCTTTTCACATGAAAGGGGGATTGGGTTGGTTTATCTAAATGGTTCCTTGCTTTCATACTTAAAACGTGCAATGAGTAGACAGAAGTAGCAAAGGATCCCAAACAAGCAAGCAATAAAGAACGAATGTGCAAGCGCATAGCCAAGTGCAAGTTGAGAATATACAGACATCACACCTGAAACGGCTTGAAGGGTGATGAGAATGGCGGAAATGATCCATCCATAATATAGTTGCTTTTGATCTTTATAATGCTTCATGGCATGGAACAGGGCAATAAATATCCAGATGAATAATAGGATCGCCACTGCTCTGTGAGACATTTGCACCCATTGGGTAAAATGAGTCGGGAGTGCGCCGTCTTTTGAACAAAGCGGGAATACAGAACAAGCTAAGCTTGATTTTGTATGTCTAACATACGCACCCGTATACACCACGATATACGTATACGTAATTAATCCATAAATGTGAAACTGCATTGTTTTGCCGATATGGAGCGGCTTCATCAGCTTCGTTTCAGATTTGGTCGCCTCAAAAACTAAAAGGGCAAGCAATAGGATGGAAGCAAAGGAAATAAGAGAAATACCGAAATGCAATGCCATCACAAGTGCGTTAGAACCAAATACAACTGCTAATGCACCTAACAGTGCTTGAAGCAGTAAAAAGATAATGGACATGATCACCAAAAATTTGGTTTCACGAAAAACTGGACTAATTTTCTTCCAGCATAAGATGGCAAGTGCGAGAACAAGAATGGTTGAAACACCTGTCGACATCCGATGACTCCATTCAATGATGGAAGCAGGGTTCATTTCAGGTAAGAAACGGCCGTGACAAAGAGGCCATTCTCTTCCGCAACCAAGACCGGAACCAGTTTTAGTGACAAGCGCACCGCCAATCAAAACGATCAGCATCACAAATGTTGTGACAACGCTCAATAGTCTTAAAATAAATTTCATCAAATGATTTTCACCTTCTCTAAAAAACTATGATGCAAAAGAAACCTCTCATGTTCTCAAGTGTAAGCCAAATGCTTGTTCTGTGGCAATTCATAATGGCCAATGTTCACAAAAAAATGATAAGTTAGTTCACAAAGTTTACAGAATTAGAGTGCTTGATCTTTCTTTGACAGTCTGATAGAAATAGAGGAGAGAATATTTCATTTTGCGCCGCCTTCTCAAACGAAGATATCCTATAAATTCACGAAAAGTTCACAAATAACTTCGAGATTGTCGTTTATTATTTAATAGGATGTTTTTTTACAGCCTTTTATCTTGTATGATAGAGTTATAGTGTTTTTTGTTTCACCTGTAAGTTTGAAGGCCTGGGCAAGGGAGGTTATACACATTGGCAAATTCCAAAACAGCCGCGGAAGCAGCTCTTCATGGACAAATAGAAGAAACAACAGCTTGGGAAGATTTTCTTGCACTCATTAAAATGGGCATCGTCAATTCCAATTTTATTACAACATTTACGGGAATGTGGCTTGCTTTTTACTTTACAGATATGAGCTTCCTCGGGAATCTCGATATTGTTTTGTTAACGATGATCGGTTCTTCACTTGTCATTGCTGGTTCATGCGCCATTAATAATGCGTTTGACCGTGATATTGATATCGTTATGGAAAGAACAAAGAACAGACCGACGGTTACTGGTAAAATTACGCCTGGGCAAGCGTATGTATTTGGCATAATGCTTGTTGTACTTGGACTCATTATGCTTCTCATGACAACCGTCATCGCAGCAGTGATTGGGTTTATTGGTGTATTTACGTATGCTGTTCTCTACACTATGTGGTCTAAACGTCACTATACGATTAATACAGTCATTGGAAGTGTTTCTGGTGCCGTTCCGCCATTAATCGGTTGGACAGCAGTCACTGGCACAATTGATACAACAGCTTGGGTGCTGTTTATGATCATGTTCATCTGGCAAATCCCGCATTTCCTCTCACTGGCAATTAAGAAAACGGAAGATTACCGCAAAGCAGGCATTCCGATGCTTCCAGTGGTTTATGGGTTTGAAGTAACAAAACGTCAAATCATCATATGGACAGCATGTCTTCTACCGCTTCCATTTTTCTTAGGTGATTTAGGATGGCCGATTGTTGCGCTTGGCACACTGCTAAACATAGGGTGGTTAGTCATTGCCCTCATAGGTTTTAAAATGAAAGATATCATGAAGTGGGCAACACTCATGTTCGTCTATTCATTAAACTATTTAACCATCTTTTTCGTTGCAATGATTATTATCACACTATTCTAGATTGAAATACACTTTGATCACATCACAACTAAGGCTATAACTTATAACACAACATTTCTAACAACTATGAAAGCCGCCTGATATCCAGTTCTATTTAGGCGGCTTTCTGTTTATACATAGATGGTATTTTGAGTAAAAAAATCATTTTTTTATGAAAAGAGGAAATGTAAGTGCTTTAATTAGGGGCGGGGGTTGTCGATGAGTAAAAAGTGATTTTATAAATTAGAAGTAAAAGCGAAAGGCAAAGGAGATCAAGCAAAAGGGGTTGGGACAAATTATGATAAGAAAATGGCGTGTGTATTCACTGTTTCTCATACTGTCGCTCGTTTTGGCGGGCTGCGGTGAACCATACTTATCTACACTCAAGCCAGTTGGGGAAGTAGCTGATAAACAATTTTTCCTAACGGTATTGAGTACACTCATTATGGTTCTTGTTGTCATTGTTGTATCGATCATTTTCTTTTACGTCATCATTAAATTCAAACGTTCTAAAGTGGGAGAAAAGACCATACCAAAACAGGTGGAAGGAAACCGGAATCTAGAAATTACATGGACAGCGATACCGATCCTTCTTCTCATCATTCTCGTGGTACCTGTTGTCACATACACGCTTGAATTAGGGGATACAAGCGCGATGGAAAAGAAAAAGCGGGATCCAGAGAAAACACTTGTTGTAAATGTAAGAGCTAGCTTATATTGGTGGGAATTTGAATACCCTGATTACGGGATTGTCACGAGTCAGGAATTGATTGTACCGACAGATCAAAAAGTATATTTTAAGCTAAAAGCATCAGATGTGAAACACTCGTTCTGGATTCCATCTGCTGGTGGTAAAATCGATACAAATACAGACAATGAAAATAAATTCTATTTAACATTTGATTCGAAACGCACAAAAAATGCAGGTGAATATTTCTATGGGAAATGTGCAGAGCTGTGCGGTCCATCACATGCTTTAATGGACTTTAAAGTTAAAACGCTTTCTCAAGATGAGTTTTTAGGATGGACGAAAAAAATGGCAGATTATCAAAAGCCAACATCTACTATAGACTTAGCTTTAGAGGGTGAACAACTATTTAAAGAGAAAAACTGCTTAAGCTGTCACGCAGTGGAACCTGGAGACGAACGGCCAGAAGCAGCAAGGACGGCACCAAACCTTGCAACCTTTGGAGAACGAACGAAAGTAGCTGGGATCAAAGACATGAACAAAGAAAATGTGAAAACATGGCTAAAAGATCCAGAAAGCTTTAAACCGGGTAATAAGATGACGGGGACGTACCCTAAATTGGATGACTCAGAGGCTGAAGCCCTCTATGAGTATTTAAAAGGTCTTAAAATAGAGTAATTTAGATGTCCAACATGACATCAATTGGGTATGAAGTGTTTGAAGAGCTCCCGAAAAAGCCTCTACAACCGAGAAGAAGTCAACGGTAGGTCACAGATTCAATAAAGTCGTGCGATATTTGAAGATAGGCAACAAATTGAAAAGGGGTAAATGGGAGATAAGAGGGGGATTTCATGGTGAGTACAATAGCTAAAAAGCGGGGATTTGGCGCTGTCTTATGGGATTACTTGACGACGGTCGATCACAAAAAAATCGCCATATTATATTTAGTGGCAGGGGGATTTTTCTTTTTGGTTGGCGGCCTAGAAGCGATGTTTATCCGTATACAGCTAGCCATCCCGGAAAATAATTTTCTTGATGCAGGATTTTATAATGAAATGATGACCATGCATGGGACGACAATGATTTTCCTTGCAGCCATGCCGCTTTTATTTGCATTAATGAATGCGGTTGTGCCAATTCAAATTGGAGCGCGTGATGTCGCGTTTCCGTTTCTGAATTCACTAGGGTTTTGGTTGTTCTTCTTTGGAGGGATTTTCTTAAATCTTGGTTGGTTTTTAGGCGGATCTCCTGATGCAGGATGGACTGCGTATGCGTCGCTTACACTGGACTCAGCAGGACATGGCATGGATTTTTATATTTTGGGATTGCAGATAGCTGGTATCGGTACGTTGATTGCTGGGATTAACTTTCTTGTGACGATTATTAATATGAGAACACCTGGCATGACGTATATGAGAATGCCGCTATTTACTTGGACGACATTCGTCGCATCTGCTCTTATTTTGTTCGCTTTTCCTCCTTTAACGGCAGGGCTGGCGATGCTGATGCTTGATAGAATGTTTGACACAAGCTTTTTCAATCCAGCGCTTGGTGGAAATACAATCATCTGGGAGCATCTATTCTGGATTTTCGGACACCCAGAAGTTTATATTTTAATCCTTCCAGCATTCGGGATTTTCTCTGAGATTATTCCTGTGTTTGCGAGAAAAAGATTGTTTGGCTATTCATCGATGGTTTTCGCTACTGTCTTGATTGGCTTCCTCGGTTTCATGGTGTGGGCGCATCATATGTTCACAACGGGACTTGGACCAATTGCGAATGCGATTTTCGCTGTAGCGACGATGGCAATTGCAGTACCTACTGGAATTAAAGTATTCAACTGGCTCCTCACCATCTGGGGTGGGAATGTCAAATTTACGACGCCAATGCTGTATTCTGTCGCGTTTATTCCGTCCTTCTTACTAGGCGGAGTAACAGGGGTCATGCTCGCAGCAGCGGCAGCAGATTATCAGTTCCATGATACGTACTTCGTTGTCGCGCATTTCCACTATGTCATTATTGGTGGAGTCGTGTTCGGGATTTTAGCAGGTGTGCATTATTGGTGGCCGAAAATGTTTGGAAAAATACTCAATGAAAAGCTTGGTAAGATTGGTTTTGTGCTCTTTTTTATCGGCTTCCATTTGACATTTTTTATTCAACATTTCTTAGGTCTATGGGGGATGCCGCGTCGCGTCTTTACGTTCTTGCCGGGTCAGGGTCTAGAGCTTGGAAACCTGATTAGTACCATTGGGGCGCTGTTTATGTTTGTAGCTGTTGTGATTATGTTAATTAACGTTATCTGGACAACAGCAAAAGGCGAGCGTGTATCGAGTGATCCATGGGAAGATGGAAGAACACTTGAGTGGACTGTCTCTTCACCACCGCCTGAATATAATTTCAAACAGTTGCCACTTGTGAGAGGACTTGATCCGTTGTGGATTGAGAAAATGGACGGCAAGAAACGAATGACAGCATCAGAACCACTCGGTGATATTCACATGCCGAATAATTCCATTTTGCCAGTGATTATCTCATTCGGTCTATTTGTGTCAGCATTTGGTTTCATGTATCGTCAAGAACATAGCTGGGGTCTTCCGGTGATCCTCATTGGACTTGGCATTACATTTGCGACGATGCTCGCTCGATCTCTTAAAGACGATCATGGGTATCATATACACAAAGAAGATTTGACCGATGACGATGATAAAGGGGTGAAAGCATAATGGAACCACAAAAAATGACAGCGGAGACCTTTCCAGCTTCACCAGAGAAAGCCACGTTAGAAGGGAAAAATAAATTTATCGGGTTCTGGTTGTTTCTTGGGGGAGAAACCGTTCTGTTTGCATCTTTGTTTGCGACTTACTTAGCATTGAAAAATTCAAATGCAGGTGGCGCAAAAACAACAGAAATTTTTGATATTACACTCGTTTTTATTGCCACAATGCTTCTTTTAACAAGCAGTTTAACGAGTGTGTATGCCATGTATCATATGAAAAACTTTGCCTTTAAAAAAATGCAGCTGTGGCTAGGTATTACTGTCCTGTTAGGCGCTTCATTTTTAGCGCTTGAAATTTATGAGTTTTACCATTATGTGCATGAATATGAATTTACAATTACCAGCTCTGCTCTTGGCTCAGCCTTCTACACACTCGTTGGAACGCACGGAGCGCACGTTGCCTTTGGACTTTGCTGGATCACGGCTCTGATCATTCGCAATAGTAGACGAGGGCTAGATTTATACAATGCGCCTAAATATTATGTTGCCAGTCTTTATTGGCATTTCATCGATGTTGTGTGGGTCTTCATCTTTACCGTTGTATATTTAATGGGAATGGTGGGATAAGAATGGGAAATAAAAACACAAATCTTTCAAAGGTAGATCTTGTCTATCGTAAGAAAAAAAATGCCGAAGAAATGAAGCATCAACTCATTTCTTTCGGCTTGATGATTGGATTAACATTTGTTGCCTTTTTAACCATTGCCTCTGATGAGATTGGGAATTGGTTTGCGGTCCCTTTTATTTTACTGCTAGCAGGGATTCAGGTGGCCTTTCAGCTTTACTATTTTATGCACATGAATCAAAAAGGGCATGAAACACCCGCATTGTTTCTTTACTCAGGTGTGTTTGTTGCGTTTATTACCGTTCTGGCCTTTTTGACCATTATTTGGTGGTAAGCCGGCTTTGCCCTTGAAGGAGGCGCAACAATGGAGAATTTAGAAATATTCGGTTTCAGGGCGTTATGGAGCCCATACTATTTGATTTGTATCGTATTCGCTGCGGCTTGCTATCTCCTTCTTGTGACGAAGGGGAAGCACCGCGCAACGATGAAGGAAAAAGCTCTGTTTCTGTCTGGCCTTGTGCTGTTATATGTCGTGAAAGGCAGCCCAATTGACTTGATGGGGCATATCATGTTCAGTGCCCATATGGCGCAGATGGCCATACTGTACTTAGTCGTTCCGCCTCTATTGATCACGGGATTACCTGTCGCGATTTGGGAGCGGATCATTCAAGTACGAGGAATTCAGGTCATCTTCCGTCTGTTATCCAAGCCTCTGATTGCTTTGATTGGCTTTAATGGACTGTTTTCCATTTATCACATTCCGCTCGTGTTTGATTTTGTGAAAACTGATCCGTTTTACCATGCACTGATGACTGTTGTGATTTTTATCGCTGCCTTTTTCATGTGGTGGCCACTTGTCCATAAGGTCCAAAGTCAGCCGCAAATCACTGGCATTTTAAAGCTAGGCTATATTATGGCAGATGGGATACTGATGACGCCTGCCTGTGCATTAATCATGTTTAGTAATACACCGATCTATGCGACCTATTCGGACGCAGGCGCATGGATTCAAGCTCTGCATTTATGTGTCCCAGGTGATATGCTTGCAGGTCTCTCACTTACAGGACCAGATATGTTTCACACGTTGCCATTGCTGGAGGATCAACAGCTAGGGGCGATTTTGATGAAAATCATTCAAGAAATTGTTTACGGGTCTATTCTGGCCGTTGTCTTTTTCGACTGGGCGAGAAAAGAAAGAGCGAAAGATGCCGTGCCGGACGCGCTCATTCCGAAATATGAATAAACAAAAGCACAGCCACATGGGCTGTGCTTTATTTTTATGCTTCAGCAGTCATTGATTCTAGCTTTTCCTTCAGTCTACCGAGCGTTTTTTTGCTTGATTGGATCAGAGATGAAGGGAAATCTTCACCTTCTCCATATTCTACACCATGCGGGTAATAGTGTTTCCCCAGTAACGGTGTGAGCAGTTGGATATGTGCTTTTTTTGAACCGACATCCCCTTCAGTGGCATAGCCGGAGATTCGTAAATAGAATGTTCCTTCTACCATGCTATACTTTCGGTCATACGTGACACGCTCATAATCCCATTGATCGGCTCTTACAAACCCTTCACTTTCCATGATGAAATCAAGTTTATTTAAGTCAGCTGATATTTTTTCAATCCCCGTACCTTCAAATTTCACCCAAAACCCCTCCTTATAAAATTTCCCTTTACTGACAATCATAGTATGAAAGCGTTAAACTTTCAACTGTGAAAGGTATGTTCTCATAGGAGCTGGTTACAGTAATGAAGGAAAAAACGATGGAGGGATCATTGTGAAAACGAAAAAAATCAAAGATATTATGACCAAAAAAGTGATTACTTGTCAAAAAGATGACAATGTATATGAGGCCGCTGTGAAAATGAAAACAGCTGACATAGGTGCCATTCCTATAGTTGAAGGTGACCAACTCGTGGGTATTGTGACGGACCGTGACCTTGTGCTTAGAGGGATTGCAGAGAAAAAGCCGAACTCACAAGCGGTTAGTAACGTGATGACGAAGGAAGTACTGACTGCAGAGGAAGATGCAACACTTGAAGAAATTGTCCGTTTAATGTCAGAGTATCAGCTCCGCCGTATCCCAGTAGTCAAAGGCGGTACGTTGACAGGGATCGTAGCTCTTGGCGACTTATCGGTCGAGGATTTGGCGAACGATCGTGCAGGGGATGCGTTGACAGAAATTTCACAACAAGACCGAGATCATGGTCAAGGATTTCTCCATTAAAAAAGGCATATTTTAAATTCGTGTTAAATAGGCTGTATTGTCGTTGATAAATGGAGAAAGTTTTGTTTAAATGACAGTAGCGGGTATTTTTGTACCTGGCCAATTGAACGGAGGTGTTTATTTGAAAACTGTGCTGAAAACACTCTTCATCCTCCTGATCATTTCTGGAACGTATGTTCTGTTTATTCAATATGGATCTTCACCAGAAAAAGAGAATAGCAATCAACCGAAGGTGTCTAATGAAGAAGCTTCTAGTGATAAGCCGATGAATATCCCGAAAAAAGGTCTCATGTCTTTTATGGGGAAATCGTCAAATGAAGTACTGAAACAGCTTGGAGAGCCAGATCGCATTGATCCTTCCGCATATGATTATGACTGGTGGGTATACAATCAATCGAAAAAGCATTATATACAGGTAGGGGTTAAGGATAGTAAAGTTGTGACTTTGTTTGCAACAGGTGACGGGCTGAATGTGGAACCGTTTAAAATCGGTCAAGCCACAAGTGAGATTTTTAAGAAAACACAAATTGCGCCTTATGTTCATGTAGAAGACGGTCAAAACTCATATCGTTTTGAATTCTCAGAAGATGATATGAATACAAGACCAACGGTAAAGGTGGAAGATGATATCTATGTCCAACTTTACATGGATAAGTTTGAAAGTACACTTTCAAGCATTCGAGCTTTTAACGCCGATACCTTTGTGAAGCAAAAGCCATATGAGGTGGTCTATCGGGGTCAACTGATTGAACCAGAAGCGATTTCAGGTGACAAATGGAAAGAAATCGAAGCTTCCAGCCAAAAACAAATTTTTGATATGACGAACATTATCCGACATAAATACAAGCTGCCAACACTTCAGTGGGATGATGACACCTCTGAAGTGGCATTTATGCACAGTGTGGATATGAGAGAGAATCGTTATTTTTCTCACGAGTCTAAAAAGTACGGTACACTCAAAGATCGATTAGAAAGAGGCGAGGTCACATTCCAGCTCGCAGGTGAGAACATTGCGTATAACTATGTAGATGGACCAGCAGCTGTAGAAGGCTGGCTCAATAGCGAAGGTCACCGAAAGGCGTTATTGCATAAGGATTACACGCATCTTGGTGTTGGCGTCAAAGAAAAATATTATACGCAAAATTTTATAAAGAAAGCTTCTTAGCAGCTGCACATGTGCGGCTGTTTTTTTATTGGAAAAATGGTGCACCAAATCGAATGAAGCTGTATATAGTATAGTAGGCATTTGTATAGGGGGTGAGGATATGACAAACAAGCAAAAGCAAACATCCATTGATGAATTTAAACAATTCGTCAGACGCCATCCAAAGTTAATACAGGAAGTGCATGCCCAACAAAAAAGCTGGCAGCATCTTTACGAGAATTGGGTCATGTTTGGTGAGGAAGATGACATGTGGTCATCTTACCGACAAACACAACCTGAAAAAGAAAAAGTAGTAGAAACGAAGCAACGTGAGGCAGGTAAGGCTGACTTTATGTCTAAAATGGTCTCTGCTGTGAAAAAAATGGATGCTGAACAAATGAATGAACAAATGAACAAAATGAGCCAGTCTATTTCCTCTTTACAAAGCTTACTTGGTCAATTTTCATCAAATGGCTCAAAAAAAGGTTCATCTGGAGGTAGTCAGCACCCATTCTCCTTCAGGAAAGATTAATTGAGAGGAGAGTGCGTTTGGTGCGTAGAGAAGTGCGGGAGTTTGTCATGGCTGAGGAGGACCGGATCAGATTCATCAGACAGCGTCCTATTTGGTACAGACAACTCACTCGACATCCTGAAAATCTATCTTCCTTTGAGTTAGATAAAATGAACTTTTACGAAAAAACCATACCTCATCGTGTGAGTCAATTAAGTAATAGTGTACAAATGGCTGAAATGATGATTCAAATGTTTCAAGCAATGCGCCAACAAAATGGAGTTGAATAAGGCTTTTTTAGCTGATTAAGCGATCGATTTTATGTGTATCCTATTAGAGTCAAATGAGAGAATGAAAAGAATGCCTGTCAACTCTCGTCTGCGTTTGTTGTGAAGCATCTCTTCAAAGGAAAGCACAGATCTACCGCTTTGCCACCATCTCGTCAACCGTCCTTTTTAGGGAAAAGAGAACAAGGGATGTATTTGTCACGTAAAAGCATTTTCTGATCCATAGGTTTCGTGGTAAACTATGTATTGGAGGTGCAATATTTATGTATGCGACAATCGAATCTGTGGAGCTCCAAGAGGAAGCAAATCATTTGGCGGCCATGATTCTTCAGTCGGAGGAGGCTGAACATTACCGCAATTGCTTTAAGCGTCTCCAGCAAGACGAAGAAGCCCAGCAAATGATTGCGGATTTTACAAAAGTCAAAGAGCAATATGAGGATGTGCAGCGATTCGGCAAGTATCATCCAGACTATAGAACGATCTCAAAAGAAGTACGTGAGGTCAAAAGAAAGCTAGATCTTCACGATACAGTGGTTGCTTTCAAAAAAGCAGAAACAGCGATTCAATCCATTTTAGATGAGATTAGTATTGAAATCGGTCAAGCTGTATCAGCATATATTAAGGTTCCAACAGGGAATCCATATTTTGACGGTTTATCATCATGCGGTGGTGGCTGTGGTTCAGGAGGCAGCTGTGGCTGTAAAGTGTCTTGACGAGACTGACATGTCTCGTCTTTTACATAATAGATGGGAAGAATTGAAAAGCGGCAGGTGAAAAGATGGAAACCAAACGTCAAGGGATGGTCGTTTGGCTGCATTCATTAAAGCAGTCAAAGGCGCTAAGGAAATTTGGGAATGTTCACTACATTTCAAGAAAAATGAAATATGCAGTGATCTATTGTGATATGAATGATCTAGAGCGCCATATGGCAAAACTTAGTTCGTTGCCATTTGTGAAGCGTGTTGAGCCTTCATATAAACCGTTTATTAAATTAGAGTATGAATCCAAATTGGACAAAGCAAAAGAGTATGATTATAAGGTGGGCTTCTAAAGACACAAAAAAATCCCCGCGGCATCACCCGCGGGGTCCTTCTATTCTTAATGATCCATTAAGGAGAAGGCAAAGGGAGAGGAGAAACCGGAGGAAGAACTTATGGGGAAACGTAAGTCTTCTCCGCGGTTGGCAACAGCACCACATCAGATGCTGTTACATCTAGTATGACCCCTCATCTCGACATATATACATCAAAAATGAATGAAAATCCGCGCATTGTACCAAATGAAGTGATTGTGATAAGATAATGTTGCATTTTTTGTCAATGTACAATGAAAATAGAACCAAGCAGAAAAAGTGGTGGGAAAATGAGAGTCATCTCTGGAACGAGAAAAGGCCGCTCACTTAAAGCGGTACCCGGTCAATCAACAAGACCGACAACAGATAAAGTAAAAGAGTCTATTTTTAATATGATTGGTCCTTATTTTGAAGGCGGAAGGGCCCTTGATTTATTTGCGGGAAGCGGTGGTCTAGGAATTGAAGCGCTTTCGAGGGGGTTCGATCATTGCATTTTTGTAGATCGAGATATGAAAGCGATACAGACGATTAAGGGCAACCTTTCGCAATTGGCGTTAACCGATCAAAGTGAAGTGTTTCGAAATGATGCCAAGCGTGCACTTGCAGCAGTTGTTAAACGAGAGGAGTCCTTTCAAGCCATCTTTCTTGATCCGCCTTATAAAGATCAGAAGTTAAAAGACCTTCTAGACACAATTGATGAACACGCTCTCTTAACAGATGACGGTGTGATTGTTTGTGAACATGATAAAGGCGTTGACCTTCCTCATGAAGCGGGGCTTCTAGAAATAGCAAGACAGGAACTGTACGGAATGACTGGCGTTACGATTTATAGAAAGCGGGGAAGGTAAAGTATGGGGAACATAGCCGTTTGTCCAGGTAGTTTCGATCCAGTCACATTGGGCCATTTGGATATTATTAAAAGAGGAGCAACAATTTTTGATGAAGTGTATGTTTGTGTATTACATAACTCATCAAAACAGCCGTTATTTACAGTTGAAGAACGGTGTGAGCTCATTCGACAAGCCACAAAAGATCTACCAAACATAAAAGTGGAATCCTTCCATGGTCTATTGGTGGACTATGCGAAACAAAAAAATGCCAAAGTGATTTTACGTGGTTTAAGAGCCGTGACAGACTTTGAATATGAAATGCAAGGGACATCGATGAACAAAGTGTTAAATGATGAAATTGAAACGTTCTTCATGATGACCAACAACCAGTATTCCTTCTTAAGCTCAAGCATTGTCAAAGAAGTAGCGAAGTATCAAGGTTCTGTCAAAGAGCTTGTTCCACAAGTCGTAGAAGCCGCTTTAAAAGAGAAATTTAATGGATGAGTGCACCGATGCGCTCATCCATTTTTTTGTTTGCGATAGTATAAAACGATATACAAAATGAGGCTGAATAAGGTGATCAAAGGTCCAATGCTCACAAGCTGATTCCATAGTATGCTGCTGAACATCACGACTTGCTGGCTTGCCTCAAATGTTCCTGCCGGAAGAACCATGTCTGGACGAGAGACGTAAAGCGGTTTAAACAATAAGAAGGCAAAGAATGCCGCATAAATCCCATGAAGGATACGGGCGATAAAAAACGGTTTGAAGCGAATATCTGTTGCTGCCAATATACCGGCAACCTGTGCTTGAACAGAAAAACCACTAAACCCCAATATAAAGCTGACAACAATCGTTTTGGCAAGTAACGTGACGTCTTGTGAACCAGTTAGTTGACTGCCTAACGTGATTTCAAATAAACCTGCAATCAAGGCTGTATCTAATTCCGAGGGAAGGTTCATGGTGTGTAGCATCAAGCCAATGCCGATGGAGAGAAGCTCTGTCACATGGACGATCGCTAGCATTTTACTAAACACAGAGAATAAGATGATAAAGCCGCCAATCATAAAGAGTGTTTGAATAGAAGATATTACAGCATCACTTAATATTTGCCCGAGCGGCCTTTTCTCTGCAAGTCTAGCAATATGGAGGGCGCTAAATGCATCCTTAAATGGAGGAAATAAAAAGCCTTTCTTTCTTCTAAGGTGTGCATCATGCCGCGCTTTATATCCGCGCATCGTCACCCCGACAGCAAGATTCCCTAAGTAATGTGCACAGGCTAACACAATTCCTAAAGCCGCATGATGGAAAAAGCCAACAGCGACTGCTCCGAAAATAAACAATGGATTAGATGAATTTGTAAACGAAACGAGACGCTCTGCCTCAATTCTCGTCAATTGTCCTTCCTGACGAAGCCTAGTCGTTAGTTTTGCGCCAGATGGAAAGCCTGACGCCATCCCCATAGCCCATACGAAACCGCCCACACCAGGTACGCGAAAGATGGGGCGCATAAATGGTTCTAATAAAACCCCTACAAATCTGACAATGCCGAAGCTAATTAACAGTTCGGACAAAATAAAAAAAGGCAGCAACGATGGAAAAACAACTTCCCACCACATTGCAAGTCCATTTTTTGACGCTTGCAAAGAGGCTTGTGGATGTGTAATCACAGTAGCTGTTAAAAAAATAAAGAAAGCAGCGATGAACAGTGTGTTCCATTTTTTCATGAAGATTTCGCCCCTTGCCGGTATGATTAGAATTGGTGAGCTCGTAAATCAAGCAAATGGCCGAGCCTGACTTCTATTACTATACGAGCATGAGGGGCATGTTTAGACCTATAGATTCGTATATATGCAAGGAAAGAGGAGGGTGGATTTTTATGAGAAGACCGATCATCGGACTTGCGCTAGGCTCTGGAGGTGCAAGAGGAATGGCGCATATTGGCGTTTTATCTAGTCTCAAGAAACAAGGGATTCAAATAGATATGATTGCAGGAAGCAGTATTGGTGCGTTAGTTGGTAGCTTTTATGCGGCAGGACAAGACGTAGAAAAAATGAAAAAACTTGCACTTGTCTTCAGAAAAAAGTATTATGCTGACTATACACTGCCAAAAATCGGTCTTTTAAAAGGACATCGCATTTTGCAACTGATTCATACATTTACATATGGGAAAACATTTGAGGAACTGCACATACCTCTTGCGGTTGTCGCTTGTGACTTGCAAACAGGAGAGAAAGTTGTGTTCAAAGATGGACCAGTCTCACAAGCGGTCAGAGCAAGCATTAGCATTCCAGGGGTGTTTGTTCCGCATGAGATCGGCGGTAGACAATTCGTAGATGGAGCGGTTGTCGATCGAATCCCTGTCTCTGTTTTAAAAGAGATGGGGGCGGATCTCATTATTGCCTCTGACGTCTCTAGGGTAAAAAAGACAGAAAAGGCAACGAAATTATCTGATGTGATCATGCAAAGTTTGGACATCCTTCAAAATGAATTAGTTCGTCATCAAACCATTCATGCAGATATCATGATTCGGCCAAAACTTGACACATTTAGCTCCAGTGCGTTTTCACATGTTCAACAAATGATGGATGCAGGCGAACAAGCCACAGACCAACTAAAAGGGAAACTGAAAGATGTCATAGTGAAATGGGAGTGTGAATGAATGAAAAAATTAAATATTCGCTGGCTTAGCTTTTTGGTGGTTGCCCTTGTCTTATTTGGCTTAACCTTTGTGAAACTACCTTATTATGTGACAAAGCCAGGTGAAGCGACAGAGATTGCACCACATATTCAAGTAGATGGAGGGTATGGCGAGAAGGGCAGTTTCTCGCTTATGACCATTAAAGTAGGACCAGCAAACCCGTATACGTATGTACTTGCAAAAATGAATGAATATCATGAAATTGTTCCTGAAGAAAACTTTAAAGCAGCCGGAGAATCGGATGAAGATTATATGAAAAGACAGCTCCAGCTCATGAAAAGTTCTCAAGAAAATGCCATGATTGCCGCCTACACAAAAGCAGGGAAGCAAGTCGACTATACGTTTAATGGCGTATATGCGAGCTACGTGATGAAAGGAATGCCTGCTTATGGAAAAATAGAGGTTGGGGATCGCATCAAAAGTGTCGATGGCAAAACCTACGATTCTGCTGATAAAATGGTTTCATACATCAGTAGTCAAAAAGCAGGAACCTCGGTCAAATTTGTGCTTGAACGTAATGGGAAAGAGCTGACAGAACAAGTCGAGTTGAAACCATTTAAAGAGGAACCGAATCGAGTAGGAATTGGCGTGTCATTGTTTACAGACCGTCAAGTAAACGTATCACCTGCGATTAAAGTTGATATTGAAAATATTGGCGGACCATCAGCTGGCTTGATGATGTCGCTTGAAATTTATAATCAACTGACAAAAGAAGACGAAACACATGGCTATGAGATTGCTGGGACAGGAACCATTGACGCAGATGGAACGGTTGGCCCAATTGGTGGAGTAGATCAAAAGGTCGTGGCAGCAGATAAAGCTGGGAAGGACATCTTCTTTGCACCAAACGATAAAGGCGATCCGAACTCAGACTATAATCTCGCCGTCAAAACAGTGAAAAATATTAACAGTGACATGAAAGTGATTCCTGTTGATACGTTGCAAGATGCGCTAAATTATTTAAACAAACTAGAAAATAAAGCATCATAAAAGAAGAGCAGCCTTCATGTGGCTACTCTTCTTTTTATTGAGATTGAAAGAGCTGACGTTCTTCATCATAGCGAATGGGTGATGTTTTAAATTCCGCTTCTGTTAGGCTTGTTTGCATTGGCTCCTCAATTGGAAGGCTGAAAACACGAGAAGCGCGTATATCAAGGTCAAGAGCGGGATGTGAAAAGGAAGATAGCTTACTGACGAGTGGTACGTCCAATTCTTTTTTCACAAGCGACAAGTACTGCTGCCCTTTCTTTGACATCCCAAGTAAACGGATGTAGGGCGCCTTTTTTTCGCTCAATAGCTGATGCATGGCTTGTTTCTTCACTCTCATTAATAGATGTGTATTCATTCGCTGTAGTCTTGTCCATGTATACCTTTTCGTTTTCAAAAGAGAGAGATAATCTTCATAAGACACAGCATGTTTCACGGCTTTTTGCATCCGGTATTCAATACCTTCTTCGATTTCATATATCTCTTTTAATTCTTCCAGGTCCATTGTGTGAAACGCGTGTTTCAAGAAGCGGAAATAGGCTTCTTGTGTATGTAAAAGACCGTAAGAAGATTGATAGGAACGTAATTGCGCTAGCGTCGTGCTCGGGAGATAGGGTTCGACCGGTTCAAATGAGCGCTGCTCTTTCAATGCTTTGCGGATACTTGTTGCGCTTGCAATTTTTTGATCTGCGGGAAGCTCTATATCATGATAGCCAGACGCAATTCTTTTAGAGGTAAAGGGCTGAAGGTGGGGCGCTCTTTCTAAAATGGCTTTGACATAATGGAAACCTAAGATGTTATTCGGTTGAGACAAATCCAACAACCTTTCAGGATAAACTGCTTCTTGAAACGCTGAAGATGCTGCAGCCGGATAACTAAGACCCTCTTTGACCTTCTCTTTTGTCAAAGAGTCAATTTCTGCTTGTTTTTGATGCCAAGCGTGTGCTGTACGCTGAAATGCCGAAATATCACCATCCTCACTTCCGAAAAAAAGCGAGTCACATTGTAATGCATCTAGGATGGACACAGCACCATTTGCAAACGTTTCTGCCTTTTGTACTGCGTATATATATGGGAGTTCACATACAAGATCTACCCCGCTTTGGAGTGCCATTTTCGTACGTGCCCACTTAGAGACGATCGCAGGCTCTCCTCTCTGGAGAAACGAACCGCTCATGACCGCAATGACGACATCTGCAGAGGTTTCTTGTTTTGCTTGTCGCACATGATAGGCGTGCCCGTAATGAAATGGGTTATATTCGACCACGACTCCTACTGCTTTCAATAGATGTTCCCCCTTTCTTGCTATCGTTAAATGGTCTGTGCTAAAGTAGCATAAGAGAAAAAAAGCCCATTTTTTTCAGTGTAGGCATTAGAAGAACTGATGTCAAACGACCATGATACTGTAAAGAAAAAATATTGACAAATAGCATGATGAAAGCTATAATCATGTTTGTTGCTCTTAGAGGTGATACAATTGAAATGGACAATTTATCAGTTACATCAAAAAGCTAAAAACAGCTTCGATTTTCATGAGACGGTTGATTTAAATGAACTTACTAGCCTTCATTCAGATATACGTCACATTTCACCAGTAGAGGTGAAAGGGACTGGAGTGATCGAATCAAAGCAAGTCGCATTTGATTTAACCATTACAGGTGAAATGACATTGCCTTGTTCAAGAACGCTTGTTGATGTAAAGTATCCATTTGCGATTTCAACAAAAGAATTATTTGTACTTCATAAGACAGACGAGATAGAAGATGAAGATGTCTTCGTTGTCGAAGACGATATGATCGACTTAACCCCGATTGTCAAAGAAGAAATTCTGCTTGAAGTGCCAATGCAAATTTTTTGCGATCAAACAGACGTGAAAGATGCTGCACCACAGGAAGGGAATGACTGGTCGGTCATTTCTGAAGATGCACATCAAAACCGAATTGATCCGCGTCTCGAAGGCTTGAAGAAGCTCTTAGAAGAAAATAATGAATCTTAACTCTTTAAGGAGGTGGGAATAATGGCTGTACCTTTTAGAAGAACTTCTAAAATGAAAAAAAGATTGCGTCGTACGCATTTCAAACTACAAGTACCTGGTATGGTAGCTTGCCCAGAATGCGGTGAAATGAAAATTTCTCATCGTGTCTGCAAATCTTGTGGAACATACAAAGGCAAAGACGTAAAAAGCAACTAATGCATAAAAAAACGTAAGGGAATCTCCCTTACGTTTTTTTATTTGTCTATTTTTTATGTTTCTCATCTGCAAAATAGTCTATCTTCTCTAGTAAGCGCATATGATGTGGTATTCAGATTCAGGGGGGATGATCAATTGACGATTACAAGACAGGATGCTTGGACACAAGATGAGGATTTACTTTTAGCAGAAGTCGTTTTAAGGCATATTCGAGATGGTGGGACCCAGCTTTCTGCTTTTGAGGAGGTTGGAAAGGCACTGTCAAGAACAGCTGCTGCCTGTGGATTTAGATGGAATTCATTTGTAAGAAAACAATATCAAGCCGGGATCGAATTAGCGAAAAAGCAGCGAAAAGAATTGCGAAAAAAAATCGGTATTCATTCATCGGGTTTACCGCATCAAGCACTAACTGTTGAAGCGAAAACATCGACAGCACAAACAGAATTAACGCTGCGAGAAGTGATCCAATTTTTAGAGAAACTTGAGAAAGAACCTTCTGGTCCAAGTTATTTACGTGAGGAGCTAAAGGATACACACCATCAATTAAAAGCACTCACAAAAGAGAATGAACACTTGAAGCGTCAATTGAAAATGACAGAAGAAGATTATCAAGCCTTAATTGGTATTGTTGAAAGAGTGAAACATAATATCAGCTTAAAAGACTATGCAAAATAAGAAAACGCCCCTCGTACATGAAAGGAGGGGCGTTTTGTGATCCATTTAAGCTGATTCACCGGTATTCTTTTGAATATGTGCAGGCTCCCAAATGAAAGGATTTTCACCCTTGTCGCGCTCCATATCATATTTTACCGCTTCAAAGCCCATTTTATCCCAAAAATCAGCAGACTTGACGCGTGGATTTGTACGAATTGGAAGACCGAAAGATTTCGCAAAATCCACAAGAGCCTCGCCGTAACCTTTTCGCTGATAGCCAGGAAGTACTTCTAGCTTCCACAGTTCTAAATAATTATGATTATGGTCAAAATAAGTCGTAGTTGAGCCGTCAACTTGATATAGGCTCATACGGGCCACAAGCTTATCGCCAAAGTAAATCCCGTAGAATGGAGAATTGCTATCGTTTTCAATCATATTACTTTCAAGATCTTCAAGCATAGAAAGCTCTTGAATCCCGTACTCCTTGAATTGTTTAAATTCTTCTAACGTTTTGTAGTTAATCAGAAGACGTTTTACTTTCGTCATGTGAAATTCCCCCTTACACACATCATGATTGAAGGCGCTTTCATCCCATCCGCCTAAAAAAGTTTTTACACTTATTATTATAGTTTTTAAATTAAAAAAATTCAAATCATTGAGGAAAGGCTGTTTTTTGCCTCATGATATGAAACTGATAAAATAGCTGATATGATGAAGTAAACAGAATGAAAGGAAGTACGTGATGTGAGAATTGGAATCATTGGGGGCGGTGCCATTGGGCTGCTTTGCGCGAGTTATTTATCAACGCACCATGATGTCACCGTTTTGACAAGAAGAAAGGAACAGGCAGAAGAAATACGAGCGGCAGGGATTGAACGAACCATGAACGGGGAGACATTCCGGTCAGTGGTCGATGCACAAACAGGGCTGAAAGGAACGTTTGATCTTCTCATTGTGACGGTTAAATATCATCAATTGAACGATGTGCTCCATGAATTGTCGACATGTCCTCGTCAGCGAATTCTATTTTTACAAAATGGGATGGCGCATCTTTTAGATTTAAAGAATTGGGTATCACCGCATGAGTTATTTATTGGTGTGGTGGAGCATGGCGCGATGAAGGTATCAGATCATGCAGTTGTGCATACAGGGATTGGCTTAATTAAGTGGGGGGCATTTCATCATGAAGGAAAATCAGATCTCATGGATGAATTGACGGATGGACCTGACCATTTTGAGATGGTCTATACGACTGAATGGGAAAAGGTGCTCGAGGAAAAGCTGCTTGTCAATGTTTGTATTAATCCGCTAACGGCTTTATTACATGTGGAAAATGGGCAGCTCCTCTCGAACGCATCTTATCAACATATGATGACATGCGTTTTTGAAGAAGCGGTAACGATTCTAGGGCTGACAGATAAAGAGCGTCTTTGGGCGCATGTTGTTTCCATCTGTCATCAAACGGCGGCTAACCAATCGTCCATGCTTCAAGATATCGTAAAAGGGCGGAAGACGGAAAGAAATGCCATCACCGGCTATCTTTTAAAAAAAGCTCAGATGCAAGGGATTCATGCGCCATATCTGACTTTCTTCGATAGAAGCTTGGAAGTATTGGAAAAAAGGCAAACAAAATCTTTTGAGTGAGCTGATTTACATGCTATACTTTTTTCGGGAAACTAACTATTTATTGAAGAAAGGAAGTTCTAAACATGCAATTGACTGAACTTTCCATCCGAAGTCAGAATTTATTCATACGTGATTATATAGAAGAAAAAAAAGAGATGGCTGCTTTTTTTGAATATGACATACATTCTGAACATATATGGAAAAAGAGATACGACGATCTCATGGAAATGAGCTTCCCTCGTGAGGCTTTGGCGGATTATATGAGCGCTTATCACGCAAAGTTTGAATCGGCAGCGATGCGGGAGAATATTGAGAAAATCAGGGGCAAACGGAGTGTCATGGTGGTCGGAGGACAGCAAGCAGGTCTATTGACAGGTCCACTTTATACGATACATAAAATCATCTCCATCTTACAATTTGCGAAAGAAAAGGAAGCAGCGCTAGGCGTTCCGGTGATTCCTGTCTTTTGGGTAGCGGGAGAGGATCATGACGTAGATGAAATCAATTTTGTATACACATCTGGTGAAAAAGGTCCTGTCAAACAAAAGCTTCCTATACATAATGTGAAAAAAGCGGCTGCAAAAAGAATCCCTCTCCACCAAGAAAAGACAGAGAAATGGCTACGTGATGTGTTTTCAACCTACGAAGAAACATCGTATACAAACGACTTACTAGATCAGCTGATCCGATGTTTGCGTAAATCGCATACGTATACTGATTTTTTCGAATGGATTGTGTGTGATCTTTTTGGAGAAGATGGGCTACTTTTATTTAATTCAGGAGACTTAGGCGTCAAATCACTTGAACGACAAGTGTTCAAACAAATTGTAGAAGCAAATGATACGATTACGCAATGTTTGAGTGAGACGCAGGCTGCGATGAAACGATCCGGCTATCAGCCGCTCATTGAAGCAGGTGAACATCAGGCGAACCTGTTTTACGAATATGATGAGGAGCGTTTCCTCATTGAAAAAGATCAACAACACTTTGCTGTATCAGAAGTTGGGCTCACATGGACAAAAGAAGAGCTTCTTGATGAAATTGAAGAGCACCCAGAGCGCTTTAGCAATAATGTTGTCACCCGCCCTGTGATGCAGGAAACACTCTTGCCAACGCTTGCTTTTATGGCAGGGCATGGTGAGGTCAATTATTGGGGGGAACTGAAAGGGATTTTTGGGCATTTACAATTAAAGATGGCACCAGTTCTTCCGAGGCTACATGTGACCATTCTCGAACGTCATATAGACAAAAAGCTACCAGTGCGAGAGGTATCGATAGAAGAAGTGTTAACGAAAGGCGTAAATGAAAAGAAGGAAGCCCATTTTCAGCAAAGCCTTCCTGATAGCTTTGTGGAATCCATCGACACAGCGAAACGTGAACTTGCAAGTGTTCATGAGATGGTGCGGAAAGAAGCACTACAGATTGAACCAAATTTTGAGCAGATGCTAGATAAAAATGCAAAATTTATTGAAGAGCAACTTCATTTTGTCTATCAAAAGGTTGCGAAGCGAGTGGAAGAAAAAGAAGGATATATTCTGCGTGACTATGAACGGATCGAAAATAGTTTAAAACCACTTGAAGCACCACAAGAGAGAATTTGGAATATCATGTATTATTTAAACAAATATGGTCCAGAATTCTTCAAAACGTTCAAAAATCTGCCATTTTCATTTCAGAACAAGCAACAAATTGTCAAACTTTGAAATAAAGTTTTAATGAACCCTGACTAGTTCAGGGTTTTTTTTTATGCAGAAACAGTGTAGAATAAGTTTTGTGGAGAGAAGTGGTGGATAGTGGGGAGTTAAGGAAAGAAAGTGGGGCTCTGATATATCATGTTCATGGGTGAATACCAACATACGATTGATACAAAAGGGCGCATGATCATCCCTGCTAAATTTAGAGACGGTCTCGGAGAACAGTTTGTACTGACGAGAGGGCTTGATCAATGTTTATTTGGCTACCCTATGAGTGAGTGGAAACTAATCGAAGAGAAACTAAAAGCACTTCCACTAACCAAAAAAGATGCACGTGCGTTTACCCGGTTTTTCTTTTCTGGCGCAGTTGAATGTGATCTGGACAAGCAGGGGCGCATTAATATTGCATCAAACCTACTCCAATACGCAAAACTCGAAAAAGAATGTGTCGTCATCGGCGTTTCAAATCGAATTGAGTTGTGGAGTAAGTCGATCTGGGAACAATATACAGAAGAGCAAGAAGATTCTTTTGCTGAGATTGCTGAAAACATGATCGGATTTGATATATAATAATCCCTTGTGCAGCAAACTTTCTACACATTCATTTCAATTTGAAAAAGGTGGGACCATAACATCATGTTTCAACATGAGACAGTATTATTAAAAGAAACAGTTGACGGTTTAAACGTCAAAAAAGACGGTACATATGTAGACTGCACCCTAGGTGGAGCGGGTCATAGCTCATATTTACTATCACAATTATCAGAAAATGGTACATTGATTGGTTTTGACCAAGACGATGCTGCACTCAATCATGCTCGAGAGAAGCTCGCTGATTCAAAGGCGAACATTCTTTTCATAAAAAGCAACTTCCGATATTTAAAAGAACGTCTGAATGAACAAGGAATTACAAGCGTAGACGGTGTCATCTTTGATCTTGGGGTTTCATCTCCTCAGCTTGATACACCTGAGAGAGGATTTAGTTATCATCATGATGCACCTCTTGATATGCGAATGGATCAATCAGCCGCATTGTCGGCGAAACAAGTGGTGAACGAATGGCCATTTGAAGATCTAGTTCGGATTTTCTACAAATATGGGGAAGAGAAATTCAGCAAGCAAATCGCGCGTAAAATTGAAGAAGCTAGAAAAAAGGCACCAATTGAAACAACGGGTCAACTTGTAGATATCATAAAAGAAGGAATTCCAGCACCCGCTAGACGAACTGGAGGACATCCAGCCAAAAGAGTGTTTCAAGCGATCCGAATTGCCGTAAATGACGAATTGAAAGTATTTGAAGAAGCATTAGAACAAGCAATTGAGTTACTCAAGCCAAATGGAAGAATCTCTGTGATTACTTTTCATTCGCTCGAAGATCGAATTTGTAAAAGTACGTTTAAAGAGATGTCTTCTCTTCCAGAACTTCCGCACGGGCTACCAGTGATTCCAGAAGGTCTTGAACCGAAACTGAAGCTCATTACGAGAAAGCCGATCGTAGCATCAGAACAAGAGCTTGAACACAACAACCGTGCACGTTCGGCGAAGCTCCGAATTGCAGAGAAAAAGTAAACGACACCATAGACGATGATAAAAAGGAGGTTTCTTATGAGTAATTTGGCTTACCAAAGAGAAGTAAAGCAATATCAAACAGCGCAACAAGGTCAATCTGTTGTGATTATAAGAAGAGGTTCAATTACACTAGGTGAGAAAATCTTACTTGTCATGTTTGTCATGGCTCTTATGTGCAGCTCAATTCTCATCATTTCTAAAGCCTTTGCTGTTTATCATGCCAATATTGAAGTGCAGAAATTAGAACAGCAAGTTTCTTTAGAATCGAAAAAGATCACAGAATTACAAAAGGAAAAAGATTTACTGAGTGAACCTGAAAGAATAATTAACACTGCGAAAAAAGCAGGCCTAAACATATCGAAAGATGTTAAGAAGGTCGATTAGTATGATGATGCCTAAAAAGAATAAAATGATGAACAGAGGCGCGGCAATAGCGAGTATTTGCTTCGCCCTGTTTTTCTTTATCATCCTTGTGCGTTTTATGTACATCCAGATTACGGGAACGGTTGATGGACAAGTTCTAGCAGTCAAAGCGAATGAACAATATCAATCAAAGAAGAATCTTGAAGCAAAAAGAGGGTCCATTTTAGACCGAAATGGCAATGTCATTGCAGAGGATACATCTGTTTATAAGCTCATTGCTATCATGAGTGACAAAATGACAGTCGATCCAAAAAAGCCGATGCATGTAGTGGATAAAGAGAAGACAGCAAAAGAGTTGTCAAAAGTAATTGATATGAGCGAAAGTGAAATTTTAAGGCGGCTCAATACAAAGGATGCCTTTCAGGTCGAATTCGGCAAGGCTGGAAAAGACATTAGCTATTCAACAAAAGAAAAAATTGAGAAGCTAGAGCTTCCAGGCATCGCCTTTGAAAAAGACACGAAACGATACTACCCAAACGGCATGTTTGCGTCAAACCTCATTGGTTATGCGAGGCTAGATGAAGCCACGAAAGATATGACAGGTGCAATGGGTCTTGAAAAAACACTCAATAAATATTTAAAAGAAAAAGACGGTTATGTGACGTTTAATAGTGACAAGAGCGGATGGGCTTTGCCAAACAGTAAAGAAGACATCGTTGCACCGAAGAATGGAAACAATGTCACCCTCACAATCGATCAAAAAATTCAGGCCTTTCTTGAAGAAAGCATGACACAGGTTGCGAATAAATATAAACCGAAGAAAATCATTGCGACAGTTGTTGACCCAAAAACGGGAAAAGTTCTTGCGATGGGACAACGTCCAAGCTTTAACTTAAATGAACTTGACATTACGAACTATAACAATGATGTCATATCGTATGCGTTTGAACCGGGTTCCACAATGAAAATCTTTACGCTCGCTGCTGCCATTGAAGAAGGAGTGTACCAAGGGAAGAGTGAAAAATTCCAGTCTGGTACGTATAAAGTTGGCGGGGGTCTAGTGAGAGACCATAATGGCGGAAATGGTTGGGGTAAAATAGATTATCATGAAGGCGTTCTCCGTTCTTCTAACGTCGTCTTTGCAAAGCTAGCAAAGGAAAAACTAGGTTTTAACCGATATGAACAATACTTGAAAAAGTTCAATTTTTACGATAAGACAGGGATTGATTTGCCGAACGAAGCGTCCAGCAAAATCAATTACAGGTATGAGTATGACAAGGCTTCAACTGCTTATGGTCAAGCATCTGCGGTTACACCAATTCAGCAAATCCAAGCGGCCACAGCGATAGCAAATGGTGGCTCAATGATGAAGCCATATGTCATTGATCGTATTACGGATCCAAGTACAAACAAAACAATCCTCCAGCACGAACCAACAGTGGCTGGAAAACCGATCTCAGCAGATACAGCAAAAGAAGTGCGCGATATTTTAGGTGAGGTCGTTTCTTCGAAAATTGGAACAGGTCAGCCGTACCAAATCAAAGGCTTTGACGTTGCTGGAAAAACAGGAACAGGACAAATTGGTGGTGCCGGCGGTTATCTTCAAGGAAGAAACAACTACGTCTTTTCATTTATGGGCATGGCGCCAAAAGATGATCCGAAGCTGCTTGTATATGTTGCTGTCCAGCAGCCCCAGTTGTCTGAAACAGAAACAGGTTCTGCACCAGTTTCACAAATTTTTAATCCAGTCATGAAAAACAGTTTGTTATATTTAAATATTGCACCAACCAAAACAGATGATAAAAAATCAGATAAACAAAAGGTGAAGCAAGAAGCAATGCCCTCACTCCTCGATTTAGAAGTGAAACAGGCAGAAGCTGAAGCAAGAAACAAAAAGCTGAACCCTATCGTCATTGGCGACGGGCTTTCCGTTAAACGTCAGTGGCCAAATGCGGGATCTGATTTCTCTGAAAACCAGAAAGTGTTTCTGAAAACAGCAGGAAAAACGATCAAAATGCCTGATATGAAAGGCTGGTCTAGAAGAGAAGTCTTGCAATTCGCATCGATATCTGGTGCGCGTATTGAAACAAAAGGACAAGGCTATGCTGTGAAACAAAGTGTCAAAAGCGGGGCGAAGATTTCCGATAAAGTCATCACGGTGACGTTCAAAAGCCCAAGTTAACGTTGAACCTAGCAAATCATTTGCTAGGTTTTTTGTTTGATGGAATGTCGCATTCCGCTCGTTCTACAAAAGTTCGGGTCTGCATATGATGAGAACAAGCCATATGTAAGGAGTGAACGGGCGTGCGAGTGTCAAGTGTAACAGTGAGAAAACGATTGCTTTTCGTTCTATTGGTTGGGGTGATCATTTTTTTCATCATAGATACGAGATTAGGATATGTGCAGTTTATTATGGGTGACAAGTTGACAAGCCTAGCGAAAGATTCATGGAGTCGAAACCTCCCATTTGAACCGGAACGAGGAGATATATTAGACCGGAATGGGGTGGAGCTTGCAACGAATAAAAGTGCTCCGTCTATCTTGGTCGTACCACGGCAAATTAAAGATCCGGCAGAGACAAGCAAGAAACTGGCGGCGGTCTTGAATATGTCTGAAGAAAAAGCGTACAAGCATATCACAAAGAAAACATCGATTGAGCGGATTTCTCCAGAAGGGAGAAAAATATCGCATGAAAAAGCAAAAGAAGTAAGAGAGCTTGATTTAGAAGGGGTTTATGTGGCAGAAGACAGCATTAGGCATTATCCATTTGGAAGCTATTTGTCCCATGTGTTAGGCTTTGCGGGGATTGATAATCAAGGTTTACTTGGATTAGAAGCCTATTATGATGATGATTTAAAAGGCGAGAAAGGATCTGTCAAATTCTACTCCGATGCAAAAGGACAAAAAATGCCGGATGAAGCAGACGACTATACTCCACCTAAAGATGGACTTGATATGAAATTAACAGTTGATGCAAAAGTACAAACCATCATTGAAAGAGAACTAGACAATGCACAGGCGAAATATAATCCGGACGGTATGATTGCCATTGCCATGAACCCGAAAAATGGCGAAGTGCTTGGCATGTCGAGTCGCCCAGATTTTGATCCTGCTGACTATCAATCGGTTGATCCGAAAGTATTTAATCGAAATTTACCGGTCTGGAGTACGTATGAGCCAGGGTCTACGTTTAAAATCATTACACTGGCAGCGGCGTTAGAAGAAAATAAAGTAAATTTACAACGAGACAAATTCTTTGACAGCGGATCTGTGACGGTAGATGGCGCAAGATTAAGGTGCTGGAAAAAAGGAGGGCATGGCTCTCAGTCGTTTTTAGAAGTCGTTCAAAACTCGTGTAACCCAGGCTTCGTAGAATTAGGGGACCGGCTTGGAAAAGAGAAGCTCTTTTCTTACATCAAACAATTCGGGTTTGGGCAAAAAACAGGCATCGACCTTCAAGGAGAAGGAAGAGGTATTCTGTTCCCACTTGATCGTGTAGGACCAGTAGAGCAAGCCACAACCGCCTTCGGTCAAGGTGTATCGGTGACACCAATTCAACAAGTATCAGCGGTGGCTGCTGCAGTAAACGGAGGAACGCTTTATACGCCTTATATCGCAAAAGAATGGATAGACCCCATCACAAAAGAGGTCGTAAAAAAACAATCCCCCATTGCCAAGAAAAAAGTGATTTCAGCTGAAACGTCAAAACAAATCAGATATGCACTGGAGAGTGTCGTCGCTCAAGGAACAGGGAGAAATGCATTTGTTGAAGGATATCGGGTAGGCGGCAAAACAGGAACAGCACAAAAGGTGAAGGACGGAAAGTATATGGAAAATAACCACATTGTGTCGTTTATCGGCTTTGCGCCTGCGGATGATCCAAGCATTGTGGTATATGTGGCCGTTGATAACCCAAAAGGCACCATTCAATTCGGGGGAACCGTAGCAGCACCTATTGTCGGCCACATCATGAGAGATAGTCTCCCAGAGATGGGCGTGAAAAAAAGAAAAGGCCAAATCGAAAAGAAATACCAATGGCTGGACACAAAAACCATTGAGGTGCCGAACCTTGTAGGGGGATCTGTTTCAGACTTAGAATCACTGCTCATTAATCTGAAGATTGACGCCTCTGGAAAAGGCAGTAAAGTTGTCAAACAATCACCTGCTGCTGGAACGAAAGTGAAAGAAGGCTCAACCATCAGATTATACTTAAATGATGAATAATAAAGAATGGACAGAGGGTAGCCAGACTCATTCGGCTGCCTCTTTTTATTGAAAAACAGGACCTGTTTAAAAAAAAGAGCTTAAAGTGTGTTTTTTCCAAGAGAAACTTAATGAATACGCTGGATGTATCCTTTTTTTTACGATAAAATATAGACTGTGTGTTTTTTTCACAAGGCACGCACGTGAACGAATTTGAGAGGTTTGATAAGAAATGAAACTACAAGAACTCCTTACATACTTTAAAAGTGAAAACAAACAATTGATAAACGAAAATCCCGAGATCACTTCTATTGAAATGGATTCAAGAGAGGTGAAAAAAGGGAGTCTTTTTGTCTGCATAAAAGGGTATACGGTAGACGGACATGATTATGCGATGAAAGCTGTGGATAGCGGAGCTGCTGCCATTGTCGCAGAACACCCTCTTGATATAACAGAAGTGCCTGTCATTATTGTAAAACACTCTCAAAGAGCACTTGCAAGAATGGCTGATGCATTTTACGGACAGCCGACTCATCAGCTTAACCTAATAGGAATCACTGGAACAAACGGTAAAACCTCGACAACTCACATGATTGAGCAAATGATGAGAAAAGCAGATAAGAAAACAGGTTTAATCGGCACCATGTATATGAAGGTGAATGATGAAATTCTCGAAGTGAAAAACACAACGCCTGAAAGTATCACGCTGCAAAAAACATTTAGACAAATGCTTGATGAAGATGTGGATACAGCCATCATGGAAGTATCATCACATGCACTGCATATTGGCCGGGTTCATGGGTGTGATTATGATGTCGCGGTATTTACAAATCTGACGCAAGATCATCTCGACTATCACAACACAATGGAAGAATACAAACACGCAAAAAGTTTGCTATTCTCCCAACTTGGAAGTGCTTTTCATCACGATAAACCGAAGCATGCCATTTTAAATGCAGATGATGAAGCATCTAGTTATTTTGAAAAAGTGACAGCTGCTGAAACGATGACCTATGGACTGGAGCAGGAAGCTGATGTCATGGCAAAGAATATTCAGATCAAACCGAAAGGCACACAATTTGATTTGATTACACCTATTGGTACCAAAAAAGTGATAGTTTCTTTTATTGGGAAATTCAATGTGTACAACATTTTGGCTGCTGTATCCGTAGGGATTGTCTCCGGTTTAACGTTCGATACAATCGTCAGTGCGATTGAAGAGTTGGAGGGTGTAAAAGGGAGATTTGAACTTGTGAACTGCGATCAAGAATTCCCAGTCATCATTGATTATGCACATACACCTGATAGCTTAGAAAATGTACTCACAACGTGTAGAGAATTAACAGAAGGAAAAATTTTCTGTGTGATCGGCTGCGGTGGAGATCGTGATAAAACAAAGCGTCCACAAATGGCCCAAATCGCTGTGAAATATGCAGATGAGCCTGTATTTACATCAGATAACCCAAGAAGTGAAGATCCAAGCTCTATTTTGAAAGACATGGAAAATGGAGTGCCAGAAGCATATTATCATAGCTTTGTAAATCGCAAACAAGCCATCTTTTTTGCGATTGCCAATGCGAAAAAAGGCGACACAGTATTAATTGCAGGAAAAGGTCATGAGACGTACCAAATCATTGGTGATCAAGTGTATGACTTTGACGATGCAAAAGTTGCAGTGGACGCGATTTTAAATCAAAACAAATCTTAAAATGATGAAAAGAGTGTAATGAAATGAAGCTTTTTATGCAAAAACAACATATGAAAGACATGAATGAATATGATAACAATGAATGCTATTTTCTGATGGAAAACGGCTGTGGAAATTCGGAAGGAGTAAAGAACGATGCTTGAACAGGTGATATTGTTTACAATCATAATGGGATTTTTAATCAGTGTTCTTTTATCCCCGATTTTTATACCGTTTTTAAGAAGACTTAAATTTGGTCAAAGTATTAGAGCAGAAGGTCCACAATCACACCAAAAGAAATCAGGCACCCCGACAATGGGTGGGATTATGATTATCTTTTCAATTACGATTACAACGATTGTGATGATCAACAAATTCTCTGAAATTAGTCCAGAGATGTTTTTACTTTTATTTGTCACACTGGGCTATGGCTTATTAGGATTTTTAGATGATTATATAAAAGTAGCGATGAAACGAAATCTTGGATTAACATCAAAACAAAAATTGATCGGTCAAATTGTAATAGCTGTGATTTTTTATGCAGTCTTCCACTATTATCAGTTTGCTACGACCATTCGTATTCCAGGAACGGACATAAGTTTTGATTTAGGATGGGCTTACTTTATCCTAGTCGTCTTCATGCTAGTCGGTGGCTCAAACGCAGTGAACTTAACAGATGGACTAGATGGTCTTCTGTCTGGAACAGCTGCCATCGCATTTGGTGCATTTGCTATTCTAGCTTGGAACCAATCTCAATACGATGTGGCGATCTTCTCAGTCGCGGTCGCTGGAGCTGTCCTTGGCTTCCTAGTCTTTAATGCACATCCTGCAAAAGTATTTATGGGAGATACAGGGTCACTTGCTCTAGGTGGCGCTATTGTCGCAATTGCCATTTTAACAAAGCTTGAAATATTGCTAGTTATCATTGGAGGAGTATTCGTTGTTGAAACGTTGTCTGTGATCTTACAAGTCATCTCCTTCAAAACAACTGGCAAGCGAATCTTTAAAATGAGTCCGCTTCACCATCACTATGAGTTAGTTGGATGGTCTGAGTGGAGAGTTGTTGTCACCTTCTGGACAGCTGGTTTATTACTTGCTGTTTTAGGAATTTACATTGAGGTGTGGTTATAATTGAATAAGATCCAAATGCTAAGAAACGAACATATACTTGTACTAGGCCTTGCAAAAAGTGGATATGCGGCAGCCTCAATTCTTCATGAACATGGAGTGAACGTGACGGTCAATGACCAAAAACCGTTTGAAGAAAATGAACCTGCACAGCTACTATCTGAAAAGGGGATTGATGTCATTTGTGGCAGTCATCCTCTTCCTATTTTTGATGAGAAGAACATTACGATATTGATTAAAAACCCTGGAATCCCATATGAGAATGTGATGGTTCAAGAGGCGTTGCGCCGACAAATTCCAGTATGGACTGAAATCGAATTAGCCTATCATTTAACTTCATCTCCTTTTATCGGAATTACTGGATCAAATGGAAAAACAACAACGACTACTTTGATTTATGAAATGCTGAAGAAAGACAATCAAAAAACGTTGGTTGCAGGTAATATTGGAACGGTTGCCAGCGAAGTTGCTGCAAAGTCTGCGGGCGATGAATGGATTGTGACAGAACTATCTTCATTTCAGCTAATGGGGACAGTGCAATTTAGACCTAAAATCAGTTTGATATTAAATATTTTTGACGCACATTTAGACTATCATCATACTCGCGAAGAATATGAAAAAGCTAAACAAAAAGTTTTTGCACATCAACACGAGGATGACATAGCGATTATTAACTTAGATGATCCATCTGTTGTAAGGCTAGCGGAAGGAATAAAAGCAAACAAGGTGTTTTTCTCTGTTGAAAAACCTGTAGAACATGGTGCTTTTATAAAAGATGCCACTATTTACTACGGTGATGAATCTATCATTGACTTAAAGGATGTTGTTCTCCCTGGTGTGCATAACTTGGAAAATATTTTGGCAGCCATTTGTGTGGTGAAAAATGCAGGCTGTTCAAACGAAGCAATCAAACATGTGCTTACAACATTTGGTGGTGTGAAACATCGTTTGCAATTTGTAGATACGATCAAAAATAGAAAATTCTATAACGATAGTAAAGCAACGAATATACTCGCAACAAGTAAAGCATTGTCAGCATTCAACCAACCAACCATATTACTAGCGGGTGGACTAGATCGAGGCAATGAATTTGATGAACTTCAACCCTATATGAACAATGTGAAAGGGATTATCACATTTGGTGAAACTGCACCTAAGTTTGTCAAGCTTGGGGAAGAGCTGGGAATACATCACGTCAAACATGTCGATAATGTTGAACAAGCAGTACCAGCGGCGTTTCGCATATCGGAAGAAGAAGACGTGATTTTATTGTCTCCAGCTTGTGCAAGTTGGGATCAACATAAAACATTTGAAGAACGTGGAGACATGTTTGTAAACGCCGTGCATATGCTTAAGTAAGGGCTTGTCTCTCATATGACTGACAGCCCAAATGAAATTATGCTTGGGGTGTCGGTCTCTTGACGAATAAGAAAACTTCTCCGGATTTTTTGCTTGTTGTCATTACATTAGTGTTATTGACGATTGGGTTAATTATGGTGTACAGCGCAAGTGCTGTGTGGGCATCGTATAAATTTGATGATTCGTTTTATTTTGCGAAAAGACAACTTTTATTTGCCGGCGTCGGCGTGATCGCAATGTTTTTCATCATGCGAGTCGATTACTGGACGTGGCGGACGTGGTCAAAAATATTGATTGCTATTTGTTTTCTTCTGCTTCTGCTCGTGCTAATACCAGGGATCGGTATGGAGAGAAATGGATCGAGAAGCTGGATTGGTGTTGGAGCGTTTAGTATCCAGCCCTCTGAATTTATGAAGCTTGCGATGATTGCGTTTCTTGCAAAATTCTTATCTGAAAAACAAAAAAATATTACCTCTTTCCGTAAAGGTTTTGCTCCCGCTTTAGGCATCGTGTTTTCTGCATTTGCAATCATTATGCTCCAGCCGGACTTAGGAACAGGAACAGTCATGGTTGGAACGTGTATTATCATGATATTTGTTTCAGGTGCGAGAATTGCCCATTTTATATTTCTTGGCCTTTTAGGGCTTAGTGGGTTTGCTGCACTAGTCTTATCAGCACCCTATAGAATAAAACGGATTACTTCTTATTTAAATCCTTGGGAAGATCCGCTTGGTAGTGGATTTCAAATTATCCAATCTTTATACGCTGTTGGCCCTGGTGGTCTGTTCGGAATGGGGTTAGGCCAAAGTAGACAAAAATTCTTCTATTTGCCTGAGCCCCAAACGGATTTCATTTTTGCCATATTGTCGGAGGAACTTGGTTTTATAGGTGGAACCCTCATCTTGTTACTCTTCAGTATTTTGTTATGGAGGGGTATACGGATTGCGCTTGGTGCACCTGATTTATATGGCAGCTTTTTAGCAGTTGGTATCATTTCAATGGTTGCCATTCAAGTGATGATTAATATCGCAGTTGTCACTGGTCTTATCCCTGTAACAGGTATCACGCTCCCATTATTAAGTTATGGAGGGTCATCTCTGACATTAATGCTGATGGCCATCGGTGTGCTCCTAAATGTTAGCAGGTATGCTAGATATTGATGACTTGGTAGTCAATGAAACCATGCCGACTGTTATTTTGCAAAAGCATAAAAAAGTGAAATGAAGAGTGAAAATGACTGTTTCTGTTTCGGAATGCTAAATTTTGACTCTTCTTTACAGGTTTTAACGGAGCCCTGTTGTGTAAAACAGGGTTTATACTTTGTTGAAAGCAGAAAAAAATTGAGGGGAAATGGTATAATGCGTATAGTAATTAGTGGAGGCGGAACAGGCGGACATATCTATCCAGCGCTTGCTTTTATAAAAGAAGTCAAAAAACTGCATCCAGATGTAGAATTTTTATATATTGGTACTGAAAATGGACTTGAAAAGAAAATAGTAGAAAGAGAAAATATCCCTTTCAAGTCGATAGAAATTACAGGGTTTAAGAGAAAGCTGTCGTTTGAGAACGTGAAAACGATTATGAGATTTCTAAAGGGTGTACAAAAAAGTAAATCTTACTTAAAAGAATTTAAGCCGGACGCTGTGATTGGCACGGGTGGCTATGTATGTGGTCCTGTTGTATATGCGGCATCTAAGCTGAATATCCCGACAATTGTTCATGAACAAAATAGTCTGCCAGGCATAACAAATAAATTTTTAGCACGATATGTAAATAAAGTGGCGATTTGTTTTGAAGAAGCAAAGGCACATTTTCCTGAGAAAAAAGTTGTTTTTACGGGAAACCCAAGGGCCTCTGAAGTCGTCTCTATTCAAGAGGGCAAATCTCTCAAAGAATTTGGACTTGATGAAACGAAGAAAACGGTTCTTATTTTTGGTGGGAGCAGAGGTGCTGCTCCAATTAATAGAGCGGTCATTGATATGCAAGATGAATTAAAGACAAAGGACTATCAACTTTTATATATTACAGGTGAGGTTCATTATGAGAAAGTAATGGCCGAGTTAAATGAAAAAGGTTGCGCTCCGAATATGATCACAAAACCTTTCTTGCATCAAATGCCAGAATACCTTAAATCCATTGATGTGATTGTTGCAAGAGCAGGAGCGACAACAATCGCTGAAGTCACAGCACTGGGTATTCCTACGATATTTATTCCAAGTCCTTATGTAACGGCAAATCACCAAGAGGTGAATGCAAGATCACTTGAGAAGCATGAGGCTGCAATTGTTTTAAGAGAATCAGAGCTTTCTGGAGAGCGATTATTACATGCGATTGATGAAGTGGCTGGTAACGAAGTGAAACTAAATGAAATGAGCCGATTAACGAAAGAACTTGGTGTGCCAGATGCGGCGAATCGTTTATATAATGTATTAAAAGAAATCACAACAACATGATTGAATGATATTAGGTAAGGCGGAGGGTAATATGGAGAATTTGAAGAACGAATTATTAGAAGCGCAGGTTGGTAAAGTACTTGAAAACGAACCACTCGCAAATCATACAACAATGAAGATCGGCGGACCGGCGGATTTGTTGATCATTCCAAAAGATGTTGATGCAGTAAAACAGATTATGGATAAGGTGAAAAAGTATCAAGTCAACTGGACAGTAATTGGGCGAGGGTCTAATTTACTTGTGCTTGATAAAGGAATTCGTGGTGTAGTGCTGAAGTTAGGTGCTGGGCTTGATCACTTAGAGATAAATGATGAGGAAATTACAGTTGGTGGCGGATATTCTGTCGTACGACTTGCAACGTCACTCAGTAAGCAAGGTCTTTCAGGGTTAGAATTCGCGGCTGGTATTCCAGGGTCTATCGGTGGTGCAGTTTATATGAATGCAGGAGCACACGGATCTGATATTAGTCAAATTCTTATAAAAGCTCGAATCTTATTTGAAGACGGAAGCATTGAGTGGTTAACAAATGAACAAATGAAATTTAGCTACCGAACGTCAGTACTTCAAAAGGAACGTCCGGGTGTGGTCCTTGAAGCAGTTTTTCAACTAAAGCAGGATGACCGTGAGAAAATCACACAAAAAATGCAACAAAATAAAGATTATCGCAAGGACACACAACCATATAACCGACCTTGTGCCGGCAGTATTTTTAGAAATCCACTGCCTGAATATGCAGGACAGCTTGTAGAAAAAGCGAATTTAAAAGGATATCAGATTGGTGGCGCAAGAATTTCTGATATGCATGGAAACTTTATTGTCAATGCTGGTGGGGCAAAGGCACAAGATGTGCTGGACTTAATTCAGTACATCCAAAAGAAAATTAAAGAAGACTATCATGTCGATATGCATACAGAAGTTGAGATTATCGGCGAACCAAACGAACCACAATAAATTTGTGAATGATGGCATCGCGGGAGGACAAACGGCATTGTTTCATGCCGTTTGTTTTCTACTCAACATGAGATCAGTAATGACCCAAAGGTGTGGACAAGCAGCTTTGAATGAGGTGAAGAGAACAAATGCGACCTGATCATGAAAATGAAAAGATCGTCAATATAGAAGAGCGAATTCCTAAAATTAAAGAACAACGGAAGCAAAAAGCCAATCGAAGACTAATCTCTTTTATTTTGCTGTTTTTTATCATGGTGTTAATCATCATTTATTTGCAAACACCCCTTAGTAAAATCTCTTCTTTAACCATTACAGGTAACGAGCATGTATCAACAAAGCAGCTTGTTCAGCTCTCCCAAATTAAAGAAGGCGAAACTGAGTTTTGGAATTTAAATAAAGACGTAACAGCAAACTACTTGAAACAAAATAAATTGATTAAAGATGTGACGATCAAAAAACAATTACCAAATAAGGTTCATATTGATGTGAAGGAATATGCAAATATCGCGTATCTTCAAAAGGGAAGTTTTTACTATGAGCTTCTTGAGAATGGTACCGTTTTACCTGATGAAGTAACGCCAAGTCATACAGGGCCTATTTTTGTTGATTGGGACAACAAAGAGAAATTAAAGCAAGCCGTCAAGTCTCTTCATCAGCTGCCAGCTTCCATTCAGGAGCTCATTTCTGAAGTCTATTATGCGCCAACAAGCTCAAATCAGTGGCTCGTTAAATTTTACATGAATGATGGGAACACGGTGATTGCATCTATCAAAACGTTCGCAGATAAAATGAAAACCTATCCAGCCATTGTAAAAGAACTTTCCCCTTCTGAAAAAGGGATGATTCACATGGAAGTAGCCACGTATTTTGAGGCTTTCAAATCTAAAAAAAAGGAAGATGAACGTTGAGAGGCAAAACAGTTATTTTCTCAATTGTGATGCTTGTTCTTGGGTTTCTGATTTCTTTTTCATATCAATATACAAAGCAGCATCAGGCGGATGTCAATCGAACAGAACAATGGAAAAAAGAATACTCATTGAAAAGTCAGTTGACACAGCAAGAAAAGGAGAATCAGAAACTCGAAAAAGAACTATATAGCCTTCAATCAAAAGTCCAAGCGACAGAGCTCAATTTAAAAAATGAAAAAGAGCAGTATTTCAATGTTTTGGAAGATGTTGAGAAATACCGAATGTTTACAGGAGAAATTGGGGTAAAGGGAAAAGGAGTTAAAGTATCTCTTGAAGATGCATCTTATATCCCGAGTGGACAAAATGTCAATAATTACATTGTTCATGAGAGTCATATTTTTCATGTGATAAACGAACTATTTATATCAGGTGCATCTGCAATATCAATTAATGGACAAAGGATTACACATCAATCTTACATTCATTGTAATGGCCCAGTTGTTACAGTTGATGGTGTTCAACATCCCGCGCCGTTTGTCATTTCGGCTATCGGTGATCCTGATGTGTTAATGCCTGCGTTAAATATTGCAGGTGGAGTAGTTGATCAATTGACGAGTGACCACATTTCAATCAATATCGAAAAAAAGGATATACAAATGAATCCTCTTTTAAGAAACAAAGATTAAAAGTGAAAAGGTGAGTGGTGTTGAGGAAAAAGAAACCTTTACTTAGTTTGACAGGGTTAATGCTCATTTTTGGCGTGATGGTCTCGATTCAATTTAACTCATTACAGCAGCCTGAAATCCGTGATACACGGGATGTTTGGGAATTAAGAGAGGATTTATCTGCATCTAAAAGTAAAGAACTAGATTTACTGAGAGAAATTGAGAAATACGATGAGATGCTAAAAAAGTACGGTGATCAGGAAGACAATTCCAAAGAAGCGCAATTAACGAAGACGTTAAAGGATTTAAAAGAGAAAGCTGGTTTTACAGAGGTGACAGGGGAAGGAATTGAAGTAAAGATCACCCAGCTTTTTTCACAAGATTTGACGGGAGAAGAAGTGAAAAATATTCCGCCTGACCTTTTAAAAAAGCTGATAAATGAAGCCAATATGTATGGGGCGAAACATATTTCTATTAATGATCAGCGTGTGATTAATACAAGTGTGATAAGAGATATTAACGGGACAACAAGAATGGATGGCTACAGCTTAGATGGTGAGACAGTGAATATTAAGATGATTGGCCAGCAACCAGAGAAATTATACAGCCGACTAACTGCTTCAGATATTAGTGATTTGTTTGCGCTGGAAAATTTCAAGTTAGATATTAGCCAACCTAAGGAAAAAATTCATTTAAAAGCACATGATGGCACGATTCAATTAAACGAAATGAAGCCTCTTGACGATGTAAAGGAGGGAAAATCTTAATGTGGCTTCCTGTCCTTGGTTTAATTATAGGAGTTGCAATCGGTTTTTTAACTAATTTTACGATACCGAATGAGTATTCTAATTATCTTTCCCTAGCTGTCCTTGCTGCACTTGATACACTGATTGGTGGAATAAGAGCACATCTACAAGGGGCATACGATGAACTAGTGTTTGTGTCAGGCTTTTTCTTTAATATTATACTCGCTATAAGTTTAGCTTTTCTAGGTGTCCATCTTGGTGTAGACTTGTATTTAGTCGGAATGTTTGCATTCGGAGTTAGACTATTTCAAAACATCGCAGTGATTCGAAGAATTTTACTAACAAAATGGACAATTTCTAGAGAAAAAAAGAAAAAAAGTGTGTCATAAAAAAGGATATACATATGATGTAACGAATATTTTCAATAATCCTAATAAAAAACGTTGATATGTTAAGTTTTGTTACACACTTGTAAAAACACATTCATTGTATTGTTGTTCAGCAAATAATAGAATAGAAAGTATTGATATGTGAGGAGGTGCCATAGAATGAACAACAATGAAATTTACGTCAGCCTTGACATCGGTACATCCAATATAAAAGTCATCGTCGGAGAAATGGCGGATGATTCGCTTAACATTATAGGTGTTGGAAATGTCCCTTCAGAAGGGTTAAAAAAAGGATCGATTGTTGATATAGATGAGACGGTTCATTCTATTAGACAAGCATTTGAACAGGCTGAGAGAATGGTAGGTTTCCCTTTACGAAAAGCCATTGTCGGAATTAACGGAAACCACATTCATATTCAGAATACGAGCGGCGTGGTCGCAGTGTCTAGTGAAAATAAAGAAATACATGCTGAAGATGTGAGGCGCGTTTTAGATGCTGCACAGGTAGTATCTATCCCTCAAGAACATCTCGTAGTAGACGTGATTCCAAGACAATTTATTGTCGACGGGAGAGATGAGATCACAGATCCGAAAAAAATGCTAGGTGTTCGGTTAGAGGTGGATGGATCTTTAATTACAGGTTCTAAAACAATTCTACATAATTGGCTTAGATGTGTAGAGCGAGCTGGGATTGAAATCATGGATATATGCTTGCAACCACTCGCATCTGGCTCGGCAGCGTTATCAAAAGATGAAAAAAATCTAGGCGTAGCTCTTGTCGATATTGGCGGGGGATCTACAACTATTTCCGTATTTGAAAACGGGCATCTCTATTCTACTCACAGTATCCCTTTGGGCGGAGAGAACATCACAAAAGATTTGTCTATAGGATTGAGAACTTCCACAGAAGAAGCTGAACGAATCAAAAAGCAGTTTGGTCATGCGTTTTATGATGAGGCGTCTCCTGAAGAAACGTTTGAAGTGTCTGTCATCGGGACTGATCAGAAACAGACGTATACTCAACTTGAAGCTGCAAATATTATCGAGGCGCGCTTGGAAGAAATTCTGTTGTTTGTTGCAGAAGAATTAAGAAACATGGGGGTCCATGATGTACCTGGGGGATTTGTTTTAACTGGTGGACAAGCTGCCATACCAGGTATTCTTTCACTTGCACAAACAGTCCTACAAAACAATGTAAGGATGGCAAGTCCTAATTATATCGGGGTAAGAGAGCCTCAATATATGACGGGAGTCGGTCTGATCCATTTTGCTTATCGTAATGCAAAGATTCAGGGCAGACAGGTAGGATTCCAAATGCCGGATGAGGCTTTTCATGAAATAGGCGCGTCCATGGAGCCGGTTCCTTCTACACCACAAGTGAAGGAAGCACAGCCAAGGCCAAAAGTGAAACAAAAAGCACAACAAGAGACAAATAAGAAGCCTGGCAAAATGAAAAAACTATTTAATATGTTCTGGGAATAGAATTAGATTTTCGACGGATTAGGAGGATTCAGCATGTTGGAGTTTGAAACAAATATAGACGGCCTAGCATCAATTAAAGTAATCGGAGTAGGTGGAGGCGGAAATAACGCTGTCAACCGAATGATCGAAAATGATGTACAGGGTGTTGACTTTATTGCAGTAAATACAGATGCCCAAGCATTAAATCTATCAAAAGCAGAAACAAAAATGCAAATTGGTGCAAAGCTCACAAGAGGACTTGGAGCAGGAGCAAATCCAGAGGTCGGTAAAAAAGCAGCTGAAGAAAGTAAGGAACAAATCGAAGAAGTGATTAAAGGCGCTGACATGGTCTTTGTTACGGCTGGTATGGGCGGCGGAACTGGAACTGGAGCGGCACCTGTTATTGCAAAGATCGCAAAAGATTCTGGAGCACTGACAGTAGGTGTTGTGACTCGTCCTTTTACTTTTGAAGGAAGAAAACGTCAAGTTCAAGCGGTTGAAGGGATTGCTTCTATGAAAGAAGCAGTCGATACACTGATTGTGATTCCAAACGATCGATTACTTGAAATTGTTGACAAAAACACACCAATGCTTGAAGCATTCCGCGCGGCGGATAATGTGTTAAGACAAGGTGTGCAAGGAATTTCTGATTTAATTGCTACACCAGGTTTGATTAACCTTGACTTTGCTGATGTGAAAACGATCATGTCAAATAAAGGTTCAGCCTTGATGGGTATTGGTGTTGCAACAGGTGAAAACCGTGCGGCTGAAGCGGCGAAAAAAGCGATTTCTTCACCACTTCTTGAAACAGCAATCGACGGCGCACAAGGTGTCATCATGAACATTACAGGCGGTACGAACCTCAGTCTATATGAAGTGCAAGAAGCGGCTGATATTGTTGCCTCTGCATCTGATGAAGAAGTGAACATGATTTTCGGATCTGTTATTAACGATAACCTGAAGGATGAAATTTTGGTAACAGTCATTGCAACTGGATTTATTGAGCAAGAGCCAGAAGTGACAAAACCACAAAGAAATCCATTAGGACAAGGTTTAAAACAGAACCAATCTGTTCCTCATAAGCGTGAAGTGAAACGCGAAGAACAGCCACAATCTTCTCAACCAAGACAAACAACACAATCGAGCGAGGATATGTTGGACATCCCGACATTTTTACGAAATCGCAATAAACGATAAGTGAACATGAGAAATCCCCTTTCATTGAAAGGGGATTTTTTCACGTTCACTATCTAATATGAAAGTCTTAAACTATAGACGTTTACCTCATCTACCTAAGTATATTTACTTGTGTAGATTGAGTCATAATGCTCATTTTTGACCCCCTTTACAAAAAACGACAAAATGATAAATGTTATTTTACTACATTAAATAGAACATCATGAATCTTGTCATGTGCACAAATGGAATAGGAGGGATGGGTTTTTTATTTGTTTGACGATGAAGGGGGAGGGATTTTATTGAAATTGAAGTTTCGTAAAACCGCTGCTTATCGTTTTATGAGCGTTCTGGTGATGGGTACATTGACGTTGACAAGCTTTGACACAGTTCAAGCAACATCAACACCGACTTCTACTTCTTATCATGAAGAGGTCATGACCTCGAACAAAACGAAAGAAAAGGTATCAGCAAAGGTCAGGACACAATTTAAAGAAGATGACAAGGTTACTTTTCTAGTGAAAATGAAAGAGCAGATTAACACTCAAAAAGTAGCGAAAGAGGCTGTGTCAAAAGCAAAAAAGATGAAACTATCAGCGGCTAAGATGCAGTACACAAAGAGATCTGCTATTGTCTCTGAGCTAAGAGCAACGTCGGAAGAAACGCAACAAGCCCTGTTGACGTATTTACAAAAACAAAAAGAGACAAAACAAGTGGATGATATTCATTCATATTATATTGTAAACGCTTTAGCAGTGACTGCGACGAAAGACGTCATGGAGAAAGTGGCTTCTTTTTCAGAAGTAGCACAAGTTCTCCCAAATGAAACACGTCACATCCACCGTCCTGTTAATGTAAAGCAGTCGGAACAGAAAAAACAAATCAAAGCAGTAGATGGCATTGAGTGGAATCTTTCGCAAATTCATGCTCCAGAAGCGTGGGCACTAGGCTATGACGGAACAGGTACTGTCGTAGCGAGTATTGATACGGGTGTGGAATGGGATCATCCAGCTTTAAAAGAAAAATACCGTGGTTATGATCCGAGCCGTCCCAATGACCCTACTCATGAATTTAATTGGTATGATGCAACGACAGGGTCTACGTCACCATATGATGATTTAGAGCATGGAACGCATGTCACAGGTACGATGGTTGGTTCAGATCCTGATGGCAAGAATCAAATTGGGGTGGCACCAGGAGCGAAATGGATTGCAGTGAAAGCTTTCTCTGAAGATGGTGCATCAGATGCAGACCTGTTAGATGCAGGTGAATGGATTTTAGCGCCAAAGGATAAGGAAGGGAATCCGCATCCAGAAAAGGCACCAGACGTCGTAAATAATTCTTGGGGTGGTGGGCCTGGTCTTGATGATTGGTATAAAGATGTTGTGAATGCATGGAGAGCGGCGGATATTTTCCCAGAGTTTTCAGCAGGTAATACCGATATATTTAATCCAGGAGGAGAAGGCTCAATTGCGAATCCAGCAAATTATCAAGAAGCCTTTGCGACTGGTGCAACAGATCAGGACAACAAATTAGGTTCATTCTCTCTACAAGGACCGTCTCCATATGGAGTGATGAAACCGGATATTGCAGCACCAGGTGTTCAAATTCGTTCTTCTATTCCAGGGAAAAAATATGAAGGTGGGTGGAATGGGACATCAATGGCAGGGCCACATGTGTCAGCCGTTGCAGCTCTTCTTCGCCAAGTACAATCAGATATTTCAGTAGATCAAATCGAACGAATTTTAGTTGAGACAGCGAAGCCCCTGACAGATCAGCAATTCCCTGAATCGCCTAATAACGGATACGGTGCAGGACTCGTGGATGCAAAGGAAGCGATCACGGCATTGATGGACGGAACGGGAATCATTGAAGGACAGGTGACGCAAGAAGGAAAGGACGCAGAGCCATCAGGCGGTTCGGTACGTGCCAATCCAACTAAAATGGTGCATTTAAAATCTAAGGTTCAATCACTGCCCATGAAGGCACAAATTAGTGTGGTTGAAACGGGTAAATCGGTGTATGCCGATGAAACGACGGGAAGGTACAGTCTTGCCCATGGTGCAGGGAAATTTACAGTAAAAGCAGAAGCATATGGTTTTGAATCGCGCACCCAAACAGTCAATATTTCATCAAATGAAAAAACAGAAGCGAATTTCTCGCTTAAGCCACTGGAGAAACGAACGATATCGGGTGTTGTGGTGAATGAAGCAACAGGTAAAAAGGTGAAGAATGCGACGGTATATCTTGTAGAAGATGCCAACATTGAGCTAGTGAAAACGAATGATTCGGGTGAATTCTCCCTCACCGCACCTAGTGGAGTCTATACAGTCAAAGTATTTGCAAAAGGGTTTAAAGGTTTTTCGTTTACGGCAGATATCACAGCAAAACCATTTGAACAAACGGTGAAGCTCGATCCTTTTGTTGGGTTTGCTGGGGAAATTGGCTATGATGACGGGACAGCTGAAAATGCGCGTGTTTTCTATGATCCAGGGAATGGATGGGCAGTGAAATTCTCATTAGAAAAAGGTCAAAAACAAGCGCAAGTCACTGGGGGCCTTTTCCGCTTTTGGACATCTGAATGGCCGGCACCTGGCGGTAATGAATTTGCGGTTGAGGTGTATGATGCGTCTGGAAAAGACGGAGCCCCGGGCAAGAAAATCGCTGGACCTAATAAGGCACATGCACTGCGTGATGGGGAATGGACGAAGGTTGATTTAGAAGATCAAGCGATTACTGTGGATGGCGATTTCTATCTTGTGTACATTCAAACGAAGAAGAATACAGCATCTCCAGGGCTTGCAACAGATGAGGATGGCCCAAATGCATCAAGAAGCTGGCAACTCACGAGCGGTGGTTTTTCTCCTTCTCCAAAAGAAGAGGGAAATTATATGATTCGTGCTGTTGTTCAATATGAAGCAGATGTGCCAAAGATCACTTCTCCGCATCCAGACATGGTGACAAATCGAGGAGAAGTAGAAATTGAAGGGACGGCTTCACCTCATCTTGATGTAGCCATCTTTCAAAACGATCAAGAAGTGGCTAGGGTGAAAGCAGATCAGTCCGGTCTATTCAAAGAAAGCATAAAGGTGTCAAGTGGAGAACATGTTTTCACCGCAGCGACAGTGACTGATAAAGGTTCAACGAAGCGATCAAACGCTGTTAAAGTGATCGTGGATCAAACGGCACCGACCTTAACCATTGATACACCGAAAAAAGGAGAGAAGCTTAACAGAGAATCGATCACTGTGGAAGGTAAAGTAAATGATGATCATCTAGATAAAGTCACAGTGAATGGAAAGAAAGCAACAGTGAAAGATGGCATGTACGCTGCAAGAATCTTACTCGATCATGGTCAGAATACGGTACATGTCATAGCAAAAGATGAGGCAGGAAACAAAACAGCAAAAAAAGTCGTCATTGACGTTCAATATGATGCACCTATCATTTCTGACTTAACGCCTACAACGGATGTTCATCTATCATCAGGCGAATCTGTCAAAATATCATTTAAGAGTAGTGAAAAACTAGATGCAACCTTTGTGATTCATATGCCCCTCACAAATGCGAGAGCCATGCTTCAAAACACAACAGAGTTGCCACTTCGTGAAGTAAGCAAGGGAGTATATGAAGGCTACTGGACTGCTACATCCACCGCAAAGGCAAGGGGAGCAGTCATTGAAGTCATTGCAAGAGATGAATACGGAAATATCACTCGACAAAAGGCAGCAGGAACATTGTCTATCAATGAGAAAAAATAACAGCAAAAAAGACACGACTCCAATTGAAGGAGCGTGTCTTTTTTTGAATTGAAACACTCATTTTAAACATCAGGTGTTTCATTCCTCGACAAAAACAATAACAATCCTCCAAAAGTTCTCTATCATTGCTAACAAGAATTGACAGACTTTCTTCTGATGACTGTTTTATACTGGTACAAACAAGTGCAAGTACTGCTTTTGATTCTCTGTTTCAGATGAAAGGAGCAGAAGGTGGTCATATATTTAGACGTGATCTGGCTGTTAAACTTTTGTTTTGATCTATTGCTACTCTTACTCACTGCATTTATTCTCAAACGACAAGTGAAAAAAAGGCGATATATATTAGGAGCTCTGATTGGATCGAGCATTGTGCTTTTGCTTTTCACGCCATTTGCCCTGTTTGTGTCGCACCCTTTAGGAAAACTCCTGTTTTCTGTCTTTATTGTGCTTGCGACATTCGGTTTTCAACGATTTCGTACCTTTTTCCAACATCTATTCACTTTTTATTTTGTGACATTTTTGATGGGGGGAGGCATGATGGGTGTACATTCATTTTTGCAAACCAATACTGTCATCCAAGATGGACTATTCCTTTCACAAAATGATGGGTTCGGTGATCCCATTAGCTGGCTTTTCGTCTTAACTGGTTTTCCGGCCATTTGGCTATTTTCAAAGAAAAGATTAGGAGAGGTGGGCATCAAGAAGAGGCAGTTTGATGAACAAGTGATGGTTGACATACACATCAATGGAGAGACCATCCGATTAAAGGGGCTTGTTGATTCAGGCAATCAGCTATATGATCCGATCACAAAAACGCCTGTCATGATCGTGCAGCTTGAGCAGTTATCATCTGTATGTGGAGAACCCTTTTTAGCATTAATGAAACAGTGTCATCCTGTTGAAGTGTTACAGAAGCTTGATGAACAATTTCCACTTCTTGATCGTTTAAGACTTGTTCCATATCGAGCTGTCGGGCATGATCACGGCTTTCTTCTATGCTTAAAGCCAGATGCGGTCGTGATTTATTCAAAAAAACAGATGATCCAGCCATCGAAATGTTTTGTTGGCATGAGCCTAAGTGGATTATCAGCAGATCAAGAGTTTCAATCAATTATTCATCCAGACATGTTGGATGGGAAGATCATACAAGACGTGTCCTAGTGTTTTTTGTGTTGTCTCTTATCTTACGAGCTTAACTTGATATTTAGAAGGGAGAAGAAGATGAAAAAATTAAAATTTAAACTGACTTACTACTGGTATAAACTTCTCATGAAGCTAGGGCTGAAGAGTGATGAAATTTATTATATTGGTGGAAGTGAGGCACTACCGCCGCCATTATCGAAAGATGAAGAACAAGAATTGCTTGTCAAACTGCCGAAGGGTGATCAAACAGCAAGAGCCATTCTCATCGAAAGAAATTTACGTTTAGTCGTCTATATCGCTAGAAAATTTGAAAACACGGGCATTAACATTGAAGATTTAATTAGTATTGGCACCATTGGCTTGATCAAAGCAGTCAATACATTTAATCCAGAGAAAAAAATCAAACTGGCGACATATGCCTCTCGGTGTATCGAAAATGAGATTTTAATGTATTTACGCCGAAATAATAAAATTCGTTCAGAAGTATCATTTGATGAGCCGCTGAACATCGACTGGGATGGCAATGAGCTTTTATTATCAGATGTTCTCGGAACAGATGATGATATTATTACTCGGGATATCGAAGCAAATGTCGATAAGAAATTACTAAAAAAAGCACTTGAGCAATTAAATGACCGTGAGAAACAGATTATGGAACTTAGGTTTGGTTTAGTCGGTGGAGAAGAAAAAACCCAAAAGGATGTCGCTGATATGCTAGGCATTTCTCAGTCCTATATTTCACGCCTTGAAAAAAGAATTATTAAACGATTACAAAAAGAATTTAACAAAATGGTCTAAAAAATTTTTTAGAAAGCTCTGTCCCAATGCTGTCAAAGGGATCGGCCTTTTTTCGCCTGTTTCTCTATTTCACTCGTGCATATTTTTCCAACCCACGGAGATACTGAACTTTGTACAACAGCTCCTGTAGGGAGGGAAAAAAGTGTCCAGAAATAAAGTGGAAATCTGCGGAGTCGACACCTCCAAATTGCCTGTTCTGAAAAACGAAGAGATGAGAAAATTATTCAGACAGCTGCAAGACGAAGGTGACGATACAGCAAGAGAAAAGCTAGTCAATGGCAATTTACGGTTGGTGTTAAGTGTGATCCAACGTTTTAACAACAGAGGCGAGTATGTTGATGATCTTTTCCAAGTAGGCTGTATTGGATTAATGAAATCAATTGATAATTTTGATTTAAGCCATAATGTCAGATTTTCAACTTATGCGGTTCCTATGATTATAGGAGAGATCCGTCGATACTTGCGTGATAATAATCCCATTCGGGTGTCTCGCTCACTAAGAGATATTGCGTACAAAGCACTTCAAGTCCGTGAGAAGTTAATCAGTGAGACAAGCAAGGAGCCAACGGCTGAAGACATCGCCAAAGTGCTGGAAGTGCCTCATGAGGAAATTGTTTTTGCCCTTGATGCCATTCAAGATCCTGTTTCGCTATTTGAACCGATTTATAATGACGGAGGAGATCCGATTTATGTGATGGATCAAATTAGTGATGATCGGAACAAAGACACACAATGGGTAGAAGAATTGGCATTAAAAGAAGGGATGCGTCGATTGAATGATCGAGAAAAAATGATACTTCGCAAACGCTTTTTCCAAGGAAAAACACAAATGGAAGTCGCAGAAGAAATCGGCATTTCTCAAGCACAAGTATCAAGGCTCGAAAAGGCAGCCATCAAACAAATGAATAAAAACATTTTTTAAAGCCACCAGATGATGCTGGGGCTTTTTTAATTCATCGAAATCAAAGCACTCGTAGTGTTGACTCTGTTATTTTTTTCATATAATCTGTTTCTAACATATGTTATTCGATATATCATTTGTTAAGGGAGACATTAGCAGAAAGAAGGGTTAGTATGACATTCCATGATGAACGAAGACTGCTCATTAAAGTTGCACACATGTATTATGAAGAAGGCGCGACTCAATCTAAAATTGCAGAAGCGGTAGGCGTAAGCCGTTCATTGATATCGAAATATTTGGCAAAAGCACGTGAAGCAGGGATCGTGGAAATCATTATTCATGATGAAGTGAATCAACAATATGGGTCGTTAGAAAGAAAAATAGAGCGGAAATACGGATTGCGCGAAGTCGTATGCGTAGAATCTCTTAGCCGTGAAGCAACCAAAAGCCGAATTGGTGCTGCGGCAGCTGGCTTTTTATTAAAGGTCATAAAAGATGGTCAGGTGGTCGGGCTCTCATCTGGGACCACATTACATGAAATGGCAAAGGCGATTTCTTCCGTCCAGCCTTTTCCGTCTGTCACATTTGTTCCTCTAGTCGGCGGAGTCGGGAATGAAGATGTCGACATCCATGCCAATTATATTATCGCACGATGTACGGAAGCCCTTAAATCAAAATGTGAGTTTTTACATGTTCCTGTCATGCTAGATACGAAAGAAGCAAAGGAAGTCCTCATGAGGCAGCCGTCTATTCATAAAGTGATTGAACGTGGAGAAAGGTCGAATATTGCTGTTGTTGGCATTGGCGGTGTTCCGCAGCACTCGACCATGGTGAAATCCTATATGACAATGGATGAGGAGGACATTCTTCAAGCGGAAGATGTGGCTGGTGACATTTGCTATAATTTTATTAATCATAACGGAGAACCACATCCTCATCCTTGGAACGATCGTGTGATGGGCATCAGCCCGGAAAAGCTGAAAGAAATTCCGCTTGTCATTGGTGTTGCAGGAGGAGAAGAAAAAATTGAAGCCATCCGTGCCGTCTTAAAGGGTGGATTAATTCATGTTTTAATTACAGATGAACAAACTGGAGATGCCTTATTAAAGTAACTACCTCATCCGTTAGGTAGTTTTTTTTATTTCACTTAAATTTGCTGAAAATTTTATCGATTTTAGCTTGACACAAAGTTGACACATCATATAAACTAGGTCATAACAAATGATAAAACAAATAACAAATGTTACGAAATACAGATTTTTGTTAATTTTTATAACATTTGTTAATATTTTCAGATTTTTTTCTAGCAATCTAGTATGACAAAAGAAAAACGGAGAGGATGATTTCGATGTCAATTTATCAACAATTGTTAGTGCGAGAGCGGAGCGGGGAACCCATCAAGGTAGGAATAATTGGTGCAGGGCAAATGGGATTTGGACTCATTTCACAAATCTCTAATATTCCTGGCATGATTGTCGCTGGTGTTTGTGATATTCATCTTGATGCCGCTGAAAGAGCAGCGAACTTTTACAAACAACATACGAAGCCTCATCCAATGGTGGTTACAAATGATTATAGAGAAGTCATCCAATCAGATCACGTTGAAGTAGTGGTAGATGCAACTGGCGTACCAGAAGTTGGCGCAAACATTTCTTTGGAAGCGCTTAACTCAAAAAAACATCTCGTTCTTTTAAATGTAGAAGTCGATATTACCATCGGATTAGTGATGCACAAATTATTTACAAATGCAGGGCTCGTTTACTCTGGATCAGCCGGAGACGAACCAGCCGCAACACTCGAATTATATGAATTTGCCAAAACGATGGGACTTGAAGTGTTGGTAGCAGGGAAAGGGAAGAACAACCCATTTTTCCCAGAAGCAAATCCAGATACATGTAAAGCAGAAGCAGATCAAAAACAAATGAGTGCACATATGCTGGCGGCGTTTCAGGATGGCACAAAAACAATGGCTGAAATGAACTTATTAAGTAATGCGACAGGTCTTTTGCCGGATAAAGTTGGCATGCACGGTGTAGCCGCGAATTTAGATAATGTAGCTGATCTATTAAATCAAAAACAAAATGGTGGTGTGCTTGATCAATTCGGTGTGGTGGAATATGTCAATGGACTTGCCCCAGGTGTGTTCGTCATCGTCAAAAGTGACTTAATGCCAGTCGATGAAGAACTTCGGTATTTAAAAGTGGGAAAAGGTCCTCACTACACGCTTTACCGTCCATTCCACTTAGCAAGTCTTGAAACACCAGTAACCATTGCCAAAGCGGTCTTACAGCATGATTCATCCATTCACCCGATCGGTGTACCGGTTTCAGAAACAGTAGCTGTGGCGAAAAGAGACATCAAAGCAGGAGAGACCCTTGATGGCATTGGGGGATACTCTGTGAGAGGGGTCCTTGAAACACATCAAGACATGAAAACGAACGGTCACATTCCAATTGGTTTAATTAGCGGAAAAGTTGTAGCGAAAAAAGACATCACATTAGGACAATTCCTATCTCATGATGATGTGGAACTAGATTCAAACACAACGGTGTGGAAATTGCGCTCATTACAAGAGCATCTATTTCAATCATAAGGATGTGTGGGTATGGAGAAATTAGCAATTGTACTTTGTATCATTCTGATTGTGCAATACGGCTTATCCTTTATTCAAATCAAGTACTACCGTAAAAGCATGGATTCATTGATTGATGACTATAAAGGCAAGCAAGGCTATCATTTATTTTCAGGAATGGAGCGGCGCAAATTTGGACCAGGGGCCATTGCGCTCATCATTGTGGATGAATCGTATATTATTCAAAAATGTCATGTACTTGGCGGAATATCCATGTTGTCCAAATTCAAAGACCTATCTTCATATGAAGGCAAGCATGTAGGGACTGTACTCGATGAGCACCATTTGATGAAGCAAACATGGAAAAAGCGCAAAAAAGGTCCTGCTGTCTTGCGAGCGATTTCAATGGCAGCAGAGCAGGCGCTGGTCTCCATCTCGAAAAACAAAATAACAAATGTGAACTAAAGAAAGGGGAGATGAAACATGGAATGGATTCAATGGTTTGGAGAGCATTTTATCGGAATGTTTGAAGCCGGTGGGAAGCAGTTTATGGGTCTTATGACAGGTATCGTTCCAACTCTGATTGTGTTACTTACTTTCACCTATGCGGTCATGAAGTTTATTGGGGAAGAGCGCGTGAATCGAGCGATCCAATTTGCAGCAAAATATACCCTTTTACGCTATACGTTAATGCCAATCTTATCAATCTTGATTTTGACAAACCCAATGGCTTACACGTTTGGTCGCTTCTTACCTGAAAAGCAGAAACCAGCATTCTATGATTCAGCTGTTTCATTTGTTCATCCGGTCACATCATTGTTTCCATATGCGAATGCGGGCGAATTGTTTGTCTACATCGGCATCGCAAACGGGATTAAAGAAGCTGGCTATTCGATGTCAGAGCTAGCGGTTCGCTACTTTTTAGTCGGGATTGTGATTATATTGCTACGTGGGATCATCACAGAATGGATTACAAAGTACTTAGCTGCAAAAATGAAAGCGAATTCATAACGAGGGAGGGGTACACATGACAAACCACAAAGTATTTGTTGCTAAAGGTGCTGGCGGATGGGGAATAGGCTTGGAGATTGAACCAACTGGTAAAAAGCGTAAGGTCGTTTCCATCACTGGGGGAGGCATTCACCCAGTGGCTCGTAAAATTGCAGAAATGACAGGGACAGAAGCATGTGACGGTTTTAAGAATTCTATACCAGAAGATGAAATGATGTGTGTTGTCATTGACTGTGGAGGAACTGCACGAATTGGACTTTACCCGATGAAGCGTATTCCAACCGTAGATGTGTTGGCATCCTCTCCTTCTGGACCGCTTGCAAAACATATTACTGAAGATATCTTTGTTTCAGGTGTGACGGAAAAAGAGGTAACCTTCGCAAACGCAACGGATGATGAGGGGAACATAGGGGATCAAGACAGCAGTGAGTCGATCGACAAAGAGAATTTCAAAGAAACGTATTCAAAGCTCAAACAGGAAAATCTCGAGCGTCAGGAAAAAGGGAGTTTCTTGATGAGGTTCTCAAGAGGTATCGGAAAAGTAACCGGTACGTTCTATCAAGCGGGTCGTGATTCTGTTGAGATGCTTTTGAAAAACATCATTCCATTTATGGCATTTGTCAGTATGTTAATTGGCATTATCAATTATACAAAGATTGGCGATTTCATCGCCCAGTTCTTATCACCTCTAGCAGGATCTATTTGGGGGCTATTGCTACTCGTTGTGGTTTGTACATTACCGTTCTTATCACCTGTGTTAGGACCAGGAGCAGTCATTGCCCAAGTTATCGGTGTTCTCATTGGGAGTCAAATTGCACTCGGTCATATTCCACCACAATTTGCCCTACCTGCCTTATTTGCGATCAACGGTCAAGTCGGATGTGACTTTATTCCTGTTGGGCTATCACTAGGAGAAGCGAAACCGGAAACCGTACAATACGGGGTACCAGCTGTTTTGTATAGCCGTTTGATTACAGGGGTTCTTTCTGTAGTGATCGCGTACGTGGCAAGCTTCGGAATGTATTAATTCTAAGGAGGAATGAAGAAATATGGTGACACAAACGATTGTAAAAGAAATTGGGATATTAGTCCCGCAATTTAAAGAAGATCAGTTGATTGTTTTATTCGGACCAGCTGCACCGCAGGAATTAAGGGATATGTCTGTCATTCATGAGTTTGAACATGTAGAAGAAGAACCACTGAAACTGGGCGGAACGATTCGAGTGGGAGATCAAACGTACACCATTACAGCACTCGGCAATAAAGCAAACGACAACTTTAAAGAACTTGGTCACATTTCGATTTACTTCAGGGAACCGTTTGATGACGTATTACCAGGAGCTGTTTTTGCCTCTCCGCACACGTTTCCTGACATAGAAGAAGGCGTCCGTATTGAAATTTCATAATAATAGAAAAGCTGTTCCTAAAAAGGAGCAGTTTTTTTTCGTGGAGTTTACCGAAGGAAGTATGTGCGATATGCTGTAAACGTTATTATTTGTATATTCAAAATCTTTGATCAGGGGGAAAGCATTGTGTCACTTGACTTAAAGGATGTTTCATTAAAACGCAATGGGAATTGGTTACTTCGTCATATCAATTGGCAGGTGAATCAGCAGGAACACTGGGTACTGTATGGGTTAAATGGTGCTGGGAAAACCGCTTTATTAAATATGCTGTGCTCGTACTATTTTCCAACGTCGGGTGAGATGACCGTATTAGGACATGTTTTTGGCAAGGGCGTTCTTGGCGAAACGCTTAGGAAGAAAATTGGACTCATTTCAGCAGGCCTCGAAAAGAAACTGCACAGAGAAGATCATGCATTTGAAATTGTACTTAGCGGTGCGTTTGCTTCCATCGGACTTTATGAAACTCCGACAGATGATATGAGAGAAAAAGCAATTGACCTATTAAAAGCATTCGGGTTATTTCAATATGCGAACCGCACATATGATACCCTCTCACAAGGAGAGAAACAAAAAGTGCTGATCGCAAGGGCTTTAATGAATGAACCGGAGCTTTTGATCTTGGATGAACCTGTGACGGGCCTAGATTTTTTAGCGAGAGAACAGGTGCTAGAGACCATCTCGATGATTGCATCAAAGCCTGATACGCCAACTCTGCTTTATACGACGCACCATGCTGAAGAAATTCTGCCAATTTTTCAGCATACCTTATTATTAAAAGAAGGGGAGGTTTTCTTAAAAGGGAAAACAAAGCAGATGATGACAAGTAGCACGCTGTCTTCTTTCTTTGGTTGTTCGGTGGAAGTCATGTGGAGGAATGGACGTCCTCATTTAAGTAAATTATAGATAAGAGAAACTAATGGTATGTGTCCCTGCTTTTCCAACATACACATTATAGTAGAAAACGAAAGGCGGGGAAGGAAAGATGATGAGTATCTCTGAATTTCAAATCAAGGATGTTGTCGATGTATCCAGCGGTAAAAAACTAGGTACAATTGGAGACATTGATATTAATGTGACGAGTGGTAAAATTCAAGCCATTATTATTGGTGGTACAGGTAAAATGATGGGTTTTTTCGGTAAAGAGGAGGAAATGGTCGTCCCGTGGCGAAATATAGTCAAAATTGGCGAAGATGTGATTCTTGTCCGATTGTCTACATAACAACAATTCCTCTATCAAATTTCTCCAATCTTAGCAAACGATGTCTTTTTTGGTTAAAAAGATTACGTTTTCATATCAATTTTCAAAAAAACCTGTAGAAAGGGCACATTTGAGTGTATTATTTAATGAATCCCACTAACTGTCTATGTATGTCTTGTGGTAAAATAGGAGCGATATAAAGAGAGATGAGTGAAAGGTGGGAGGCAGCTTTGACACACATATATGACCCCTTTCAGCAGAAAGCGCCTTATGCAATGGCGATTCATGATTGGACGAACATGACATGTTCAGGTCGTCAAAAGGTTTTGGCCGGTTTCACGACAAAAAATGGCGGATGTAGCCTTGATTCATATCAATCACTGAATACTGGACTCCATGTAGGAGATGACGCTTCACATGTGAACAGGAATCGTCAAGTCATAGCAGAAGAATCTGCTGTACCACTCTCTGAATGGGTGTTTGCTGACCAAACACATGAGGATCACATCATAAAAGTGACCAAAGAGCACAAAGGAAAAGGGAGTCGTCATTATCATGATGCCTTACCTGGAACTGATGGTTTATATACGTCAGAGCCTAATATCATGCTCGCTCTTTGTTTCGCTGACTGCGTTCCGCTTTATTTCCTCGCGCCTCAAGCTGGACTAATTGGAACAGCTCATGCTGGCTGGAAAGGAACTGTCAAGCAAATTGGTGCAAAAATGGTGGACATTTGGCGTAGTGAAGAAGGTGTGGCAATCGATCAAATACAGGTCGTCATTGGACCGTCGATTGGCAGCTGTTGCTACGTAGTCGATGATGTTGTCGTGGATCAAGTGAAGAAGCTTCCTTGTCCAACAGAGGAAGTGTATTCCGAGATATCATCAGGACAATACAACATGGATTTAAACACATTAAACAAAAACATATTGCTTCACGCTGGGGTGAAAGAGGAAAACATACAAGTGAGTTCGCTGTGCACAAGCTGTCATGATGATCTTTTCTTCTCTCATCGGCGTGATCGTGGAAAAACAGGACGTATGATGTCTTTTGTCGGGTTTAAGGAGGCATAATGACAATTGAATGTTCGAGAGAATCTTAGACGAATAAATGAACAAATAAACGAAGCATGTAACAGAGCAGGAAGAAACCGTGAAGATGTATCAATCGTTGCGGTGACAAAATATGTCTCGATCGACCGTGCAATCGAAGCGAAAGAAGCAGGTATTACCCATTTTGGTGAAAATCGTGACAATGGGCTACTTGAAAAACAGGCTGTGATGACCGATGAAAACATTAGCTGGCACTTCATCGGTAGTTTACAGACGAGAAAAGTGAAGTCTGTCATCAAGTCAATTGATTTCTTACATTCACTTGATAGAATGTCTCTAGCGAAGGAAATTGAGAAACGAGCGGATCATACGGTTCGCTGTTTTGTTCAAGTGAACACATCGCTTGAGGAATCAAAACATGGTTTAAAGAGCGAAGAGGTCATACCATTTGTTCAACAGCTTGCCGATTTCACACACATCGAAATCGCTGGACTGATGACAATGGCCCCATATACAGATGATCAAACGGTGATTCGCCAATGCTTTAAAACATTAAAAAATCTTCAAGAAGAGATCAAACAACTTCACCAAGTAAATGCACCTTGTCAGCATTTATCGATGGGCATGTCAAACGATTTTGAAATTGCAATTGAAGAAGGCGCGACATTTGTTCGGATTGGCTCTTCACTTGTTGGAAATGAAACAGGAGGTGCGTGACATGAGCATTAAAAATAAGTTTAAAAGCTTTTTTACACTCGACGATGAAGAGTATGAATACGAATATATTGATGAAGAAAAAGAACCTGTCCAAGAAGAAAAGGCGACAAAAGAAAAAGCAGCATTTCAAGAGCGCCCACAAGCAGGAAAGCAAAACGTGGTCAGCTTGCAAAGCGTGCAGAAATCCTCTAAAGTGGTCTTAAGTGAGCCGCGTGTTTATGCAGAAGCACAGGAGATTGCAGACCATATTAAAAACAGACGTGCAGTTGTCGTTAATTTGCAGCGCATTCAACATGATCAAGCAAAACGAATTATCGATTTCTTAAGCGGGACTGTTTATGCAATCGGTGGAGATATTCAACGGATTGGCTCGAATATATTTCTTTGCACACCTGATAACGTCGATGTATCTGGCACCATATCAGAGCTGATGGCAGAGGAAGAACCTCAGAGGTGGTAAAGTAAAGTGATTCTATACTACATTTTAGATATATTAGAAACAGTTTTAACGATTTACTCATTCGCGCTCATTATTTACATTTTTATGTCTTGGGTACCATCAGCTAGAGAAACATCCATTGGCCGCTTTTTGACGTCGATATGTGAACCCTATTTAGAACCATTCCGTCGAATGATCCCGCCAATCGGCATGATTGACATTTCACCGATCGTGGCAATTCTCGTGCTGAATTTTGCTAAAAATTTCGGGATAACGGGGCTTTCTCAAATGCTTGCCCGTTTCATGTAGACAGAATCCCGGGCTTGGTCTCTGCCAAGCTCTTTTACATAAAAGGGGAACAAAATGAGCGATATTTATCAACATTTTAGAAAAGACGAACAACCATTTGTTGATCAAGTGTTAGGTTGGAAGAAAATCGCACTCGATCAATACCGGTTGAAATTAACAGACTTTCTAGATCCGCGTGAGCAGTTTATTACCCAATCTGTGATCCAACATTCAGATGAGCTTGGGATCATGTTTTTTGGTGGGTATGATGAGGCTGAGCGCAAAAGGGCTATGATCTATCCAGATTATTTGGCACCGTCCTTTGAGGATTTTGAGCTCACTTATTTTCAGGTTAACTATGCGAAAAAGTTTATTTCCATAGAACACCCGAAGCTTCTCGGATCACTCATCGGAACTGGATTGAAACGTCAAAAATTCGGGGATCTCATATTTTCTGAGGAATGTGTACAATTTATTTGTACAAGCGATGTTGCCGATTTTGTTCGAGCGCAGCTGACACATGTAGGCAGAGCGGCAGTCTCTTTGGAAGAAATCCGCCAGACGGATATCAAACCTGTCATCAGCGAGACGAGCATCAAGGAAGATACGATTTCCTCTTTGAGGCTAGACGCTGTTTGTGCTGCTGTTAGCCGGCAGTCGCGGCAAAAGGCGCAGCTTTTGGTCAAAAATGGTCTTGTGAAAGTCAACTGGAAAGTCACTGAAGATCCTTCCTTTACGATTGAAGAAGGTGATCAGCTCTCAGTTCGAGGTTTTGGTCGCTTTTGTTTAAAAACGATTGATGGGAAGACAAAGAAAGATAAATTTAAAGTAACATTTGAGCTTCTGACATAACGAACTTGAATCTGGAGGTGGCGAGGTTGCCATTAACACCTAATGATATTCATAATAAAACGTTCACAAAAAGTTTTCGTGGCTATGACGAAGACGAAGTAAACGAGTTTCTAAGCCAAGTACGTAAAGATTACGAAATTGTACTTCGCAAAAAGAATGAGCTTGAAGAGAAAGTAAACGAGCTAGATGAGCGACTTGGTCATTTTGCGACGATCGAAGAAACTTTGAACAAATCTATTCTTGTGGCGCAGGAAGCAGCTGAAGACGTGAAACGTCATTCAGATAAAGAAGCGAAATTAATTATTCGTGAAGCGGAGAAAAACGCAGACCGTATTATCAACGAAGCGCTATCAAAATCAAGAAAGATTGCGATGGAAATTGAAGAATTGAAGAAACAATCGAAAGTTTTCAGAACACGATTCCAAATGCTGATCGAAGCCCAGCTTGATCTTCTGAAAAATGATGACTGGGATCATTTACTAGAATATGAAGTTGACGCTGTCTTTGACGAAAAAGAATAAGCGCATCATCTTGACATGACATGCACAAGTTGCATATAATACCATCATAAATTAACAAGAGACAAACGTTCGAAAGGGACACTCGCAGTTGTATGATACGTAATCAAGCGAATCAGGGATGGTGGAAGCCTGACATTACGAAACACTGCAATGAGATCACCCCTTTAGTTCCTTTTCTGAAACCAATCAGTAAGAAAAGGCGTCTAATCACGTTACGATTTTAAGGTGGATAAGCGATTATTTTATATCGTTTGTCTAAAAGGGTGGTACCGCGAGATAAGCCTTCTCGTCCCTTATGGGATGAGAGGGCTTTTTTTATTGTTTTTTAAAAGAATTTGCATGTGGAGGAATGGGTATGAACTACAAAGACACCTTATTAATGCCGAAAACAGAATTTCCAATGAGAGGGAATTTACCAAACAAAGAGCCTGAAATTCAAGAGAATTGGGAAGAAAAAGACATCTATCAAATGGTGTTAGAGCGGACAAAAGGACGTCCGACCTTTATTTTGCATGATGGACCTCCATATGCGAATGGTGATATCCATATGGGACACGCACTCAATAAAATCTTAAAAGATTTTATCGTCCGTTTTAAGTCAATGAGTGGCTTCCATGCACCGTATGTACCGGGCTGGGATACACACGGCTTACCAATTGAAACAGCCCTTACGAAAAATAAAAAAGTCAAAAGAAAAGAAATGTCGACAGCTGAATTCCGTAAACTTTGCGAAGAGTATGCGTGGAAACAAATCGAAGGTCAGCGTAATCAGTTTAAACGACTAGGTGTAAGAGCAGACTGGGATAATCCATATGTGACATTAAAGCCTGAATACGAAGCACAGCAAATCCTTGTATTCGGTGAAATGGCGAAGAGAGGCTATATTTACAAAGGACTTAAGCCGGTTAACTGGTCGCCATCAAGTGAATCAGCTCTAGCTGAAGCGGAAATTGAGTATAAAGATAAGCGCTCACCATCTATTTATGTTGCTTTTAAAGTGAAAGATGGAAAAGGCGTACTTGAAAATGAAGAGCAATTCATCATCTGGACAACAACACCTTGGACGATTCCTGCAAACCTTGGCATTTGTGTTCATCCAAACCTTGAGTACTCTGTCCTGAAAGTTGGAGAAAATCGATATGTCGTCGCATCCGATCTTGTTGAACAAGTGGCGAAAACAGTAGGTTTCGAAGAGTATGAAGTCGTGAAGACGGTAAAAGGACAAGACTTAGAAAACATCGTAGCAGCGCATCCACTGTACGATCGAGATTCACTGATCATGCTTGGTGATCATGTGACAACAGATGCTGGTACAGGATGTGTACACACAGCGCCAGGTCACGGGGAAGATGACTTTATTGTCAGCATGAAATACGGGTTGGATGTCCTTTGTCCTGTAGATGAAAAAGGTGTGATGACAGAAGAAGCACCTGGATTTGAAGGACTATTCTATGATGATGCGAATAAAGCGATCACAGAACAGCTAGAAGCAAAAGGTGCACTGAAAAAGCTCGACTTTATTACACACTCGTATCCACATGATTGGAGAACGAAAAAGCCAACCATTTATCGTGCGACAGCTCAGTGGTTTGCCTCTATTAAAGACTTTAGAGAAGCATTATTAGATAATATTAAAGAAACAAAATGGGTTCCAGCATGGGGTGAAACACGCCTGTTTAACATGGTGCGTGACAGAGGTGACTGGTGTATTTCAAGACAGCGTGTGTGGGGTGTACCAATTCCGGTGTTCTATGCGGAAAATGGTGAGCCGATTATCACAGATGAAACCATTCAGCACGTCTCTCAATTGTTTAGAAAACACGGTTCGAATATTTGGTTCGAAAAAGAAGCAAAAGAATTATTGCCAGAAGGCTTTACGCATCCAGGAAGCCCAAATGGCGAATTTACAAAAGAGCAAGATATTATGGATGTTTGGTTTGATTCAGGTTCTTCCCACCAAGCCGTTTTAGAAGAAAGAGAAGACCTTGTCCGTCCAGCAGACCTTTATCTTGAAGGATCTGACCAATATCGTGGTTGGTTTAACTCTTCCTTATCAACAGCGGTTGCTGTTACTGGCAAAGCGCCATATAAAGGTGTGCTAAGTCACGGCTTTACGCTTGATAAAGAAGGCCGAAAAATGAGTAAGTCTTTAGGGAATACGATTGACCCAACGAAGGTAGCTAAACAATTAGGTGCTGAAATTCTCAGACTATGGGTTTCTTCAGTCAATTACCAAGCGGATCACCCAGTGTCTGATGATATTTTGAAACAAGTAGCAGAAGTATATCGAAAAATTCGTAACACATTCCGCTTCTTGCATGGTAACTTGTTTGATTTTGACCCAGCAGTAAATGCAGTGCCAGTTGAGGAGCTTCGTGAAGTTGATCAGTATATCTTAATTAAGCTGAACAAACTGATTGATAAAGTGAAAAAAGCTTATGACGAATATGAATTTGCTGTCGTTTACCATGCGATTCATAATTTCTGTACGATTGAACTCAGCTCATTCTATCTTGATTTTGCAAAAGATGTTGTATACATCGAGCATGCAGATCATCCAGATCGCCGTAGCATGCAGACGGTCTTCTACGAAACATTAATGGCGTTAGTAAAACTGACTGCCCCAATTCTTCCGCATACAGCAGATGAATTATGGAGCCACTTAACTTTTGTAGAAGAGCCAAGTGTTCAGTTAACAGATATGCCAGAAGGAGTTTCTGTTCCTCAAGCAGAAGCAACAGAGGCAAAATTTGACCGCTTCATGGAAGTGCGCGATGATGTTCTAAAAGCACTAGAAATTGCGCGTAATGAAAAAGTCATCGGGCGTTCGCTTGAAGCAGATGTCACCCTTTATGCGACAGATGAAGTGAAAGACCTTCTCTCATCCATTAAAGAAGATGTGAAGCAACTCTTTATCATCTCAGAATTCACTGTAGAAGATCAAAAGAATGCAGATGCATCTGCGCCTGAATACACTTCAGGACGTATTGTGGTTCAAAAAGCAGAAGGAGAACTGTGTGAACGTTCTCGCATTATTTCAAAAGACGTCGGTGCAAATCCGAAATACCCAACATTGTCGCTTAAAAATGCTGAAATCGTGGAGAAATATTACCAAAATTAACGCTGCGACATCACCAATAAGCGCCCTGCATATTGCGGGGCGCTTTTCTATGTTCGAAAATGACAGCGTTTAGAACGAAAGGAAAAATCTTATGGCTTTAAAGTCAACTGGAGAGGCAACAATATGATTATCACGACAGGGTAGGAGTTGAGAAGCGACATGAATGGCGATCTACAGACGATTTACATGGAACTCCTTCAAATGAAAGAAGAGCTGCAATCTAAACTGTTCGAATATGCATCATTTCGTTCACCCGCTGAACATGTCAACATGAATCCAACCAAAACGACCACACTCCTATATCATATAAAAGAAGAACTGCAAGATGTGTCCCTAGCCCTTGCCAAAATGGAGCAAGGAACGTATGGCATATGTGAGACAACAGGTCATCCAATCCCGCTCGCGCAAATGAGTATACTCCCTACAGCCCGCACGACAGACGACTTTATCTTCCATAAGCAGTACGAGAAAAAAACATTCACACCTTATCCGCATGAACCACATGACGCTCATTTTGAAACCTTCCACATGTAGGGAGGTTTTTATGTGTCAACTAAAGTTTCTTTACTCCTACCTGTTTTCTTGATAAAATGCTTAAAGACCAAAGTATGAAGATGGAGGAACATGTGTGTTCTATTACATAATCGCATTCGTTATGATTTGTTTAGATCAATTAACAAAATGGCTTATTGTCAAAAATATGATGCTCGGAGAATCCATCCCAGTCATTGACGGATTCTTTTATATTACGTCCCATCGAAATTCAGGAGCCGCATGGGGAATACTTCAAGGACAAATGTGGTTTTTCTATGTCGTCACACTGATCGTCATTGCGGGGATTATTTATTATTTGCAGAAACACGGAAAAAGCGACAAATTGCTTGGAGTGGCGCTAGCTTTAATGCTAGGTGGAGCGATTGGAAACTTTATCGACCGTATTTTCCGTCAAGAGGTCGTAGATTTTGCCCATTTCGTATTTGGGGATTATCACTATCCAATCTTTAACATTGCAGATTCCGCTCTATGTGTAGGGGTCATTCTGCTCTTCATTCAAATGCTGTTAGATGGAAAGAAAAATAAGGAGTCAACTACATGAATCAAATAAACATTGCCGTTTCAGAAGAACAAACGAGTGAACGGCTTGATAAATTTTTAAGCACAACCGAACCCGAATGGTCAAGAACCCAAGTCCAACAATGGGTAAAAGATGGACAGATCGAAGTGAACGGGAAACAAGTCAAAGCAAACTACAAAGTTCAAGCCGGAGATCAAATCAAAGTGGAGATTCCAGATCCAGAAGCATTGGATGTAGAAGCGGAAGCGATGGATTTGGATATTTATTATGAGGATGAAGATGTGCTTGTGGTGAATAAACCACGAGGAATGGTCGTTCATCCAGCCCCAGGTCATGTGTCTGGAACGCTTGTTAATGGTCTAATGGCACATTGTACGGACCTATCAGGCATTAATGGCGTCATGCGACCAGGAATTGTCCACCGCATTGATAAAGATACGTCAGGGCTGTTAATGGTTGCTAAAAATGATTTGGCGCATGAATCACTTGTGAATCAATTGGTGGCCAAGACGGTGACGAGAAAATATATCGCGGTTGTCCACGGCATCATTCAGCATGATACAGGAACGATTGATGCGCCGATTGGCCGTGACAAAAAAGACCGTCAAAGCATGACAGTCACAAAAGAAAATGCGAAGCAAGCGGTCACGCACTTTGACGTCATTGAGCGCTTTACAGATTTTAGCCTTGTAGAGTGCCGTCTAGAAACTGGACGAACGCATCAAATCCGTGTCCATATGAAATATATTGGCTTTCCACTTGCAGGAGATCCGAAATACGGTCCGAGAAAAACGGTTGATTTCAATGGCCAATTGCTGCATGCCGGCGTATTAGGATTTGATCATCCAAGAACAGGGGAATACATGGAATTCTCCGCGCCGATTCCAGACGATATGCAAGCTTTTATCGATTCATTAAGAAATAACGATTGACAGACAGTGCTTTTTTTGAAATAATGAACAAAGAAATTGAGATTCTTTAAAACAGTCCAGAGAGGCTGAGAAGGATGACGGATCAATTTGTGTATGTGTATGCACAAAGGAACGCCCCTCTCTGCCCTTTGCAGAAGGGGCTTTTTATTTGTCAAAAGAGGTGAATGAGATGGAACAAAAAGCAGTCATTCTTGACGAACAAGCGATTAGACGAGCGCTTACCCGTATCGCACATGAAATGATTGAGCGGAATAAGGGGATGAATGATGTCATCCTTGCTGGGATTAAGACAAGAGGCATTCATCTTGCCAAACGACTTGCAGAGCGCATTGAGCAAATTGAAGGGAACCCAGTCACAGTAGGGGAACTGGATATTACGCTATACCGAGATGACTTGACAAAGAAGACAGACAACCAAGACCCGCTTGTAAAGGGTGCAGACATTCCAGCTGATATCAATGACAAAACACTGATTGTCGTGGACGATGTCTTGTTTACAGGTAGAACAGTCAGAGCGGCCATGGACGCACTTGTCGATGTAGGAAGACCATCTTCCATTCAACTCGCGGTACTTGTCGATCGAGGACATAGAGAACTACCGATTCGAGCTGATTATATTGGCAAAAATATTCCGACATCAAAAGCAGAAAAAGTGATGGTTCAGGTGGTCGAAGTCGATCAAAAGGACTTAGTCGCTATATATGAAAAATAACCTTTTTAATGGCATTCCAGTGAGTTTGCAAAGAGGGCAATAACAGAGACACCGACTTACACCATTTGTGTACGGTTTTCTAGGCCTCTTTGCGTATACCCGCAAAGAGGCTTTTTTCATCAAAACATACATACATCTAGGAGGAAAAATCATGAGTCATCAAAAAGCCAATTTAGGCATTCGAGATATACCAAAACCGTTCACATGGCTTTCCCTTAGCCTTCAGCATTTGTTTGCCATGTTTGGCGCAACCATCCTTGTACCGAAAATCATTGATATGAGTCCAGCTGTTGCGCTCATCTCAAGTGGTGTAGGAACGATCGTTTATCTCATTATTACGAGAGGACAAATACCGGCGTATTTAGGGTCTTCCTTCGCTTTTATTGCGCCCATTCTGAATGTGAAAGCATCAGGCGGTCCAGGAGCCGCCATGGTAGGAGCTTTTATGGCAGGTGTCGCTTATGCACTCATCGCCTTGTTTATTAAATGGTTAGGCACAGGCTGGTTGATGAAACTTCTCCCGCCAGTTGTTGTAGGGCCAGTGATCATGGTCATTGGACTTGGGTTAGCCGGAACAGCCGTCAACATGGCGATGTACGTTGATCCAAATGCATCTGAACTGGTCTATAGCATCAAACACTTAAGTGTTGCTGGATTTACACTAGCTGTCACTATTATTAGCATGATTTTTCTAAGAGGATTCCTAAGTCTTATTCCAGTATTAATCGGCATTATAAGTGGGTATCTCTTTGCCTTAACACAAGGCATCGTTCAATTCCAACCAGTGATTGACGCAAAATGGTTTGCCGTACCAGACTTCGTCGTACCGTTTGTCGACTATACGCCTGCTGTGACATTAAGCATTCTCACTGTGATGGTACCGGTTGCCTTTGTCACCATGTCAGAGCATATTGGTCACCAAGTGGTGTTGAGTAAAGTAGTAGGTCAAGATTTTATCAAAAAACCAGGACTTCACCGCTCTATCTTAGGTGACAGTGCCGCCACCATCTTTGCTTCATTGATTGGCGGACCACCTACAACTACTTATGGTGAGAACATTGGTGTTCTTGCCATCACAAGAGTGTTTAGTATCTTTGTTATCGGTGGAGCCGCAGTGTTAGCAATCAGCTTCGGCTTTGTCGGGAAAATTTCAGCATTAATCAGTACAGTCCCTTCCGCAGTGATGGGAGGCGTTTCATTCCTCCTCTTTGGAATCATTGCCTCGAGTGGTCTGAGAATCCTGATTGATCATAAAGTCAACTTTGAGGAGAAACGTAACCTGATTATTGCTTCAGTCATCTTAGTCATCGGAATTGGTGGGGCATTCATTGAAGTGAAACAAATCAACCTCACTTTATCTGGAATGGCACTCGCTGCGATTACTGGTGTCTTGTTAAATCTCATCTTGCCACAATCGAAAGCAGAAGAAGACGAGCCAAATGAATTGAATAAAGAAAACCTTTTAAAAGAAGTCCAGTGAGGCTGACAAGGGTTCTAAATGAGCAGAATGTGCACAGGGGTGCCGCTGCTTCTTTTAGAGAACCCTAAGCTGCCAAGGCTTAGGGTTTTTTTGAACCTGAAAGTGATGAAAAACTAGAGGGGGAAGAACATATGAATCATCTATCGACAATGTTTAGTTTGTCTAAGGAAGATATTTTTCAGCTCATCGAGGAAGCGACCGCGTTAAAGCATGGCAAACAAGATCATGCCTTAACCGGAGAATTTGTGGCAAATCTCTTCTTCGAGCCAAGCACAAGAACACGCTTTAGCTTTGAGGTAGCCGAAAAAAAGCTTGGGATGAATGTGCTGAATTTAGACGCCGTCAGTACTTCTGTTCAAAAGGGAGAGACGCTCTGTGATACGGTCAAAACGCTTGAGTCCATTGGCGTCAAAGCATGTGTCATTCGGGATGGTACCGATGCATACTATGAGGATTTGATCGGTCAGGTCGGTATTCCAATTATTAATGCCGGAGATGGTTGCGGTCAGCACCCAACACAATCCTTGCTCGACTTAATGACCATATATGAAGAGTTTGGGGATTTTCAAGGCTTAACCGTGTCGATCCATGGTGATATCAAACATAGTAGAGTCGCAAGGTCGAATGCAGAAGTCCTCTCAAGGCTAGGAGCAACTGTACTTTTTTCTGGTCCAGCTGACTTCCAAGATGAACAAAACCCTCATGGGACATATGTCGAAGTAGATGAAGCCATCAAACGATCGGATGTGGTCATGCTGCTCCGAATACAGCATGAGAGACATACAGAAAAAGTAGCTAATCAAGATTATTTAGCGACCTATGGCTTAACTGTAGAACGAGCCAAAATGATGAAAGAGCGCGCGATTATTATGCATCCAGCACCAGTTAATCGAGGTGTTGAAATCGATGACTCTTTGGTGGAATCAAAGCAGTCTAGAATCTTTAAGCAAATGGAAAACGGTGTGTATATTCGAATGGCCGTCTTAAGAAGAGCTTTTCAAACAAGTAGACTACAACAAAAAGGGAGAGATTCTGTTTATGTCATATCTCATTAAAAACGGTTTTGTCTTAACTAGCACAGGCGAAAGAGTGCAGCAGGATATACGGGTAGAAGGAGAAATGATTCAAGCGATTGGTCACTTAGATAGAAAAGACGGTGAAAAGGTGATTGATGCTGCGGGGCTATTGGTCTCCCCAGGATTCATTGATTTGCACGTGCATTTAAGAGAGCCAGGCGGTGAGAAAAAAGAAACGATTGAAACAGGATCTAAAGCAGCGGCAAGAGGTGGATATACAACGATCGCAGCCATGCCAAATACACGACCAGTTCCGGATACAAAAGAGCAAATGGAATGGCTCATGAAGCGAATTGAAGAAACGTCAAGCATCAGAGTGTTGCCATATGCTGCGATTACAACAAGACAACTTGGTGAAGAGATGACAGACTTTGCAGCTTTAAAAGAAGCGGGAGCGTTCGCCTTTACGGATGATGGTGTTGGTGTGCAAACAGCTGGAATGATGTATGAAGCAATGAAAAAAGCAGCCAGTTTAAATCAAGCCATTGTGGCGCATTGTGAGGATAACTCCCTTATTTATCAAGGGTGTGTCCATGAAGGAGCGTTTTCTCAAGCAAATGGGTTAAACGGCATTCCATCAATTTGTGAATCGGTGCATATCGCACGAGATGTGCTATTAGCAGAAGCGGCAAACTGTCATTATCATGTCTGTCATATTAGTACAAAAGAATCTGTACGCGTCGTACGTGATGCCAAGAGGGCAGGGATTCGTGTCACAGCAGAAGTTTCGCCACATCACCTGCTTTTATGTGACACAGACATACCGGGTCTTGATACCAATTTCAAAATGAATCCTCCGCTAAGAGGCGCAGAAGATCGTGAGGCATTAATCGAAGGGCTGATTGATGGAACCATCGATTTCATCGCAACAGATCATGCCCCGCATACTGAAGAAGAGAAGCAAGAGACGATGCAGCGTGCACCTTTTGGAATTGTAGGACTAGAAACAGCCTTTCCGTTGCTCTACACACGCTTTGTTAAAACAGGGGAGTGGACATTAAAAGAACTCATTGATTTTATGACCATTAAACCAGCAGAAGCATTTTCTCTTCCATACGGAAAGCTAGAAACGGGTCAAGTAGCGGATATCACACTCATTGATTTAAATAAGGAAATGGCCATAGACAAAAAAACTTTCTTATCTAAAGGACAAAATACACCGTTTGACAAATTGACTGTATCAGGATGGCCGGTCATGACGCTTGCATCTGGAAACGTCGTTTATGAAGAGGGGAGACTAGTAAAATGAAGAGACGCTTAGTGCTAGAAAACGGAACAGTATTCGAAGGAACAGGTTTTGGAAGCTTGGAACCGTCAGTTGGAGAAGTTGTCTTTAATACAGGCATGACGGGCTATCAAGAAATCTTGTCTGATCCATCCTATTGCGGACAAATTGTCACACTTACATACCCGCTCATAGGCAACTATGGCATCAACCGTGATGATTTTGAATCGATCACACCGTTTGTCAAGGGGCTGATTGTGAAAGAGCTTTGTGACATGCCCTCAAACTGGCGCTCTTCCTACTCGCTCGACGAATATTTGAAAATGAAAAACATACCGGGGATTAGTGGAATTGATACACGTAAACTGACAAGAATGATTAGAAGTGCAGGAACGCTAAGAGGGGCCTTTGCGAGACCTGATGAACCAATAGACGACATTGTGAAACGCCTTCAAACACTAGACCTGCCGACGAATCAAGTGAGTCAAGTGTCTGTGAAAAATGCGTATCCAAGCCCAGGAAGAGGAAAAAGAATTGTGCTTGTGGACTTTGGCATGAAGCATGGCATTTTGCGCGAGCTTAATAAGCGTGACTGTGATGTCATCGTGGTGCCATACAACATCACAGCAGATGAAGTGCTTCAGCTAAAGCCAGACGGACTTATGCTTTCAAATGGCCCTGGAAATCCAGTTGATGTACCAGAAGCTGTTGACATGATTCAGCAATTGATTGGACAGGTACCACTCTTTGGCATCTGTCTTGGGCATCAGTTATTTGCTCTTGCGTGCGGCGCAAGCACAGAAAAAATGAAGTTTGGGCATAGAGGATCCAATCATCCAGTCAAAGAACTTGCCACAGGGAAAGTGACACTGACTTCACAAAACCATGGCTACACTGTCAGTTCCATCAACGAAGACTTACTTGAAGTGACGCATATCGCTTTAAACGACAAGACGATTGAAGGATTAAAACATAAAAAAGCACCAGCCTTCACAGTGCAGTATCACCCAGAAGCATCACCAGGTCCAGAAGATGCGAACTACTTATTTGACGAGTTCATGGAAATGATTCATACAACAGAGAAAGAAGGGGAAGAAGTATGCCAAAACGCGTAGACATCAAAAAGATTTTAGTCATCGGATCAGGTCCAATCATCATCGGTCAGGCAGCGGAGTTTGATTATGCTGGCACACAGGCTTGTTTAGCGTTAAAAGAAGAGGGCTATGAAGTGGTGCTTGTGAACTCAAACCCTGCGACGATCATGACGGATACAGAGATGGCGGACAAAGTATACA